>CAJQPT010000036.1 GCA_905480285.1 uncultured bacterium
CAGCTCCGCGAGGGACATGCGCAGCAGCGAGACCTCGTCCGGCCAGCGGGGATCAATGACCAGGCTGCTCATGGTCAGGGGCCCGTCGCCGAGCGAGCCGCGATCCCGGCCCATAGGATCCAGGAGCGAACGGGAACCGTCGGCTCGGATGGCGGTGATGACCGTATCGAAGACCTGCGGAAGACTGGAGGCCTGCTCTCCAGGCCCTGGGGCCCCGAAGCTCGCGACGAACTCGAGTATGTCACCCTGCCGGATCCGGAGTTCAATGGCCGGAACACTGAATAGGCCCCGGCGGCGCAGGAGAAGGAGCGGTGCGGTCGCCTGCTGCTTCGGCCCTTGCCTTCCCGCCGTGACCAGGGGCTCATAGGCTCCCATGAGCGCGTCAATCTCGGCGCGGTAGGAGGGGCTGTCGTCGGGATCGAGGCGAAGAATGCTCGGACGGAGCCGTGGGTGGTCTCCGTCCGTGACCTCCACCCTGAAGCCACTGAGCCAGGGGAGGATGTAGTCGGGCGCTTCGCCGAGCGCTGCTGTGATGCGAGCTGCAGGTGGAGACGGGGACCATGGGGCCGGTGGATAGCCAGGTAGGGCGTCGGTCCGCCCAAGCAGGTCAATGACCCGGTAGCGCCCGACGTATCCAAGGGCTCCCGGCCAGGGACTGAGCAGGGTCGTGTCTTCAGGGAGGCGCTCGCCCAGAAATTGACCAATCTGCCGGAGGCGATTCGTGCTCCGGATCTCCTGGTGGAGGCTCGGCCTGCCGAGCGTTGGGTGGGGGACCGGCCAGCGGGTCGCGGTGGACTTGAGCAGTCGTTCGATCACCGTCGGCTCACCCGACTTCGACGGCTCACCGGGGAATCGGTTGACGGCGAGGGATCCCAGGCTGGCGGCGAGGATGGAGACCCACGCGAGTCGCTCGACGTTCGGCTTGTGCGTGTCAAGGGCTCGCCGGAGACCCTCCTGGATCGCGATGAACGCAAACGGCAGCGCAGGTATAAATCCGAGGTCGTATGTCTCTAGCCCGCCTCCGGCCATGACCGTCGCCGCACACCAGACACCGACAAGCGCGAGCGCTCGCCGCCCGACCGGGGACAGGTCACCCATGCAGAGGGCGAACAGGGGGTAGATCAGGAGGAGAGGTGAGATCGTCGCAACGCAGAAGTCCCTCAGGTGGGCGAGGCCAATTGCAGCATCGGCCTCTTGCCAGGAGAGGAGCCTCGCGACATCGGCGAGCAGGGAGCCACCGGCCAGCTCGACGAGGCCGAGCGTCGCCACCGCGGGCAAGAAGTAGAGCACTCGCTGCGCCCGAGCGGTGGATCCGAAGACCTCGCCTCGAAGCAGCGTCTGCACGAGGAGTGCGATGATCAGCAGGACGGCCGCCGGGGTGGAGACGATCAGCAGGGCGAGCGATACCGCGGCAGTGAGAGGTCGTCCTCTCTCAAGGGCGATGAACGCGGCGGTGCCCAGGGTCATCACGATGGGCCACTCGGTCCCGCTACCGCCGGCGGCGGCGACCGCGCCGCAGGAGACCAGGAGGACTGCAGGTACCACGCTGAGGATCCTCGTCCGGTCGAAGCGGGTGCAGAGCCAGATGGTGGCGATGACGGAGAGGATTCCGGTGACCTGTACCCCGCGAGCGACAGGGATGCGTAGCCACTCGAAGGCTGATGAGACGAAGACCAGGATCGGGGACGGGTAGGACCAGAGTCCGCCAAAGGTCTCCCCGGTGGTTGGGTCGCGCCACCATGCGAAGTCCCCCTCGGTGACCAAGTTGAGGGCCAGCCGGAACGCCACGTATGCGGAATCGTACGGCGGCCCGAATTCTCCGCTGAGGTCACGGTGCACGACGAGCACGTGGGTCAGCAGGGTGGCAAAGGCCAGCAGGATCGCTGTGATGCGGTTCATCGTGTCGTGTCGAACTGGACGTCGACGGCTCCTCCTGCCGGCACGAGGACATCGGTCTGGCGGCGAGCCCTGCCAGCCACCACCGTCACCCGATAGCGGCCGGGGCGCAGGTCGCGCAGGACGAAGCGCCCCTCGGGGTCGGTTCGGGTGGCCCTGAAGTCATCGGCTTCCAGGAGCAACGTCCCCCTGCGCGGCTCGGCCGGATCCACGGTCAACGGTTCGGCCCGGACCAGCGCGCCCCGAACGGGCCGGTCGGTCCCGCCCGTCTCGGTCGATGGCGCGGTCACGGTGCCACGCAGCATGCCGGCCTTGGAAGTGAGCTCAAGCTCGCCCGTCTCGCCATCAGCTCCGTGCTGGACGGTGATCACGTCCTGGGCTCCGGTGGAGAGCAGGTCCGGGCCGTCGGCTCCTCGATTGTCGGGAGAGAGCAGGATGATCCGGTAGCCGCCTTCCTGGAGCAGCGGAGCCTCGAAGCGACCCGCGCGGTCCACAGCCACGCGTCGTGGGAAGCCGCCATCGAGCTCGAGCGGCGAGAGGAGCGGTTGGAAGAGCACCTCGAAGCCGGCCTCCGTGCTCGCGAGCGGGCCGAGGTCGATCCTTCCGCGGAGGTCCTGGAGGGAGAGGCCCTCAGACACCTCCGGCGCGATGATCTTCCGTTCCAGCTTCAGCTCCACCGTATCCGCGGTCCCTGGGCCCAGTTCGACGTCAAAGGCCGTGGCCTGGAGCCCCAGGGCGGTCACCAGGATGCGCTTGGGGCCGGCGTCGAGTTCGGTCAGGGCGAAGGACCCGTCCGACGAGGTCCAGGTCCATACCGGGCGGATTCCCTCCTTCAAGGACACTCCTGCGCCGTCCACCGGGGCGCCGTCAGGACTTATCACTCGACCGGTGAGCGTCAGGTCTCCCAGGGAGAGGTCGACGGACGGGATGGGCGCTCCGGGCGGCGGCTCGGAAAATGGGAAGTCGAGGGGCGGGTCCGTGAGGACCGCGGCAGCCAGTACGCCCAGGACCACGGTCAGGGCGGCCAGCGGGACGACAGAGAGGATCCGCGGCCGTCTCAAGATCCACCCGGTCTCGAGCTGAGGAGCTCGGCGCAGAGTCCACTGCAGGGCGCAAACTCCGCGAAGAGCTCGGGGTCGAGGCCGTCCCAGAATTCGTCGAGGCCACGCCACCCTGCCCGCTCGTAGCCCACCAGTCGGACCCCGAGTTGGAGGCGGTCGCAGGCCTTGATGAAGCGCGCCTCCGGGGTCTCCTGGGCCTGGAACTCCTCGAAGGCGTCCCTTGCGGTGGCAGAGAGCGGGGTCAAGAGGTCATCCGCGAGGCTCGACTCGAGCGCCCGCTTCTGGCCGGGCGCGAGCCTGGACCCAGCAGGGCCTGGAATGTCACCGCTGCGTGCCTCGGCTGCATCGTGGAGCACCGCCATGGCCAGGACCCGACCGAGGTCCAGCGGCGAATCGACGCGGGGCGCGAGGGCGAGCGCCAGGTGCGCGACCCCGAGCAGGTGTCCGGCCACCGACTCCGCGGGTTGGACTCCCCGGAGGAGCCAGCCGGTGCGCGGGAGTGCGTCCAAAGACCCCAGGTCGAGGAGTGCCTCCAGGGTGTCCCCAGGCGTTGGATCGTGCTGGTCGTCAACGGGCATGTCTCGCGGCCGACTTTATGTCGGTCCTCTCCCCGAGCTTGCGGGGCGTTGCACCTATAATGGTGCGCTATTTCGCTGGAGCCAAACGCGCGTGACCCAAACGAGCCCGCGCGCCCGCGTGCCCCGCGCAATAACGCCTCCGCGACCCATCATGTACCTCCACCTCCAGAGCACCATCGACGACGCCCAGCGCGCTGGGGTCGATGCCGCGGCTCTCCAGCTCGGTGTCCGCCTTGTGGCGCCGGAGTCGGGGGCCCAACTGCTGGAGGGGGCCCAGCTGCTGGAGATCGTCTCGGCCGGGGTCCCGGTCCCCGAGCGCGGGCAGGTCGTGTCGGCCTTCACCGTCCTCCCAGGTGTGATCGAGGTGCTGGACCGGCCGGGCGAGCAGCCGCTCTGGTCGGCGACGCGCCGTCCCTCGACGGTCGTGGAGGTCGCGGGGGCCGTCTTCGGCGGTGGGCGCGCCTCCATCATCGCTGGCCCCTGCGCGGTGGAGGACGGCGGGGAGCTCCTTGAGATCGCCCGTGCCGTCCAGAGCCGGGGCGCGACCCTGCTCCGAGGCGGGGCGTTCAAACCCCGGTCCTCGCCCTACTCCTTCCAGGGGCTGGGACAGCGCGGGCTGCAGCACCTGAAGGACGTGCGAGAGTCCACCGGGCTGGGGATCGTGACCGAGGTCTTGGACCCCAGGGAGATCGAGTCCGTGCTCGAGGTGGCCGACATGGTGCAGGTGGGAGCCCGCAACATGGCCAACTCCTCTCTGCTCAAGGAGCTGGGCACGGTGGACCGGCCGGTGCTCCTGAAGCGCGGCTTCGGGGCGACGGTCGATGAGTTCCTGAACGCGGCTGAGTACCTGCTCTGCGCGGGAAACACGCGCGTCGTGCTCTGTGAACGCGGCGTTCGGAGCTTCGATCAGGTCACCCGGAACCTCCTGGACGTGGGCGCCATCGCGCACCTGCGGGGGGCCACCCACCTGCCGATCATCGCTGATCCCTCCCACGCCGCGGGTCGCTCCGACCTGGTCCGTGCGATCGGGCGCGCGGGGATGGCAGCTGGCGCTGACGGGCTGATGGTCGAGGTGCATCTGGACCCCTCCGCGGCCCTCTCGGACGGGCAGCAGGCCATTGGCCCTGATGAACTCGAGGCGCTTGTGGCTGACGCAGGCGTCCTTTGCGAGCTGGACGGGCGGACGCTCCTGACCGGAGACCACCAGACCCAGCACCCCTCCCTCCCCAAGATCCCGACCCACCTACGAGGCACCGCGTGAGAACTCCCTACGTCGCCGGCAACTGGAAGATGAACCTGGACCGTCGCGCCGCGCGCGACCTCGCCGTCGCCGTGCGAGACCACGCGGTGAGCGGCGTGGACGTGGGGCTCTTCCCCGCCCTCGTGCACCTGGACGAGGTGACGAGGGCGACCGCGGGATCCCATGTGAGGGTCGGTGGCCAGAACTGCAGCGACGAGCAGGAGGGCGCCTTCACGGGCGAGGTCTCCGCCCGGATGCTGAAGGACATCGGGGCCACGGTCGCCCTCGTGGGCCACTCCGAGCGCCGTCACGTCTACGGCGAGTCAGATGAGTTCATCGCCCGCAAGGTGCGACGGGCCCTCGAGGACGGCCTCGAGGTGATGCTCTGCGTGGGCGAGACCATCGAGGAGCGCCGTGACGGGCGCACCGAGGCGGTCTGCCAGGCCCAGCTCACCGCGGGCCTGGAGGGCCTCGATCACGCGGCCTTGGCCCGTGTTTCCGTGGCCTACGAGCCCGTTTGGGCCATCGGGACGGGCGAGACGGCCTCCCCTGAGCAGGCCGGAGCGGTCCACTCCTACCTCCGAGGTGTCCTCTCAGGGGCCTTCGGTGACGAGGTCGGGGCCGCGATGCGGATCCTCTACGGAGGCAGCGTCAAGCCCACCAACGCCGCGGAGCTCATGGCAGTTCCTGACATTGATGGCGCCCTTGTGGGCGGCGCCTCCTTGCGGCCAGAGCTCTTCCTCCCGATCATTGACGCCGCCAGCTGAGCCCCGGCGCCACACCCTGCGGACGCCGCCAAGGCACGCCCCCCTAGAACGATGACCCTCGCGATCACCCTCCTCTACATTCTGTTCGTCGCTGCGGCGATCATCCTGACCGTCGTCATCCTCCTCCAAGAGGGCAAGGGCGGCGGCTTCGGGGATGCCCTCGGTACAGCTGGCCAGCAGGCCTTCGGGGTCAAGGCGTCAGGCGTGCAGCGCTTCACGGCTTACGTGGCCATCGCGTTCCTGGCGTCGGCCGTGCTGATCCACGTCCTCAACAACAAGCGCCAGAGCACCAGCTCCCTCTCCGAGGCGGCCCCCTACACCTCGGTGGAAGAGGTCAGCGGGCTGGAACTCCGCTGAGCCCAGGCGGGTTCGTTTGCCCGAAGAGGGCGCACGCATGACGCTCCTCTCGATGACCGGATTCGGCGCGGCTCGCGCCGAGCGAACGCTGTCGGACGGCGCGGAGCTGTCGATCTCTGTCGAGGTCCGGACCGTCAACCACAAGCACCTTCAGGCGAAGGTGCGCCTCCCCCAGGGATATGCAGCCCTCGAGGCCGTCGTGGACAAGGCTGTCCGCGCCAAGCTCAATCGGGGCGCAGTGCAGGTCGGGGTCGAGGTCGCGCGAACCGGGGGGCAGCCGTCATTCAACGTCGACCTTTCCGCGGTGGAACGCTACGGCGAGCTGCAGAGGTCCCTGGCCGAGCGGCACCCCGAGCTTAGACCGATCGACTCGGTGACGGAGATGCTCGGGCTCCCCGGAGTCCTGGTCCATGATCGCTCGAAGCAGAGCCTGGACCTCGCGGGCGAAGAGGCGGGCGCGGTGCTGGGGGCGGTGGACGAGGCCCTCGAGGCCTTGCTTGCGATGAGGGCCACCGAGGGGGAGGCCATGGGGGCGGACGTGGCCGGCGCGGGTGAGGAGATCGCCGCGCTGGTGACCAGGATCTCCGAGCGCATGGCGGGCGCAGCGACCCGGCACCGGGCGCGCCTCGTGGAGCGCGTCGGCGAGCTCGCGGCCGACAAGAGCCTCGCGGAGGCGGACCTCGCCCGTGAGGTCGCCTTGCTCGCCGATCGGCTGGATATCTCGGAGGAGATCACCCGGCTCGACAGCCACCTCGGCCAGCTCCGGGCTGTCCTGTCCGGGGGTGGGCCCGTCGGCCGGCAGCTCGACTTCCTGGCTCAGGAGTTCTTCAGGGAGGCCAATACGGTGGGCTCCAAGTGCAATGACGCCGACGTGGCGCACCTCGTGGTGGACCTCAAGACCCACGTGGAGCGCATGAGGGAGCAGGTCCAGAACATCGAATGACATCCTCCGATCATCAGGGGTCCGTCCTGCTCATCTCGGGACCCTCCGGCTGCGGGAAGAGCACCATCTGCAGGCAGCTGCTCGAGGACGAGCAGGTGGTCTTCAGCGTCTCGGCGACCACGCGGGCGCCCCGACCGGGTGAGGTGGACGGCACGCACTATCACTTCCTCTCGGTGGACGAGTTCAAGGCGCGCATCGAGGCGGGCGACTTTGTGGAGCACGCCGAGGTCCACGGGAACATGTACGGCACCCTCAGGGCGCCCATGCGCGAGGCCATCACCGCCGGCAAGACCTACCTCGTGGAGATCGACGTCCAGGGAGCCCTTCAGCTCAAGGCGCTCGAGGTGGACGGCATCTACGTCTTCGTGGCTCCTCCGACCTTCGAGGTGCTGCGTCAGCGGCTCTCCGGGCGCGGTACCGAGACGCCTGAGGTGCTCGAGCGGCGCCTGAAGAAGGCCGAGGACGAGTATCGTGAGCGCGTGAAGTACGATCACATCGTCGTGAACGATGACCTCGACCGTGCCGTCACCGAGATCCGCAAGATCGTCGGCCTCCCGATCCCTTCCAACGCCTGAGCACCCTCGACGAGGGCTGCGCCTCAAGGCTCGGAGCACCCATTCCCCTGACCTCGGACCGAGACCCCAAGATGGCCCACATCCTCTTGTGCTGCTCCGCCTCGGTCTCGGTCTACAAGGCCTGTGACCTGGCGAGCAAGCTCGCTCAGAACGGACACCAGGTGCGGACGGCGATGACCGAGAACGCCGCGCGGCTCGTCTCGCCCCAGCTCTTCCACGCCGTGACGGGTGAGGCTGCCCAGGTGTCCGAGTGGGGAGACGAGCGCCGCGGAGCGATGGACCACATCGAGCTCTCCCGGTCGGTGGACCTGGTGATCGTCGCCCCCTGCTCCGCGGACCTCGCCGGGCGACTGGCCCATGGGATGGCGAACGACCTCGTGACGACCACGCTGCTCGCCGTGCCGGCGGGCGTTCCGCGGCTGGTCTGCCCGGCCATGAATCCCCACATGCTCGCCAACCCGGCCGTCCAGAGGAACCTCGACGTCCTTCGAGCGGACGGCTGGTCCCTGGTGGAGGCCGAGGAAGGGCACATGGCCTGCGGAGATAAGGGCGCAGGGCGGCTCGCCGAGCCGGCCACGATCGTGGCTGCGGCGGAGCGAGCCCTCGGTCAGGGGGCCTGAACTTGGCCTCCGGCTCCTTGCACGTGCTCGTGACCGCGGGTCCTACCCGTGAGCACCTCGACCCGGTCCGCTACCTCTCGAACGAGTCCAGCGGTCGAATGGGCTTCGAGATCGCGCGCGCGGCGGTGGAAGCGGGGCACCGCGCGACCCTGATCGCGGGTCCGGTTCACCTGGAGACCCCGCCAGGGGTCGAGCGGGTCGACGTGGTGAGCGCCCTGGACATGCTCGCCGCGCTGGAGGAGCACTTTCCGCGGGCCGATGCCATCTACATGGCCGCCGCAGTGGGTGACTTCAGGCCCCGTGAGCGGCTCGACGGCAAGTGGAAGAAGAAGGAGGAGGGCGGCGCCCCAGCGGTGCTCGAGCTCGTCGAGAATCCGGACCTGCTGCGCACCATCACCAGGGACAAGGGAGACCGCAAGGTCATCGCGTTTGCCCTCGAGACGGCGGACGGCGAGAGGCGGGCGGCCGCGAAGCTCGTGCGCAAGAACGCCGACTGGATCGTCCTCAACGGCGCCAGCGCCCTGAACGCGCCGGAGTCCAGCGTCACGGTCTTCGACGCCGACGGTGCGCTCTGGTCAGCGGAGGGCTGCCCCAAGCGGGAGACGGCGGCGCGCCTCATCCAGCTCATCGGCCCCCACGGCCCGACGCCAAGCTGAGCTCTAAAGCCCCCGGAGGGGCGCTGTCCGAGGAGCCTGGGGAAGGAGCCGGTGGACGCCTGCCGCCGGCTCCGGGTCTCGCAGGCCCAGTTTCGCAGGCCCAGTCTCGCAGGCGCAGTCTCGCAGGCGCAGGACGGCCGGGATCAGAAGCTGAAGGTGATCTGCGCGTAGGTGTAGATCGAGTCCTTGCCGTCCCCTTCGTTCTTGGCGAACTCCTTCATCGCCAGGTAAGCGCCCCCGAACTCGAAGCGAGCGCCTCCGTTCAGCAGGGGCTTACGCACCCGGATCTCGGTGACGTCCGCCACGTGTCGGCCCGAGGAGCCGGTGTCATCCCGGAACCCGGTGGTCGTCCACGCGTCGGTCTTGGACTCCAGGTAGTACGGCCGCTGGGTCAGCTGGACCTGCCAGTCGTCGACGACGTTCCCTGTGAGCCGCAGGCCGGGCGAGATGATGTTCGCGCGGGTGAAGGATCGGAAGATCCCCGTGGGGCCGAACTCGAAACGGGGGACGCCGAAGAGGGAGTCGAAGCGGTTGTTCTGCCCGTCGTTCGGGTTGCTATCGCCGGTCGCGATGTCGAACAGGCCCTCGACCTTCAGGGCGGAGCTGTGATCGAACGCGTAGCCGCCGGAGACATGCAGCATGTAGGCGCTGTGGTCGAGGTCGGTCGTGTTCGACGCCGCCTTCGTGCTGCGGGACTCGCCGAACTGGTAGGCGTACTCGATCTCCCAGAAGGGCTCTCCGGCAGCTGTGGGGCGGTACCAGCGGCTCCCGAAGGTGTGCAGCTTGCGGTCCGCCACCGCGAGGTTGAACACGTCGCCGCGATCGAGCCCGTAGTAGTAGAGCTCGGCGTTGACGTTCTCGATGACCTCCTTGTGGGAGCCAAACAGGCCCCAGAAGTTGTTGTCCGCGAACTCCTTATCGAACTGGATCTCGTTGTTCCTGAGGGCCTCCTGATCGCCGGCGTTGGGCAGCCGGACAGTGGGGCTGGTGAAGAAGGCCTCCACGGCTCTGCCCGTGTTGTCCTCCCAGCGCGCGTTCGCGCCGAGGAACGAGTTGATCGTGTTCCGGTAGCGGTTACGGGCCACGAACCGTCGGCTCCCCATGTCCATCGTCTGGCGGCCGAGCTTGACGCGCGTCTTGTCGCCGCCCGTGAACATGTCACTGAAGTCCGCCCTGGCGTAGGCCTGGAGCAGCTCCACGGCGTTGACCTGACCGGTGGAGAGGATCTCGTCGCTGGGGTAGCCGTACGCCCTCGAATCTTCGAGCTCGGTGGTGAGGGAGAGGAACTCGTCCTTGAGGGTCATGGCGAGGAGCGTGCGGAGGACCAGGATCTGGCCGCTCCCCTCGTCCTGAATGATCTTGAAGCGTTCGCTCAGGTTCTCGAATCGTGTCCGGAACTGACCGCTGACCTCTAGCCACGCCGGCGCTCCGACCGCGTCCTGCAGTTTCCAGGGGCCCTTCTTTGTCGGACCCGTGTCCGTGAGCTTCAGTTCTTCGTCCGGAGCGACGACGAGGCTGTCCAGGACCTCGGGAGCCACGGGGGTCTCCTGGAGGGGGGCCGGTGACGTCAGCAGAAGCGCGGTGGAGGCGAGGGGGGCCAGGAGCATGAGCAGCAGGCAGGGCGGGAGCTTATTTCTCGGAAGGATCGGGCCAGAGGGCCCATTCACGGGCGCCTATCGTTGAACCGCGTTCCCCGGAACGCAACGATGGAGGGCAGTTCGTCTCCTTGAGGGGGGAGACGCGCGGAGTAGTCGAGTTGGCGCGAAAGAAGTCAAAGAAGAAAGCAGCCCGCGGGGCTGATCGAGGCCGCTGGCGTCAGCTCGCGGCTAGTCTCGTCATGGGCGAGCCCCTGGACGACGACTCGTCAGCGCGGGTACGCGAGCTGGGGGGCCTGGCGCTGGTGGGGACCTCGATCTGGATGCTGCTGTCCATGGTGACGTTCAGCACTCCGCTGGCGGCAGCCCCCGAGGGGGCGAACCTCGGCGGCCGGCTCGGGCACTACCTCGCGAACGGCGCCTTCTGCGCCATCGGCCTCTCAGGCTACCTGCTCGCGATCCTGGGCATCTTCTGGGGCGCGATCGTGGTCGCGCGGCGGGAGATCCGGATGCCGATGCTGCGCTTCCTGGGCGTGGTGTGCTTCGTGCTGAGCACGGCCTTCGTCCTCGACCTGGGCTTCGGGCCAGACCTGGAGTCGAGGGAGGCCTTCCTGGCTGCGCAGGACGAGCTGAGCCAGGTCGGTGAGGACGAGGTGATGTCGAGCCTCTCTCCGGACCTGCCCTACGGTCCTGGAGGCTGGCTGGCGCTCGTGTCGAACGGGGGCCTCGTGGACCGCTTCGGCCAGATCGGGCTGTGGGTGGTGCTCCTCACCATGGCCATCATCTCCGCCCTGTTGGCCACCGAGATGGCGTTCTATACGGCCATCAGTGCCTTTGGGGAGTGGCTGGAGGATCGCCGCGACCGCATGGGGGAGCACACGTTCCCCGCTGTGCTGGGATGGACCAAGCGCCTCCTCGTGGGGATCTGGGACTTCCTTCGTGGCGCGGACCTCGCGCCCGGTGCGGCCAAGGGGGGCAAGAAGAGCGGCAGGAAGGCCGCTGCGCGCGGGCCGCGCAAGCCGGCCTCCAGGGCCAAGAAGGACCCGCTCCCTGACCTCGAGGCCCACGATGACGTGGAGGACATCGAGGAGGAGGAAGACGAGGAGGTCGAGTACGAGTACGTCGACGAGGACGGCAACCCGGTGGATCCCGACGAGCTCGAGGAGGGTGAGTGGGAGGAAGAGGAGTGGGAAGAGGAGGTCGAGGAGGAGCCGGAGATCATCCAGCCTGCGGCCAAGAAGAGCCGCTCTCGCTCGAAGAAGAAGGCCGCTGTTGAGGTGGAGCCCGAGCCCGAGCTGAACTTCGACGAGGCGGAGGTCTCCGCGAAGGCGAAGCGCGCCGCCGCCGCCGCCGCGAAGCGCGCCTCGACGATCAGCCAGCCCATCTACGAGCCCCCGACCCCACCCCCGGGCCCCTGGGAGCTGCCCTCCTTCGAGCTCCTCGAGGCCCCCAGCGGCAGCGCCCGGGTGGACAAGGAGTTCCTCGAGACCAGCGCCGAGAACCTCGAGAACGCGCTTCGGAGCTTCCGCGTGGAAGCCGAGGTGGTGGGCGCCCAGGTCGGCCCGGCCGTGACCATGTTCGAGCTGACGGTCACCCAGGGCACGAGGATGAACAAGGTGACGGCCCTCGCCCAGGAGATCGCGGCGACGCTCCGGGCGCGCAGCGTGCGGATCATCGCGCCGATCCCGGGCAAGAACACGATCGGCGTGGAGGTCCCGAACAAGGACCGCCGGACGGTGCGAATCTCCGAGCTGGTCACCCAGGAGGCGTACGACAACGACGTCCTGGCGCTGCCGCTGTTCCTCGGGATGGACGCCGAGGGCAAGTCCGTCGTCGAGGACCTCGCGCGGGCGCCGCACATGCTGATCGCCGGCACCACGGGCTCTGGTAAGTCCGTTTGCATCAACACGATCATCGCCAGCATCATGCTCACGCGCTCGCCGCACGATGTGAAGCTGATCCTGATCGACCCGAAGATGGTCGAGCTGTCGATCTTCCAGAACATCCCGCACCTCGAGCTGCCGGTCGTCACCGACATGAAGCAGGCGACGAACGTCCTGCTCTGGGCGGTCGAGAAGATGGAGAGCCGCTACGAGCTCTTCAACAACGCCGGCGTCAAGAACATCAAGGCGTTCAACAAGCTCGGTGAGGACAAGCTCCGAGAGCGCCTCGGGGACGACTTCAACGAGGAGTACACCCCGCGTCACGTGCCCTACATCGTGTTTGTCATCGATGAGATGGCGGACCTGATGATGCAGTCCAAGAAGGAGGCGGAGCAGGCCATCGCGCGCCTCGCGCAGAAGGCGCGCGCCGTCGGCATTCACGTCATCGTCGCCACCCAGCGCCCGAGCACTGACGTCATCACGGGCCTGATCAAGGGCAACCTGCCCACGCGGATCGCCTTCCAGGTCGCGTCCAAGATCGACAGCCGCGTCATCCTCGACCAGATGGGGGCCGAGAAGCTCCTCGGCCAGGGCGACATGCTCTACACGCCGCCGCAGTCCAGCCAGCTGGTCCGCGTTCAGGGCGCCCTCGTGGAGGATCACGAGCTCCAGGCGCTGGTGGACCACGTGTGCGAGAAGGCCGCACCGAACTTCGACCAGCAGCTCGTTCAGACCGCCACCGGGACAGCGCCTCCGGGCTCTGTGAACCAGGGCGGCGAGAAGGTCGACGAGATGTTCAACGAGGCCGTCTCCGTCGTCCTCAAGTATCGCCGCGGCTCCGCCAGCCTCCTCCAGCGGGCCCTGGGGATCGGATACACCCGTGCCTCGCGGCTGATTGATCAGATGAGCGACGCCGGGATCCTCGGCCCCCACATGGGGTCCAAGGCTCGGGAGATCTTCATGACCCTCGAGGACTGGGAGGAGAACCAGGCCAACCTGGACAAGGCTTGATGAGCCAATCGATCCATGAAGGAAGACCCTCGTAAGCGCGGCGCGGCCCGGATTCCCTCGAGGGGGCCCGAGCTCCTCGGTGGCGTTCTGTTTCTCATCGGGTGCCTGCCTGCGGTCGCCCTGATCAAGGCCGTCCGGGATGGCACGGACCTGTCCTCGGCTGGGCTAGGTGGCACCGCCGCCCTCGCGGCCCGGGTGGAGACCTGGGTCGGGACGTGGCCGGGCCTCATGATCTCCGGCGCCATCGCGGTCTTCGGCGCCATGGCCGTTCTGGGCGCGCTCCGGTCTGACCTCATGCGCCGGATGGTCGGGATCGTGGTCTGTGGCCTCGGCGTCGCGGCGATCTCGAGCGCCCTGGCTGTCGGCTCGGGTGGACGGATCGGCGACGGGACCGGCGCCCGGCTGGCGGACGCCGTCGGCCCCTGGGCTGGCATCCTCGTGGGCGCTGGCATCGTCGCCGTCGCGCTCTGGCTCGCCTTCGCCGAGGCGCCCAGGGAGGGCTCGAGGACCCTCGAGGTCTCCCTCGATGGACCCGAGCTGCGGCGCGCGAGCGCCGAGCGCTCGGGGCCGGCGGTGCAGGAGATCTCCCCTCCGAGTCGCGGCGGGCAGTCCAGCAGTCGGCCCGCCAGCAAGTCACCCGGTTCAGGATCAAGTGCCCCCAGGGGCGCTGGCGGGAAGGCGAAGGGCGGTGAGGCGGCAGGCGGGCCCGAGGAGTCCGTGGGCGCCGCGTCTCGCCGGCCCAAGCCGTCTCAGGCGACCGGTGGCCGCCCGGCAGCTTCCAGCGGCGTCGCGCCCGAAGCAGCTTCGGAGGCCGTCACCCCCGCGCGACCGAGCGCCGAGCAAGTACCGGCAGCCGATCCGGCCTCACCGGCTTCCACAGGCGCCGGGATGCCGCTGCTTGACCGTGAGGCTGACCCGGTGGTGGACGGTCCCTCCCCCTCCGCGCAAGCAGGCGGCTTCTCCTTCGCTGCGATTCCAAGCTGGCTCGGGGGTCTGGTGGGCGCCGTCAGCGGTCGCCTGATGAGCAGGCGGCCCCGGGTCGCGATGCCTGCCCCGAAGAAGAGCGAGCCCAAGACCCTCGGCGACGCTCTGGTGCGAGGGGAGGCGGAGGGAGTCTCTCACGATGAGGCGGCTGCCCTCGCGCCGGACGGCAACACCCTCGCCTACATGGAGGAGGTCTGGCGCGACGCCTCGGCCAGCCTCCAGCAGGTGGAGCCGATTCCGCCCTCGCCCTACCCTGACGATCCTCGGCTCAAGGGGGAGATCCCCCAGGGAACCACGCCCCTTGGGGGCGCCGCCGCTGCTGGCCCCGCTCCCCCCGCTGCAGAGGTCGTCCCCCCGGCCCCTTCTGCTGAACTCACGACCCCGATCGGAGACGTGGCTCCCTTCGACCTGGTGGACGACGAGGAGTCGCTTCGCCTGGGTGGAGAGGGAGATCTGGCGCCTGGATCGGTGGGCGATGGCGCCGCCGCCCCCGAAGCATCGGTCACCGATCTCCCCAGCGGCGTGGCGCCGTTGGAGTCGGATGTGGACGAGCTCTCGCTCCCGAGACCCCCGGCCTCGTGGGAAGGCGGCTTCGAAGGAGACACGGTCTCCGAGGCCGATGGGACCTGGACCCGCGGCGGCACGGCTGAAGATCCCGCTGTACCGACCGCCGGTCCGGGCTCTGGTGACGAGCCGGAAGGGGGCGCCCTCGCCCATGGGGAGGAGGCTCAGGCCGCCGATTCGCCGGAGGACTCGCTCGAGGGTGAGGCCCCGGCTGACGAGATTTCAGCTGAGGAGGAGGAGCCTGAGGAGGAGCCTGAGGAAGAGCCTGAGGAAGAGCCTGAGGAAGAGTCAGACGAGTACGAGTACGTCGACGAGGACGGCAACCCGATCGACATCGACGCCCTCGAGGACGGTGACTACGAGCTCGTGGACGAGGACGACTACGAAGCGGCCGAGCTCGACGAAGAAGAGGAAGAAGAGGAAGAAGAGGAAGGCGACGAGGAGGAGCCCGACGAGGAGGAGGAGGCTGAGTACGAGGAGGCCGAGTACGAGGAGGCCGCCGAGGATGAGAGCCCCCAAGAGGACCCTGCGGAGGATCCCGAGGAGGACCTCGAGGAGGACGAGGCGGCCGCAGAGCTCGAGGACGCTGATCCGGACGAGTACGAGGAGGCGCTCGAGGAGGAGGCCGTCATTCTCGAGCCCCAGTCGCCGCCCTCCGGGGCCTCGGCGGACTCCGAACGACTCCTCAAGGCGGGCCGCGTGCTCGTGCGGCAGGGCCGAGTGGCGGTCTCGGTCCTCCAGCAGGAGCTCGACATGGAGTTCGATGAGGCCTGCCAACTTCTGGATCAGCTTCAGGCGGAGGGCTTGATCGGCCCGTACAAGGGGGGCAAGAAGCGTGATATCCTCCTGAGCGAGGAGGAGTGGGAGGACCACTTCGCCCACTCCTGACCTGACCTCTGATCCCCTTGACAGTCCGTCCCGCTGACCGTGTGGCCCTGATTCACCTCGGGTGTGCCAGGAACCTGATCGACTCCGAGCTGATCCTCGGTCGGATGGCGGAGGAAGGGCTCGTCGTCACGGGCGATCCGGAGGAGGCGCACACGGTGGTCCTGAACACCTGCTCCTTCATCGGGCCTGCGAGAGAGGAGAGCCACGGCGCGATCCGTGATCTCGTGGAGCGCAAGCAGGCGGGGGACCTGGGCGCCGTGGTCGTCGCGGGCTGCCTGGTCCAGCGCTACCGCCGGACCCTCGAGCGTCAGTATCCCGACGTGGACATGTTCGCGGAGATCAGCGACTACCGCGCGCTCGCCCGGAACATCCGCAGCATGTCCGAGGGGGAGAAGCATCAGCGGTACCTCGAGGGGCCCGGCCTGCGTGAGCCGCGCCGTGAGGGGGCTCGGCTCCTCGCTACGCCTGGCAGCTACGCCTATCTGCGGATCTCCCATGGCTGCGACCACACGTGCTCCTTCTGCGCCATCCCCTCGATCCGCGGACCCCATCGCTCGAAGCGCCCCTCCGATGTCCTCGAGGAGGCCGAGGAGCTGATCGGCGCTGGCGTCAAGGAACTGGTTGTGGTGGCAGAGGACTCGACCGCCTGGGGGCGCGACCTGGGCACGGAGCTACCCGCCCTCGTGGAGTCCCTCGCAGACCTCGACGGTGACGCCAGGCTGCGCGTGATGTACGCCTACCCCAACCGCTTTCCCTGGGACCTCGCACCCCTGCTCGCGGAGCACCCCAAGGTGGTGCCCTACCTGGACATCCCTGTTCAGCACGCCGCGACGCCCGTACTGCGGGCCATGCGCCGGGCAGGCAGCGGCGATCAGGTCCGCCGTACGCTGGACCGCCTGCGCACCGAGGTGCCTGGCCTGACGCTGCGGACCACGGTGCTGCTTGGCTTCCCCGGGGAGACCGACCAGGACGCCGCCGAGGTCGTGGACCTCATCCGCGAGTTCGAGCTCTCCCGAGTCGGCGCCTTCACGTACTCCCCCGAGGAGGGCACCCCGGGCTTCGGCCTCGAGGGGAGCGTCCCGGAGGAGGAGGCCATGGCCCGCCGGGATGCGGTGCTCGAGGAGCGTGACGCTCAGTTGGCCAAGACCCAATCCAGTGCTATCGGGACGGAGGTCGAGGTGCTCGTGGACGAGCCGCCTGACCCCGACGGCGGCGTCATTGTTGGTCGTACGGTCCATGATGCGCCCGAGGTCGACATGGTCACCTTCGCGGCAGCACCTGATGCCGCGGTCGGAGACCGCATCCGCGTGCGCATCGAGGCCACCGACCAGGAACACAATTGGATCGGCACGCAGGTGGCGGGAGATCCGGCATGACCGGAGCGGATCGCGACGGCGTCTTCGCCCACTGGCCCAACCGGATCACCATGATCCGCTTCGCTGGCTCCCTCGTGCTGTTCGCCATCTTCGCGGTCTGGGGGGACGTGTCTGCGGAGCAGATCGAGCAGAAGCGAGCTCCGTTCTTCATCGCCTTCTGGCTCTTCGTGGTCGTCGCGGCCACCGACTACCTGGACGGCTACCTCGCACGCAGGGATCAGATCATCACGGCCTTCGGCCGGATCGCGGACCCCTTCACGGACAAGGTCTTGATCCTGGGCTCCATGGTCTACCTGTGCGTCATGCCCTGGTCGGCTGAGCGCCTCCCGGCGACCTACGTTGTGGTGATCCTCGCCCGGGAGTTCCTGGTGACCGGGCTGCGCGGCTACATCGAGAGCCTCGGGCGAGAGTTCCCGGCTGACGGCTTCGGCAAGATCAAGATGATCGTCCAGAGCATCGCGGTCGGGGGGCTGATCTGGATCGAGGCCTTCCCCTGGGGGGACTGGTGGCTCCACTTCTGGGACCTGGTCGTCAAGGGCCTCGTTCTGCTGACTCTGGTGACCACCATTGGCTCCGGGATCACCTATTGCCTCCGGACGCGCGACATCCTCAGGGAG
Organism: uncultured bacterium; assembly: GCA_905480285.1. GTDB lineage: Bacteria > Planctomycetota > UBA1135 > UBA1135 > Saltatorellus. Next base: position 17,612 of record CAJQPT010000036.1, read on the forward strand.
GTCGACGCTTGACCGCCGAGGGCACCCGGTGGACCCCGAAGGCGATCGCCTGCATGGCCGTGTCTTCCTTCGGCGGGTTGGGCCTCGCGCCGGTGGCGCCGGGGACCTTCGGGACCCTCGGCGGCGTCTTGATCGCCTGGCTGCTCTCCGGGACCCCCAACTTCCTGGTCTCGGCGCTCGTGGCGGCCCTCGTCCTCTACGTTCTGGGGCGCGCCGTGGCCCCCTGGGCCGAGGCCCACGCGGGGAAGGACCCGGGCTTCTTCGTGGTGGATGAGGTCATCGGCTACCTCGTGACCGTGGCCTGGGTCGGGGGACCCACCCTCCTCTCGCTCTTCGTCGCGTTCGTGGTGTTCCGCTTCTTCGATATCGCCAAGCCGCCCCCCGTGAAGCGCTTCGAGCGCATCCCCGGCGGGGACGGGATCCTGCTGGACGACGTGGTCGCGGGCATCTACGGCCTGGGCGTCATGGCGCTGCTGCGTACCTTCTTCCTGGAGCCCAGCGCGTGGACCCTTGGGGTCGATGGTGGCGGTGTGGTGGGTTCCCTCGCGGCCTTCAGCGCGTCGCTGCTCTGATGGTGAGTCAGCGCGAGGACGCGGGGCGGGAGCGCAGCGGTTCGCGGGGTGTGGGGCTGAAGATCGCGCCGCGCTTCGTCGTGGCGATGATGATCCCCCTGACGCTCGTCCTGCTGGTCTTCTCGTACCTGATGCTCGGGGCGACCAGCGAGATCCTTGAGACCGCGGTCGACGATGCCCGCGATGAGGCCGCCGTCGCGCTGTCGCAGTACCAGGACGGCGAGCTGCCGTTCATTCAGCCCAACACGGACGCGGTCCGGGTCGTGCCAGGCATCCTCCGGGGTCGCGTGACCTTCACCTCCGAGAACCGGAGCGGAGAGGACGGCTACGCCTACTTCCGCGAGGCGCAGACCGAGAACAAGATCGTCGGCGTGACCGCTGCTGCGGCGGTGGATGACGACCCGCTCGCGAAGCTCTACGGCCTCGTCTTCGCGTTGACCATGATCGTGCTGATGGTCGCCGCCGCGGTGGCTGTGGGCGTCGCCAACCGCGTGAGCCAGCCGATCACCTCGCTCGTGGACGATGTCCGCGCGATCGCCAACGGCAACCTGACCCACCGGGTGCGAGCCCAGGGCGGCGGGGAAGTGGCGCTCCTTGCCGGGGCCATGGACCGCATGACCGACTCCCTTCGCGAGGCGCGCGACGCGGAGATGGAGCTCTCGGTCAGGGAGCGTGAACGTGAGGTGGCGCTCGAGGTTCAAGAGGCTCTCCGCCCCACCGATATTCCGGTCCCCGAAGGGTACGACGTGGCCTCGGAGCACGTGGGGTCGGCGGAGCCGGGCGGCGACTTCCACGACTTCGTAGAGGCCGAGGACGGGCGGCTGATCTTCTTCGCCTGCGACGTGAGCGGGACCGGAGTGCCGGGAGCCCTGGTCGGGGCCATGGCGCGCGCGTACCTGAAGACGGCGTTCCGCCAGGGTGGCTCGCTCGAGGACGTGCTGAAGGGTGTGAACCGCGTCCTCGCGCGCGAGGTCCGCCGCGGGATGTTCGTGACCGTCCTCGCAGCGGCCCTCGACCAGGAGCGCCACGAGTTGGAGGTGGTGTCTGCGGGGCACAAGCTCCCGCTCATCCACTGGTCCCGTGAGGAGAACGTCATCCGCGCCATCCAGCCGGACGGCATCGCGCTGGGGTTCGACCGCGGACCGGTCTTCGAGCGGAGCATCTCCGCCAGGCAGGTCCCGCTGGCCCCCGGTGATCGGGTCGCGCTGGCGGGGACGGGCGCGGTCCGCGTGGTCTCGCTGAAGGGCGAGGAGATCGGTGAGAAGCGCTTCTACAAGCTCTTCCTCCGTAACGCGGATGAGGATACGGAGGTGGTTCTGGATGGGATCCTGACCGCGCTGGAGGCCTTCGCCGACGAGGAGTCCTTCCCTGCGGATGTGTCCATCATCGTGCTCGGAAGGGACCCCGAAGGCGCCGCCTGAGCGGGAGCTCCCTCGAATCGGGCCTGGGCGCTGCGACCCCGCCGAGGGAAGGGTGCGGCCCCAGTGAGCCGGGGGTATCGTCAGGGCTGCGCGGTGAAGGATGGGTCGAGGACGGAGCAGGAGTAACGAGCTAGGGGCAACGAAGAAGGTCGACGGCCTCTTCGGGCCCGAGCTCGTGCGTGAGCCCGAGCGCCGCCGTTCGGCGGGATCCCGCGCCACTGGATCCAGCGCCGCTGGCCCCAAGGGGCCGGCTGCGAAGCTCTTCGCCGAGGTGGCCCTGAATCGGCCCATGCGGCGCGAGTACACGTACGCGGTCCCCGCGGAGCTGGAGGCGCGCGTCGAGGCGGGGGTGAGGGTGGTGGTGTCCTTCTCCGGGCGCCGTGAGATCGCCGTCGTCGTCGCCACCCGGGAGACCACTGACGTCCCCGCGGGCCGCCTGAAGCCCATCGCCGAGGTGCTGGACTCGGAGCCGGTGCTCGACGAACACCTGCTCGACCTCACGCGATGGATGGCCGACTACTACGCGTGCTCCTGGGGCGAGGCGCTCGCGGCCGTGCTCCCGGCGGCGCTGAAGCGCGAGGGCGGCCGCCGGACGGTGGTGGTGGTGTCGCCAGCCGAGGGCGTGGACGAATCCCGGCTCGCGGAGCTGGAGGGCGCGGCCAACGCGAAGCAGCACCGGGTCCTTCGGACCCTGCTCGAGGCGCGTGGGCCCATCGCGCGCGTCGACGTCATCAAGAAGCTCAACGTCACCGACGGGCCCATCCGCACGCTGGTCAAGAAGGGCCTCGCCGTGCTCGAACACGTGGTGGCGGCCCCCGATGACCTCCTCTCGGGCGATCGCGAGGCGCGGCCGCGCCACGCCCAGCTCACGGAGGACCAGGGGACGGCGGTCGAGCGGCTCACCGAGGCGTTGGATCAGGGGAGCTTCTGCACGGCGCTGCTCCATGGCGTCACGGGGAGCGGCAAGACGGAGGTCTATCTGCGCCTGATCGAGGCGGCCCTCGAGCGCGGCAAGGGGGCCATCGTGCTGGTGCCGGAGATTGCGCTCACGCCCCAGACCGTCGGGTGGTTCCTGGACCGCTTCGGCGCCGTCGCGGTCCTGCATAGCGGGATGACCGACGTGCAGCGCCTCGACATGTGGCAGCGGGTCCGGCGTGGCGAGGCGCGGGTGGTCGTGGGCGCCCGGTCGGCGATCTTCGCGCCGGTCAAGGACCTCGGCGTCATCGTCGTGGACGAGGAGCACGAGCCCTCATACAAGCAGGGCAGCGTGCCTCGCTATCACGCCCGGGACGTGGCTGTGCTGCGGGCGAAGCACGCGGACGCGGTCTGTGTCCTCGGGAGCGCGACGCCGTCGCTGGAGAGCTGGCGCAACGCGAGCCTGGGTCGCTACGAGCTTCTTCAACTCCGCGCCCGAGCCTCGGGTCGGCCGCTCCCCGAGGTCGAGGTGGTGGACATGCGCGGCGAGCGCGACGAGCGAGGCAAGCCGCGGCTGTTCTCGCGCCGGCTCGAGCAGCTGCTCCGCGAGACGATCGCGCGCTCCGAGCAGGTCATCCTCTTCATCAATCGGCGCGGCTTCGCGCCGGTCCTGTGGTGCCAGGAGTGCGGCGAGACCCTGCGCTGCGAGGACTGCGACGTGGCGATGACCTGGCACAAGCGGCACGAGCGGATGGTGTGCCACTCGTGCTGCCAGGAGATCGAGGTGCCGCGCGCGTGCCCCGCCTGCACGGCCCCGGCCCTGCGTTTCCTCGGCGCCGGGTCGCAGCGGGTGGAGGAGATCCTGCGGGTGCTGTGTCCCCACGCGAAGGTGGGGCGCATGGACTCGGACACGATGATGCGGCGTGAGGACTACGAGGAGACGCTTTCCGCCTTCGGGCGCGGCGAGCTGGACGTACTGGTGGGGACGCAGATGATCGCCAAGGGGCTCGACTTCCCGAAGGTCACGCTGGTGGGCATCGTCTCGGCGGACGCCTCCCTGCATCAGCCTGACTTCCGCGCGGCCGAGCGCACCTATCAGCTGGTGAGCCAGGTCTCGGGGCGCGCGGGCCGGGCCGACCTACCCGGGCACATCGTGGTGCAGACGACCTCGGTGGAGGAGCCCTCCATCCGGCACGCGGCGCGTCATGACTTCGAGTCCTTCGCCCTCGAGGAGGACCGGGCACGATCCGAGCTGGGCTATCCGCCGTACCGTCGCCTCCTGCGGGTCATCTGGGAGGACGAGGAGGAGGCGCGGGCCAAGGACGCCGCGGCGCGGGCCGCCGCGATCCTCCGCGAGGCGCTCGGCGAGCACAAGGTGGACGTGCTGGGCCCTGCTCCTGCTCCCATGGCGCTCCTCCGGGGTCGGCACCGCTGGCACCTGCTGCTGAAGGCGCCCCTCTCCGGACAGGGGCTCTCCCGGGCCAGGGCGATCCTCGCGGATCTTCAGACCCAGCGTCCGCGCATGGCCATCGACGTTGACCCGGCCTCGATGATGTGAGGCTGACCCGCACCTCGCTTCCCGCCTCCATGGCCAGAGTGGGGCGCAGGCTGTGAGGCCGTTCGTGGGCGAGGCTGCCGTCGGGTGTCCCGAGGCGAGGCCTCAGGAGCTGCAGGAGAGCATCGAGCAGCCCGCCCGGTGACGGGCCCACTCCGGCCGTCGGGCAGCGAACTCGTCCCGCCCGGGCTGATCCTCGTACGGTCGTCGGAGGACCTCGAGGAGCTCGGTGACGCCGGCGGGGTCGCCCTTCGCCGCGCGGTCGATGGCGAGTTGCGCGAGGTAGTTGCGCAGGACGTAGCGAGGGTTCGCGCCGTCCATGCGCGCGCGCCGCGGGCCGTCCTCGACCCCCAGCGCTTTGAGCCGGCCGCGGTAGGAACCCAGCCACGCCTCGAGCGCGGCGACGGTCGCCCCGTCGAATCCGTCGCCGTAGGAGGCCCGCGCGAGCGCCGTGACCGTGTCCTCTCCGAGCGGACCAGCGAGCTCGCGGAAGAAGATCGTCATGTCCGTCTCCTGGAGCTCGAGGATCCGGAAGAGCTCCACCGCGAGGGGGCCGTCTCGCTCCTCGTTGAACTCCGGGAGTCCCAGCTTCGAGGCCAACATGCCCGTCCAGGCCTCGGTGTAGATGGCCTGGAAGCCGTCCACCGCCTCCTGAAGCGCCTCGACGTCCCCGACCAGCGGCACCACGGCGCTCGCCAGACGCGTCAGGTTCCAGTGGGCGATCTGATGCTGGTTGCCGAAGCGATAGCGCTTGCCCTGGGCGTCGGTGGTGTTTGGCGTCCAGTCGGGGTCGTAGCCCTCAAGCCAGCCGTAGGGGCCGTAGTCGATCGTCTCGCCGAGGATCGACATGTTGTCGGTGTTCATGACGCCGTGGACGAAGCCGACCCGCATCCAGTGAGCGACCATGACGGCGGTGGTGCGCACGACCTCTCGGATCCATGCGACGTAGGTCTCGGCCGGGATCGGGGTTCCTGCTGGCGGGGCGTTCAGCTCGGGGAACGAGGTGCGGATCACGTGGTCCGCGAGCGAGCGCAGCAGGGCCTCGTCGCCCCGCGAGGCGGGGAGCTCGAAGCTGCCGAAGCGCACGAACGAGCGCGCCACGCGGCAGACGACGGCGCCGGGCTCGAGCTTCGCGTTGCCGTCGTAGAACATGTCCCGCAGCACCTGATCCCCGGTGGTCACGAGGCTCAGGGCGCGAGTGGTGGGGACCCCGAGGTGGAACATCGCCTCGCTGCAAAGGAACTCGCGCACCGAGGAGCGGAGCACCGCGAGCCCATCGGCTCGGCGCGAGTAGGGGGTCATGCCAGCCCCCTTGAGCTGGAGCGTCCAGCCTGCTCCCTCGGGCCCGCGGATCTCACCGAGGTTGATCGCCCGCCCGTCTCCGAGCTGTCCAGCCCAGTGGCCGAATTGGTGCCCGCCGTACGCCATCGCGAAGGGGTCCATCCCGGGTACCAGCGCGTTGCCACCGAAGACGCGGGCGAAGTCCTCTCCCTCCAACTCCGAAGGGTCGAGTCCGATGAGGGTGGCGCACTCCCAGGAGCCAGCGACGAGCTTGGGGGCGGCGACGGCCGTGGGAGAGACCCTTGAGTAGAGGGCGCCGGTCACCTCGCGCGGGCGCGTTGTGGTCTCGGGATCCGCGGGGAGATCCCGGGTGAAGCGGTTCTGGAAGTCGAGGTCGAGGAGGGTCTTCACGATGTTGGGCGCGGCTTGCGTGTCCCCATTCCTAGGCCATCCCATCGTCACGCGCTGTGGGTGGATCCGGGAATCGGCGTCGAGAGGGTGAGAGATCGTCCGGGCGACGGGTCGGCGACTGCGGGCGCAGCCTCGTTCTCAGAGCCCGACCTTGGTCCTCGCCGCAGGGGTCCTCGCGGCAGGACCCCAAAGACCGGGCGCAGGACCGGCGAGGGGTGGCGGGGGTACGAAGAAGCCCCGGTGCGTCCGGGGTGGACGTCGACCGGGGCTCTCCGAGGGGCCCAGCTGCGCTGCCCGCCCTCAGGTGACGCGCATCCAGAGCTTGCGGCAGAAGGTCGAGACGTTGGACTTGTCCCGGGAGATCATCCCGTCCGACTCGGAGGTGACGTTGGTCTCCGAGGAGGGGATGCCGTCTGGACCTGAGACCGTGATCGAGATCTTCGAGGTGCCGCCGAGGAAGCCGTTGGCCTTGGAGACGTGGACCGTGCAGCTCTCCTCGTCAGAGGACTGGACCTCCCAACCCGGCAGGTCCTCAAGCAACTCAATCACCGTGCCGAAGACCCCGCCCTTGCTGGACGGAACGGCCACGGGCTGGAGCCACTTGTCGGAGGCATCCTTGCTGGTCGAGAAGCACCCCATGGAACTGATCCGCCCCGGGGGGCTCAGCCCTCGAGCTTGTTGACGTGACGGCTGAGCTGGGACTTCGTCCGCGCGGCCGCGTTGTCATGGATGATGTTCTTCTTGGCGGCCTTGTCGACGCGCTTGAAGGCCTCGGTCATGCCGGCCTTCGCCTCGTCGGCGGACTCGGACTGCAGGACCTTCTTGACGGCCGAGCGCATGGAGGTACGGACGGTCTTGTTGGCCAGACGACGGGCGTCGTCGGTGACCATGCGCTTCTTGGCTTGCTTGGTGTTGGGCATCTGATTTCAGTGGGCGCCGGCTTGGCGCTTGGTGTTCGGGGCGGCCCCCCTTGGGGACGTTGGATTGGGGCTCATCGGGGCCAGAGGGCGGAGGCGGCGGCGCGTCAGCGCAGCTGCTCCATCTTCTTGGCGACGTCTCGGAAGCTCACGTCGACCTCGTACACACGCGTGTAGAGCGTTCGAGCTCGCTCGAGGTCACCCGCTTCTTCCGAAAGAGCGGCGAGACTATACAGGATCTCTCGCCGGCGCTGGTCGTTCTCCGCCATCCCCTCCAGGGCCTTCTCATACTCGTTGGCGGCGAGGTCGCCGAACCCCTTGGCCTCGAAGCACTTCGCGAGCAAGAGACGGGCCTCAAGGGCCTTTCTGGGGTCTGAGAGGGCCTTCTGGAGCTCGGAGGCCGCCGCGTCCGGGTCACCCTGACGCAGCAACTCCTGGCCGAGCTGGACCCGGAGCGTCGCATCGCCGGGGTGGATCGCGAGCCGCCGCTGGATCTCCGAGATTTCGTGGGCCCGCAGCTTGGCCTCGATCCGGTCGGCCTTCTCCTGGTCCCCGAGCTTGTCCGCCTTGGCGAGGGCGCGCTTCAGGGCCTTGCCGCGCATGGTGCCGACCCGCTCCTCGAGGTCGCGGTCCCCCTTCCGGTAGGAGAGCGCACGCTCGAGGACGTCGAGGGCAGCTTCCGGGTCACGGAGCTTCTCGTGCACCTCGGCCAGCTTGACCATGACGTCCACGTCGGTGGTGTCCTCTGCGAACTTGGACTCGAGCCGTTCGCGGTCGGCCTCGAGCTCCTCGGGCGTGCGGTGCAGGCGCCGACTCTGCTCGAGCTCGCGGGTCTGCTCCACGTCCACGAGCTGCTCACGGCTGTGCTCGACGCTGTCGAACTTCGAGCTCTGAATGGCCGCCTCGGCGGCGAGGTCCTTGCGGGCCTTGAGGGCGTCGCGATCCCGCGGGTCGGCCTCCAGCGCGCGTTCGTAGAACGCGAGCGCCTTCACCGAATCGCCTGTGCGGGCCATCATGGCCCCGGCCCGCTTGAGGCCCTGGGCGTTCTTGGGGTCGATCTGTGCGATGAACTCATAGACGGCGAGGGCCGACCGGAAGTGTCCCGCTGACTCCAGGGACATCCCCAGCAACATGTTGGCCTCCACGTCCAGCGGGGCCGCCTTCAGGTAGCTCTCGCAGGCCTTGGCCGCGGCGTCGAACTTCGACGCCTTGGCGAGGCCCTTGGCCGCGGTGAGGGAGCTGGCGCCCTTGACGAGCTTCATGAAACGCCCCGACTTCTTGGTGTCGTGGCGCGCCTTGAGCGCGCTTCGGAGCCCCGCTCGAGCCTCCCCGATATCAGCGTCGATCTCGAGGATCTGCTGGTAGAGCTCGATGGCGAAGTCGTAGTTACGGCGACGCGCGGCCTCTTCGGCCTTTTGGATGTGTTTTGAGTAGTCCACGGATCGAATGCGAAAGCCGCCCAGCGGCACGGGAACGGACCTATCTTAGGGGCATACCGCGGCGCGTAGCGGCGGCAACCCTCCCTCGTTGAGCACCATGTCCGAGCCCCGGAGCTTCGAAGTCGTCCTGTTCCCCGATCCTGTTCTCCGGAAGGAGGCCGAGGAAGTCGCCTCCTTTGACGACGCCTTGAAGTCGATCGTGGACGGAATGTTCGCCCGCATGTTCGAGAGTCAGGGGGTCGGGTTGGCCGCGCCTCAGGTGGGCCTCTCGAGCCGGATCTTCGTCCTGAACGACGAGGGGGACGTCGAGAAGCCGGATCGAAACCTCGTGCTGATCAATCCGACCATCAAGTCCCTCAAGGGGGACAAGGTCCGATTTGAGGAGGGCTGCCTCTCCTTGCCCGGGATCCACTGTGACGTCACCCGTCCGGACAGGTGCCTCGTCCACGCCTTTGACGTGGAGGGCAAGGCCTTCGAGATGGAGGCCGAGGGGTTTGTCTCGCGGATCATCCAGCACGAGTACGACCACCTGCAGGGGGTGCTCCTCGTGGACCGGATGACCCCGAGCGACAAGATGCGCAACCGCGCGGCTGTCGAGGAACTCAAGGCGCAGTATCGCGCCGAGCGCTCCTGAGCCGTGCCCTACCGACTCCGAGTCAGCCGCTCAGTTGAGGGCCTGGAGGCCCGCGCCGGCGGTGCCGTGACCAGCGTCGGGGTGTTCGACGGGGTGCACCTTGGACACCAATCGATCCTCGAGGCGAATGTGGCCAGGGCTGAGGCGCTCGGGTCGGAGCCCACGGTGGTGACCTTCGCGGAGCACCCCAAGGCGGTCCTCCTGGGCCGCGCGCCCCGCACCCTGACGACCCTGGAGCACAAGCTGGCGCTCCTGTGGCGCGCCGGGATTCGCCACGTGGTGGTGCTCACCTTCGATGAGGAGCTCCGAAACACCTCGGCGGAGGCCTTCAGCGAGCGGATCCTCGAGCACGGGCTCGCCACGAGGGCGTTTGTCCTGGGCTTTGACAGCAAGTTCGGGAAGGACCGATCGGGTGGACCGGGGTCCCTGGAGGACCGCGGCCACGAGGTGGAGATCGCGCCGAAGGTGCTGGTCGGGCAGCGGGCGGTCTCCAGCACGGTCATCCGAGAGTCCGTGGAGCTCGGCGATCTGGCCGGCGCGAGCCGGATGCTTGGGCGACCGGTCACCATCTACGGGGAGGTCGTTCCCGGGCAGGCGCTGGGGCGGCGGCTGGGATTCCCAACGGCCAACCTCGACCTGCTCCACGAGCTGCAGCCCCCCGAGGGCGTGTACGCGTGCCGGGCCCACGTGGTCCCGCCTCCTTCCGAGAGTGGCGCTCCGGACCCGCGGGAGCGGGTTGGGAGCTTTGACGCCGTCGCCAACATCGGCCGGCGTCCCACGGTGGCGACCGAGGGGGCTGGGCCCCTGGTCGAGGTCCACCTGCTCGACTTCGACGGGGACCTCTACGGCCAACGCATCGAGCTGGAATTCGCCGAGCGGCTGCGCCCCGAGGTGAAGTTCGGCAGCCTCGATGAGCTCCAGGCGGCGATCTCCGCCGACGTGGAGCGCGCACGAGCGGTCCTCACCCGGGGCTGACGAGGCGACGCCGGTCTCCCGCTCCTGCGCTGCCTCGTCTCGGCAGCAGGCCCGGCCCAGCAGCAGGCCCGGCCCAGCAGCAGACTCGGCCCAATAGTGGGGTCGAATCAGTCGCGGGGTCGAATCAGCGGGCGCCGAGGAACCTGAGTGCGGCGCGGGTGGCGTCCCGCGCGCGTTCTCGCTCGGCCCGGATCTCCTCCAGCTCCTGCCCGAGGGCGTCTCGCTGGGCGCTCAAGGCGCCAGCCTCGGCCTCCGCCTCGTCGAGGGCCTCAAGGGCCGCCCCGAGTTCGGCGCCCTGGGCTTCGATGGCCTCCACCAGCGCCGCCTTCTCCTCGGTGAGGGCCCGGGTCTGCTCGGTCATGGCCCCAGCCTGGAACCGCTCGGTGGCGAGACGGTCGCCCGCGCGCTCCGTGGCCCAAAGGCCCATGGTAAGGGTGACGAGGAGGGCGCCGGCTGCAGCCCGTCCCCAGCGGACCGCCCGGGCCTCTCGCGCCCCGTGGATCTTCTGCTCATGCTCCCTCTCCCGGTCCCTCGACCGCAGCTGGTTCTCGTACGACGAGATCGTCCGCGTGACCTCCTCGCGGTGCTCCCTTCGGCTTGTTTCCAGGGCCTCCCGAGCCTCGCGCCAGCCCTGGATCGCCACGTCGACCGTCTGCAGCTCCCGGGCTCCCCGCGGCTCTGGCTGCTCGGCGTCGGGTTCGTCGGGTTGCTCGTCGCGTTGTTGGTCGGGTTGCCCGTCAGGGGCAACCGGATCGCCCCCGGCTGGGGTGCGGCCCGGACTCAGGGGGCCTTCAGCGGTGTTGCGCCGCGGCCCGTGGGTATCCTCGGGTTGTCTCGAGGGAGGCGCGGGTTGCTCTTCAGGGCCCGCGGGTTGTGTGTCGGGCTCCGGCGGGGAGGGCTGCGCGGCCGGCCTAGAGTGGAAGGCCGCGGGGTATTGCCTTGCGAGCTCGTCCAGCTCAACGCCGACCACGATGGAATCGCGGTGCAACACGCGCACGCTCGCGAGGGTGCCCTTCTTGATCCGCTTGCGAAGCGCCTGAACCGAGGGGACGCCCTCCATGGCGGCGGCGGCTGCAAGGGGAACTCCGGTCCCGCTCACCACGTTCCCGGGCGCCGTGAAGGGTGCTGAGCTTGGTCTGCCGGCCGGCGCTTCTGGTTGTCCGCCGGGTTGCCCCCCCGGTTGCTGCCTCGGTTGCTGGCCCGGTTGCTGACCCGGTTGCCGATCGCCTGGCTGGCCTTCGCGGGGGATCCCGTGCGTCGACGAGCCTTCGGGCAGAGAGTGGGGCTCGGACGGGGAGGGAGTCTCATCTTCCCGTCGCCAGGAGGGTGTCCTGAGGGTGTCCATGGCCCCAACTGAGCAGGCCTGGGGGGGGCGATTCAAGGCAGATCCCCTCGGCCTTCTCGGACCGGTTGCCCCCGATGGAGGGGGCCGATGCCTCTCGCAAGCGCTGGAACCTCTGGTGGCTCGAACCCGAAAGATCGCTCCGCTGAGGAGACCGTTCAGAAAGGGGGGGGCTTTGCGTTGACGACCGCCCCGGCCTGACGGAGAATTCCAGCCCCGAAAGGGAGTGCGAGGCGAGGTAGCTCAGTTGGTAGAGCACTTGATTGAAAATCAAGGGGTCACCGGTTCAAATCCGGTCCTCGCCACCACTTACGACTGCCAGTGGTCAAGCCACATCGGATGAGTCGAATGATGGACGAAGCGGGCCAACCCCATCCCAGCCGTCCAGAACGGGTCGAGCCGCCCGTGCGGATCCTCAGGCGGGAGCCAGATCGCATCGGCTTCCAGTGGCCGGACGGCGCCTCGACTTCGGTCTCCGCGCGGTCGCTGCGCCTCGGCTGCCCCTGCGCGCGCTGCGTGGACGAGTTCAGCGGAGCAGCGCTTCTGGACCCGCAGACGGTCCCGGAGGGGCTCACGCAGGCCGGGGTGGAGCTGGTGGGCAACTACGCCCTTTCCGTCACCTTCAGCGACGGTCACCGCACCGGCATCTTCACGTGGGCAGCGCTGAGGCGGCTCTCAGGGGCGTGACGGGTGGACCCGCTACGAGTCAATGAGCGGGTCGTGATCCCTGCAGCTGACCTGACGGTGCGCACCATGCGGGCCGGCGGTCCTGGCGGTCAGCACGTGAACAAGGTGGAGACGGCGGTGGAGATCCGCTTCGAGGTCGGTTCATCGACGGCCCTAAGTAATACAGACAGGGCGCGGCTCATGGCCGCGCTGGGGCACCGGTTGGTCGGAGAGAAGAAGGCCCTGGTGGTTCGATCCAGCGCGCGGCGCTCGCAGCACCAGAACATCGAGGCGTGCAGGGAGCGGTTGGCTGCGCTGGTGGCGGACGGCCTCCTGATTCGCAAGGCGCGTCGGGCGACCAAGCCCACTCGCGGCTCCCAGAGACGTCGTCTCGACAAGAAGCGAGCCCGGGGCGAGATCAAGAAGGGCCGCCGATCGCGTGGGTCGGACGACTGATTTCCGCCGCGGCCATGAAGTGAACTTCATGCGGCCGGCTCAAAAAACACGCCTGGAGACATGGAAAAGAGGGCTCCGGCCTTAGACCATCTGCACAAGGCTGAGATTTGCGCTGAAATCGGTCCGGGTCGTCCGGGGCCACACCGATGTCCCCACTGCTTCCTTGAAGCGATTTCATGCGTGCCAGGTCGACGGCTCAAGTTCGCCGCGGCAACCTCTGCGCCTCGAAACCAATCCCTTTGCTCTCTCGGCAGTCCCCCAACCACCTTGCTGGTGGAATCCCCATGAAGAAGCTCGTCTTCAGCGCCTGCGCGCTGACCCTGACCTGCGGTACCGCGGTCGCTAACAACAGCGACTGGGACCAACTCGACAACGACGTCCAGGCCCTCTCGGCCAACCTCCAGGACATGGAGGGCGGCGGCATGACGATCGGCGGCCGTATCCGTGCGGC
>CAJQPT010000037.1 GCA_905480285.1 uncultured bacterium
TGATGCGCGACCACAGATCGCTGGGAAGCGGAGACGCCGCGTCGGCCTCCGCGTAGATCACCTTCATGCCCCTTGAGAAGGCGAGGTCGAGGGCCGCGGGGGTCGCGATCCGTTCGGGGCCAAGGACAAGCTCGCGCGTGCCGGACGCCATGCGCCGCACGTCCGCCTCCGTCACGAGCTTCTTCCTCGACGCCATGAATCACTCCGCCCGACCTCGAGGGATCAGAGGTGCGCCGAGAGCTCGGGGTGCGGACGCGGGATGACCACGTGACGGGCGAGGCGCCCGGAGGAGTCCGCGCTGCCAGCGGCGGCCTGCACCGAGCTCCGCACGTCGCTCACCTCGCCGGTGATCGTCAGGAAGCTCTTCCCGCCGAGCCCGTTGGCCACGCGCAGGTCGAGCAGGTCGACGCTCGCCTCCTTGAGGGCAATGTCGGCGGCGAGGATGCTGGCGGCGACGGTGGTGGTCTCCACCACCCCGACCGCGTCCAGCTCGCCGTCCGGGAGCGGCTGCCCCTGGCGGCGCAGCGCCTCGCAGACGCCCGCCTCCACCTGGGGGATCAGCAGCTGGTCGACGAGGTCCCCACGGGCCACCTCGGCCCCGCGCCGCAGGGCGCTGCGCAGGTCCTCGATGCTTCCGGTGAAGAGCACCACGTACTTGCCGGGCTGGACGGGCGTGGCGAACAGGAGTTCGATGTCGGACTCCCAGAGGATCGCGTCCGTCATCTCGATCCCGGCCGCGACGCTCGCGGTCTCGAGCAGCGCGATGGCGGGCTGCAGTTCCGCTCCGGAGAGCGTCGGATTGTGGTCGTTGTTCTGCATGGCGGGTCGTCCCCGTGCGTTTGCTGAATCCTGGAGTCGGGTGTTCTGTGCGCTGTTCTGTGCCGGGCCGGGTCAGCCCTCGTCAAAGTCGACGTGCGGGCCGACGGTTCGGCCATCGGAGAGATCCATCCGGTCGATGATGCCCACGACGGCCGTCTGAAAGCCGATGTCGTGGCCCTTGCCTATGGCGTGCCGCGCCGCTCGACCGTGCACGACGAGGACTCGCTCGCCCTCCCCCGCGCCGATCGGGTCGGCAGCGATCATGGTCTCGGCGGACGGCTTGCCGTCCGTGGTGTAAGGGCGGACGACGAGCAGCCGCAGGCCATCGAGCGAGGCGTCCTTCTTCGTGGCCCAAACAGAGCCGATGACGGTGGCGACGTGCATCAGGCGCGCCCCCTGGCCGACTCGGGCCTCCACGACTCGGGCGCACCCGGGGCGTGGACGTCATCCACGATGCCCACGATGGCGGCCTCGTAGGCGAGATCCCCATCGCCGCCGCATGCCACCCGGGCGGCCTTGCCGAAGGCGACCATGACGTGTTCGCCAACGTCCGCGCCGACCGGGTCCACGGCGATGACCGGCGTGACCTTGGGCGCACCAGGGTCCGAGGCGTCGTCGACGGCCTCGATCACCAGCAGTCGCTTACCCCTGAGGTCTTCCACCTCTCGCGTAGCCCAGACCTGCCCGACGACGCGTCCAAGGAACATGATCAGCGCCCTCCCGCCCGGCTGGGGTCCTCTCGGACGGTCTCGAGGGCGCGACGCACGGCCTTGACAGCCTCGTCGATCTCGGCGTCGCCGCCGGCCAGTCGAAGCCGGCCGACCGCGCCGGTGGTGCGCATGGACGCGATCCGGATCGGGGCCGCTTTCTCGGCCTCGTTGGCGCAGCGCACCACGTGCACGGCGGGCGACACCTCCAGGGTGTAGACGGCGTCGTCCCCGAGGACCAGCATGCCGGCCCTGGCCTGGTTGAGGAGGTTGGCGTGGTGCGAGGTGACCTTGCGGATGACCTCGTCGGCCAGCACCTCCGGCGCGGGCTGGTCGGCCCAGCTGCGCCCGATCGCCTTGAGCACCTCGGCGCCCGCCTGGAGGACCTGGCCCTGGTCGGGACCGTGCACCTCGAGGCTGCCGTAGTGACGCTCGGTGGTGAGCGCTCCGGGCGTGACGTCGCAGCGCTTGAGCGCGATGTCGAGCAGCCGGTTCACCACGATGCCGGGACGCACCTCTAGCCAGAACGCGCTATCCCCCTCCACGGGGAAGTAGCCGTCCGACTTCAGGGCGCTGATCGCGGTGAGCTGCGGCTGCATCTGGTCGAGATGAACCGCACCGCGGAGCTCCACGGCATGAAGCGTTCCGGACAAGTACGGCCTACTCGGGCAGGTAGCCTTCGAGGTCCGAGGACGGACGCGGGATGACGTGCACGCTGACGAGCTCGCCGACGCGGCGGGCAGCGGCAGCGCCGGCCTCGGTCGCGGCCTTCACCGCGCCGACCTCGCCGCGCACCATCACGGTGACGAGGCCTGCGCCGGACTTCTCCTTGGAGAGGAGCGTGACCTTGGCGGCCTTGCACATCGCGTCAGCGGCCTCGACGGAGCCGACGAGACCCTTGGTCTCGATCAGGCCGAGGGCGATCTGGGATTCAGTAGCCATGGGATGACTTGTAGATTCGGTTCAGGGAAAGACGTGTCCGCGATCAGGCGGTGCACGTGTGGGATTGGACGTCGTGGTGCGGGCAGCCCTGGCACGGGCCGAGCGGGCAGCCAGCGCCGGCATTCTCGAGCATCTTCTCGATCTCCGAGGAGGAGAGGGAGACGCCCGACTCGGCCTGGGGCCTGGCCGGAGGCGCTGCCGGGGCCTGGGGCGCGGCCGCTCTGCCGGCGGCTCCAGCCGCAGATCCAGCCGCAGATCCAGCCGCAGCCGGTCGATCGGACGTGAAGCGCGGCGCCGAGCCGAGGCCGCCGACCTTCGTGGGGTCGGGACCGGCCGGGGCCAAAGCGGCGGGCCGCGCAGCGGGGGCCTTCACGACCGGAGGAGCGGGACGGTGTGCGGGGGCCGCCGGACGAGCGCTCACGACAGGGGGAGCAGGGGGCGTGAACGAGGTCCCCCCGGGGACCCGAGGGGTCGGCGCGGGGGCCGCCGGCAGGTTCGGGACCGGCGCGGTGGACCCCCGGTGGCCCGGGTCTCCATCCATCATCGACCCGCGAGGCATCCCGGCGCCGGTCATGGAGGCCGCGCGCTCGTGGGCCTTGCGCTCACGCTCCTTCCAGTCGCCCGTCGGGAACGCGACGCGCTTGATGTTCACCAGGTGACGAGCGGAGATGTTGTCGCTCGTGATGTTCCCCGCCTGCGGACCGCAGCCCAGGGAGAAGGACGGGACCAGGTTGGTGGAGAAGCCCACGGCCCCCATCGAGGAGGGCCCGTTCGCAACAATCCGGCTCGCGGGCTTCTGCAGGAAGAAGGAGTCGAGCACCTCCTGGTCCATGGCGTGGAGGCTCATGGTGTGCCCGAGCCCGCCGAAGTGAAGCATCTGCTTCGAGACCCGGCAGCCCTCTTCCCAGCCGTCGACCACGTGCACGGAGAGGAGCGGGCAGAGGATCTCGATGGAGAGCGGGTGATCTCGCCCGACGCCGTCTTGGAAGGCGAGCAGGACCGTGGTCGACTGGGGCACATGGAAGCCCGCCTGATCGGCGACCCGCCAGGGGTCGATGCCGACGATGTCCGCGTTCATCTGGCCGCCGCGGTTGCAGAAGGCCTCGAGCCGCTTGCGCTCGGCGTCGGTGGCGACGTGGGCCCCGCGCGCCTGCATCTCCGCGAGGAAGCGCTGGGCGATCGGCCGGTCGAGCACCAGCGCCTGCTCGGAGCAGCACAGCGTCGCGTTGTCGAAGCTCTGGCTGGACACCACCGCCTCAGCCGCCTTGCCGAGATCGGCGGAGCGGTCCACGTAGCACGGCACGTTCCCGGGCCCCACGCCGTAAGCGGGCTTGCCGCTGGAGTAGGCCGCGCGCACCAGGCCGCTGCCGCCGGTGGAGAGGATGACGGCCACGTCGCGGTGCTTCATGAGCGCGCCCGTGGACTCGATCGTCGGGTGATTGAGGCACACGACGAGGTCGGGCGGCCCCCCTGCACGCTCGATCGCGCGCCGCATGATCTCGCAGGTCTCCGCGATGCAGCGCTTGGCCCGGGGGTGCGGGCTGATGACCACGGCGTTGCGCGCCTTCACCGAGATCAGCGCCTTGTACATGGACGTGGACGTCGGGTTCGTGGTCGGGACGATGCCCGCCACCACGCCCACCGGCGTCGCAACCTCATGCACGCCGCGGCGGTCGTCGCGCTCCACGAAGCCCACCGTCCGCTCGTCGCGGATGGAGTCCCAGACGCCCTCTGAACCGAACAGGTTCTTCAGGATCTTGTAGTGGACGCGCCCGATCCCGGTCTCGTCCACGGCGAGCCGCGCGAGGTCGTGGGCCGCGGCCGCGGCGGCCGCCGCCATCGCGGCGCACACTCGATCCGTCTGCTCCTGCGTCCACGAGGCCGCCACCTCCTGCGCGGCTTTCGCGCGGGAGACAGCGTCGCGCACCTCTTGCAAGGCACGCAGGTCCGGATCGAGGCCCTTCAAGATCGTTCAGGGGGGCCGCAAGAGCCCCCGGGTTCGATCAGCTGGAGGCGCCCGAGGTCGGGCGCATCTCCGGCAGGATCTTGCACAGTTGGTCGTGCGGGCGCGGGATCACGTGCACGCTGACGAGCTCGCCGACCCGGCGAGCGGCCGCCGCTCCGGCGTCAGTCGCCGCCTTGACGGCGCCGACTTCGCCCTGAACGAAGAAGGTCACGAGCCCTGCGGAGACACGCTCGTGTCCGCTGAGCTCGACCATCGCGGCCTTGACCATGGCGTCGGCAGCCTCGATGGCACCGACCAGTCCTTTGGTTTCGACCATGCCGAGGGCCATCGGCTTCCTCGAGGTCGCGGCGGGGTTCGCCATGGGTAGAGCTCCTGGCTCGTCGAGAGATGGGGTCGCGGCGGCGTCTGGGCCTCCACGGTGGAATGCGGACGATAAGTCTAGGGCTGGCCCCATCAACGGGCAACGAGGTCCCCGGGTTGCTGGCCGGTCCGGACGAGATCCTCACACGGAAGGCTGCGACCGACCAGCGCGCGGCACGGAGCCGCCCTGCGTCTACACTGTGCCAGATGCCGTCCCCTGATCCCCGCCCCCTCAGCCCCTCGGACCGGGCCAGCATCCAGACCCAGGCGCGTCGATTCCTGGCTCAGTTCAGGGGAGATGCGACGGCGCGGGTCCGCGAGCGCGCACGGCGCATGGTCGCGGGCGCCCACCTGACGGCCGTCTCGGTGGACAAGCGGGGGGCCGCGGCCGTCTGTGATGATGAGGGACAGGCGATCCGGATCGAGCTGCGCTGGGAGGATCCGGGCACCGCCCGCTGCCCCTGCGCGGACTTTCGCCGCCGGGGCACCTGCCCACACGCGGTCGCCCTGCTCGAGGCCACCCTGGCCGCGCTGGACGAGGAAGAGGCACCCAGAGCCCAGGATCGCTCTGCCCCCCGCTGGCTCACCCGGCTGGAACGCGTGACCCATCGCATCGAGGCTGGGGGCGGCCGGCGCCTCGATCCCTGGCGTGCTCCCGACCCCGCCACGATCGAGGTCCGCTACATGCTGCGCTTCGGTGAGCGGCGACAGGGGCTCGAGGCTCGCCTGGAATGTCAGGTCCAGCGAGGAGGGCCCGAGGCCAGCTGGGTCCCCATCCCGTTCTCCGGCGCGGACGCAGGGGACGTGGACCTCTCCCTCCTCGGGCCCGCCCATGCCGCGGTCGCTGCCGTGGCCAGCGGAGCGAGCGACGCGGGGTGGCGAAGGGACCCCACCCACCGAGGCGTGACCGTGGCCTCGGTAACGCGCGACGTCGCGCGCCCGCTCCTCGAGGCGGCGGCCGCCGCGGCGCCGCTCCTCGTGACCCCTGATTCCGGCGGGCCCCCAGAACCCATCAGGCTCCAGCTCCAGGAGGTCGTCGGGCTCGAGCTCGAGGCCGAGGACGAGTCCCGCGCGCTCTGGCGCGTGCACGCCAGCCTCGTCCTCGGCAAGAAGGAGCGCGTCCGCGCCGAGGAGGTCTCGAGGGTGACCCATGACGGGCTGTGCATCCTGCGCGGGTCCTGGCAGCTCCTGAAGCTCCCGGCCGGCGAGGCGACCGCCGTCGTGCTGGAGCTCTCCACCGGGCCCCTTGAGCTCCCCGCAGAGGAGGCCCCGAGCCTCTCCGCCATCGCGGGGACCGCGACCCTGGTCGGCCCTCGGCTGGCAGAGATCGCCGAGCCGCCGCGCCCGGTACCGTGCTTGCGAGCGGAGGCTCCCCTCGAGTCCGGGGGTGAAGCGCGCGTGGAGTGCGAGGTCACCTTCGACTACTCGGGGACGAGGGTCCGGCCCGACGACCGCACGAAGGTCGTGCCCGGCCTCGAGGGCCGCTCGGTCCCCCGCCAACCCCTGTTCGAGGCCGCGGCGATCCTCCGCTTCCGTGAGCTCGGTGGGCGCGCCGCGGGTAGCGGGTCCGGAGCCGCCGCCGCGGTCCCCGGTGGGAAGTTCCTCGGAATGGTCGGCACCCTCGTGGATGAAGGCTGGCAAGTCACCGCCCGGGATCAGGTGATCCGGGGCCTGGGGTCGGTGAACCTCTCGGTCCGCACCGGCGTGGACTGGTTCGACCTCGTGGGGGCCGTCCGCTTCGGAGACGAGGAGGTCCCCTTCCCGGCCGCCCTCGACGCCGCGCGAAACGAGCGCGGCTTCGTGGAGCTGGGTGACGGCTCACGTGGGCTGCTGCCCGAACGCTGGCTCGAGCGCTGGAAGCTCGCCGCGCTCGGGGAGGAGATCGAGGGGGGCGTCCGCTTCGACACCTCCCAGGCATGGGCCGTGGCCGCGCTCGCGGAGCAACGGGCGGCCGAGGTGGACGAGCCCTTCGCTCGCCTCCGCCAGCAGCTCGGAATCCTCGGGGCCCCCGTGGCCGCTGCCCCCCCGCCGGAGTTCCGAGGGGAGCTGCGTCCGTATCAAAGGGAGGGGCTCGGCTGGATGCTGTCGCTCGACCGGGTCGGCCTCTCGGGCTGCCTCGCCGACGAGATGGGCCTCGGCAAGACCGTGCAGGTCCTGGCCTACCTCCTGAGCCGGACCTCCAGCAGCGAGGGTCGACACTCCATGGTGGTCGCCCCGCGCTCCCTGGTGTTCAACTGGCTCCACGAGGCCGCGCGCTTCGCCCCGACCCTCGCCACCCTGGACTTCACGGGCCCCGACCGCTGGACGCGGCTCGACCAGGCCAAGCCTGGCTCCCTCCTGGTCACCACCTACGGCACCCTGCGCCGAGACGCGACCCAGGTTGAGGAGACCGAGCTCGACGTCCTGGTCCTCGATGAGGCCCAGGCGATCCGCTCTCGCCGCAGCCAGACCGCCCTCGCCGCACGGGCGCTGCGGGCGCGCCGCCGGCTGGCACTTTCGGGCACTCCCATGGAGAACCACCTGGGCGACCTGTGGTCCCAGCTGGAGTTCCTCAACCCCGGGATGCTGGGGGCCCACGCCGCCTTCGCGAGCCTGGGCGCTCCGCGGGGCCGCCACGCCCTCCCGGAGGAGGGGCGCGACCTCATGGCCAAGGCCCTGCGCCCCTTCCTCTTCCGTCGCACGAAGGACGCGGTGCTCCCCGACCTCCCGCCCAAGGTCGAACAGGTCCTGAGCGCCCCCATGGGCGACGCCCAGCGCACCACCTACGAGGACCTCTCCAGGTACTTCCGAGCCGAGCTCTCAAAGAGCAAGGGCCAGCGACGCAAGGAGCGGCTTGAGAACCCCGGCGAGGTGGAGGTGCACGTGCTCTCGGCCCTGACCCGGCTGCGTCAGGCCGCCTGCCACCCCGGGCTCGTCGATCCATCCCTCGTGGCCGAGAGCTCGGGCAAGCTCGACCTCCTGCTGCCGATGCTCGAGGAGCTCGTGGCCAGCGGACGCAAGGCCATCGTCTTCTCCTCGTTCACCCGGCTGCTCGGCCTCATCCGGACTCGGCTCGAGACCGCGCGCATCCCCTACCACGTCCTCGAGGGTGCCACCCGGGACCGCGGCGCCGTGGTCGAGCGCTTCCAGACGGCCGCGGAGGGCTGCGTGTTCCTCATCAGCCTCAAGGCCGGCGGCGCCGGCCTCAACCTGACCGCGGCCGACTATGTGTTCCTGATGGATCCCTGGTGGAACCCCGCCGCCGAGGCCCAGGCCGTGGACCGCGCCCACAGGATCGGTCGGACCCGGCCGGTCCACGTCTACCGCGTCCTCACCGAGGGCACGGTCGAGGCCCGCGTGGTCGAGCTCCAGGACCGCAAGTCCGAGCTCGCGAGGACCGCCCTGGAGGGAGCCGCCACGACCCTCTCCGACCTTGGCCCCGACGACCTCGAGTTCCTTCTCACCTGATGCCATGACGGACGCCGCGACCCGCAAGCTCAGCCTCTTCGACGCCACCATGCTCGTCATGGGTGGGATCCTCGGCATCGGGATCTTCTTCACGCCCCCCGAGATCGCCCGGGAGGTCACCGAGCCCGGCGCCTACCTCGCCATGTGGGGCCTCGGCGCCCTCGCGGCGCTCTCTGGAGCCATGACCTTCGCCGAGCTGTCGGCGGCCTACCCTCGCACCGGGGGCTGGTATGTCTTCCTCCGCGAGGCCTTCGGGGCACGGACGTCGTTCCTGTTCGCCTGGGTGGTCCTGCTGGTGGTCTCCACCGGCGCCTGCGCCCTGGTGGCCCGCTTCTTCTCGGCGCAGGTCGCCGAGCTCGCGGGGCTCGGGGACGGCGGTGAGCTCGCCGTGGCTGCGGGCGTCGTCCTGCTGGTGACGGGGATCGGGCTGGCGGGGCTGAAGAGCGGGGCGCTCTTCCAGAACCTCTGCATGCTGCTCAAGATCGCGGCCGTGGGGACGTTCATCGTCTTCGGCCTGGCCCTCTTCGCCGAGCCGGCCGAGGCGGTGGCCGTGGCCGCTGCCGACCGCACCTCCGACGGCCTGGTGGACGGCATGCTCGGGGCCTCCCTGAGCGTGCTGTTCTCGTACGGGGGCTGGCAGCTCATCAGCTACATCGCCCCGGCGGTCAAGGACCCCGAGCACAACCTGCCACGGGCCATTGTCATGGGCGTCGCCGGCGTGGCGGTGATCTACCTCCTGGTGAACCTCGCCTACCTGCGCGTCCTCGGTATCGGGGGCATGGCCGCCCAGTCCGATCAGCCCATGGCCAACCGCATGGCCGAGCTCGCCCTGGGCGCCAACGTGGGCGCGACGTTCATCACCGCCGCCATGGCCATCTCGGCCCTCGGGTTCCTGGTGGCGACGCTCATCACCACCCCGGGCATCTACGTGGCCATGGCGAGGGAGGGGCTCTTCCTGCGGGCCTTCGGCTGGATGCACCCGCGCACCGGCGCGCCGGTGGTGGCCCTGATCTCCCAGTGCGTGCTGGTGCTCCTCTATCTGGCGTGGAGCGCCTACGACGCCGCCCACGTGGACACGCTCACCGGCGCCGTGGTCTTCGCCGAGTGGATCTTCCACGGCCTCGCCGGCCTCGCCCTTATCACCCTCGCCAAACGCCTCGGTCCCGACCGGCCGTTCCGCAGCCTGTGGTTCCCCCTGTTCCCTGCCACCTACGCTGCGCTCGCCGCGGCCATCGTGGTGGGCAACCTCGTGGTGACACGACCCCAGGTCACGATGCTCGGCGTGGGAGTGCTCGCCGTCGGCTGGCTGGTGTTTGCCCTGTGGAAGCCCAGGTCGCGTTGAAGTGACTCGGGCCTCCGATCAATTTGCTCTTTGGTTCCCGCGGGAACTTGATGGTTCGGCGGTCATAGAGTGTCCAGAATGTGGGGCCGGCCTCAGCGAGGCCTGAAGACCCATGAACAGTGACTCCGGCGACGCCACCGTGAACCCCGACTCGGACTCACGCGAGCACGAGCCCCCCCTGGACCCAGCCCCCTCGCCCGACATGGCGAGCGGCGAAGCCGAGGGGGGCCAAGCCCAGGGTGAGGAATCCCAAGGCGGGGACACTCAGGGCGGGGAAGGGTCCCTGGCGGAGGTCGTGGAGAGCCTGAACCTGAGCGATGAGCTCCGAGCCATCGTTCAGGACACCCGTCAGGCCATGCTGCGGGGTCTCAAGGGGGTCGAGCGTGGTCGAGGCGAGGGCCTCGCCCGGCGCGACCTCGTGGGCAAGATCCAGCTGGAGACCCGCGGGTTCTCCGTCTCGGTGACCGACCGGGACGAGCTGTTCGCCGTACGGGTCGGCCGGGGCGGCCTCGTGGACGCTGAGTGCTCCTGCGACCGCTTCGCCATCGAAGGCGGATGCCGCCACGTCTGGGCGGCCCTCGTGGTCGCCGCCCGCCAGATGGGGCTCGGCGGCTGGCGCGCCGAGCGGACGGAGGTCCGCAAGGACGACCGCGAGCGCCGGGACTTCCTGGACGCGGTGGTCGAGGCTGCGGGCGTCGAGGAGGGTGCGAGCCCCTGGGAGGCCCTCGAACGGGAGGCCTTCCTCCGCATCGAATACGCCCTGACCATCCCCTCTCCGGGGGCCACCGCAGGATTCTCGATCTCGATCCGCCGTCGCCGCCGCCGCGCCGACGGGTCCTGGGGCGCAGCCCTCGAGATCGGCCGAAAGGACTGGGACGACGTGCGCATGTCGCGCAGCGAGGACATCGAGATCGTCGCGCTCCTCGACGGCCCCGGGGGCCGCGGCCGTGCGGTCACCGGCTACGAGGCTCCACCCGAGACCTGGCACCTGGGCGGGCCGGGTACCGAGGCGGCCATGCGCGTCCTCGTGGACACCGAGCGCCTGTTCCTGGCGCCCTCCAGCTCCGAGGATCCCGACGGCGGCAGCCTCCCGGCCCCGCTCAGCAACGAGCTGGATCACCCCTGGAAGGTGCGGCTCTCCCTGGGCCGCGACGGCGGCGAGGACGAGCCCCTGATCCTGACCGGCCACCTCGACCGAGGCGATGAGCACCTCCAGCTCTCGGAGGTCGCCATGGTCTCCGCCGACGGGCACCTGATCATCAACGGAGCCCTGTCGCGGCTCGAGCCCATGGCCGCGGCGCCGGTGACCGCGGTCCTCCGTCAACGCGGCGAGCTCAAGACGCCCGCGGGGGGCGAGTCGCGGCTGCGACGCGCCCTGGCCCAGCTTGGCAACCAGGTCATGGCGCCAGGCTCCATCCAGACCGGTCCGAAGGTGACCCCCCTGCTGGTCGTGCGGCTGCCCGAAGAGGAGGAGGGCAGCTCCAAGATGCTCGAGGCCGACATCACGTTCGTGTACGGATCCCGGCGAGTGGCCGCGGACACCTACGGCTGGTCCCTCGAGGACGAGGCCGGCCAGGTCTTCTCCCGAGACCTCGAGGGGGAGCGAGCCGCGCTGCGGACCTTCCTCGACGCGGGCGGGAGCCGAAAGCTCGACCCCGAAGAGGAGATCGCCACGGCCCGGGTACCCGCCAAGGACATCGAGTTCCTGATCGCGCGGCTCCTCTCCGAGGGCTGGGACGTGGAGGCGGACGGCAAGAGCGTGCGCTCCAGCACCGGCTCCGCGGCCTCCGTGCAGTCCGGCATCGACTGGTTCGACCTGGACGGTCACGTGTCCTTCGAGGGGCAAGAGGTCCCGTTCCCCGCGCTCCTCGCGGCGGCGGACCGCGGCGCCAAGTTCGTCACCCTGCCCGACGGGTCCCGCGGCCTGCTCCCGAAGGACTGGGCGTCCCGCTGGAAGCTCCTCGAGGTCGGGCAAACCGAGGACGGCAAGGTCCGCTTCAGCAAGGAGCAGGGGTGGGTCCTCTCGGCGCTGCTCGAGCGCCAGGCGTCCATGGACGCGGTGGAGATGGACGAGCCCTTCGCCGACCTGCGCTCCCTCCTGAGCGAGGCCTCCTCCCCCGTCCCCATGGACGAGCCGGAGTCCTTCGTGGGCGAGCTACGCCCCTACCAGCGCGAGGGCCTCGGCTGGCTCAAGCAGCTGAGCGACCTGGGTCTCGGCGGCTGCCTGGCCGACGACATGGGCCTCGGTAAGACGGTCCAGATCCTCGCCTATCTGCTCCACCGAACCCGCCTCTCCGAGGAGCGGCGGCCGTCCCTCGTCATCGCGCCGCGGTCGGTCATCTTCAACTGGCGGGCCGAGGCCAAGCGCTTCGCCCCGGACCTCGGGGTCGTGAATTACACGGGCGCCAACCGCCTGGAGGCCCTCGACAGCGCGGAGTCCCCGGACATCCTGCTCACCACCTACGGCACGCTCCGCCGCGACCAGGCCGAGCTGGCCCAGATCGACTTCGACCTCGTGGTCCTCGATGAGGCCCAGGCGATCAAGAACGCCGCGAGCCAGACGGCCGCGGCGGCACGCGGCCTGAAGGCCCGCCAGCGTCTCGCCCTCTCCGGTACCCCGGTGGAGAACCACCTCGGTGAGCTTGGCTCGCTGCTTGAGTTCCTGAACCCCGGGACCCTGGAGGGGACGCGGCTCGGCCAGCGCCTGCGGGCCAAGGGCCGCTCCGCCAGACTCGACGACGAGTCACGGGACATCCTGGTGCGCGCTGTGCGGCCGTTCCTGCTCCGCCGGACCAAGGACGAGGTGCTGGACGACCTGCCGCCCAAGACCGAGCAGGTCCTCGAGTGCACCCTCGACGGCAAGCAGCGCCAGGACTACGACGAGATCCGCCAACACTACCGCTCGAGCTTCGCGGCCGCGGGTTCCCGCGGCGGCGTCGAGGTCCTCAAGGCCCTGCTGCGCCTGCGGCAGACCTCGTGCCACCCCGGCCTCATCGACCCCACCCGCCAGGGAGAGTCCTCCGCCAAACTGGACGTCCTGCTCCCCCTCGTGGAGGAGCTCGTGGACCAGGGGCACAAGGCCCTCATCTTCTCGCAGTTCACCGGGTTCCTGGGCATCGTCCGGGCCGCCCTGGACGCCAAGGGCCTGCGCTACTCCTACCTGGACGGCAGCACGCGCAAGCGCGAGGCCGAGGTCAACGCCTTCCAGCAAGACCCCGAGGTGCCCCTCTTCCTCGTCAGCCTCAAGGCCGGCGGGACGGGCCTCAACCTCACCGCCGCCGACTACGTCTTCCTGCTCGACCCCTGGTGGAACCCCGCCGTCGAGGCCCAGGCCATCGACCGCGCCCACCGCATCGGCCGTGAGCACCCGGTGCACGTCTACCGGATGATCGCCAGCGACACGATCGAGGATCGAGTCCTTGAGCTCCAGGAGAAGAAGCGCGACCTGTCCTCGCTGGTGCTCGGCGGGGCGGCGTCGTCGCTCTCGGATCTCGACTCGGACGACCTGCAGTTCCTGTTGTCCTGAGCCCCGCGGTGCGCGGCGCGGTCCCGCTCCATCGGGCCCTTGACGGACGCCGTCAGGGGCCCATCGACGCTCTCGTCAGTACCGCCGGAAGGCGTCGCCACCCAGGCTGCGCTCGTGATGGGACGAGAGCCCGAGCGCCAGACCGAGGGCGAGGAAGGTCGCGAGGAGCGAGGAGCCGCCGGTGGAGAACAGCGGCAGCGTGAGCCCCGTCATCGGCAGCAGACCGAGATTGACGGAGACGTTGATGAACAGGTGCGCGGCGAAGTAGATCGCCACGCCCCCCACGACGAGCCTGGAGAACCGATCCCGGAGCCCGGCGGCGTGGAGCATGAGCAGCCCGACCATCAGCCCGTAGAGGACGATCACCAGCGCCGTCCCCGCGAAGCCCCACTCCTCACCGATCACCGCGATGATTGAGTCCGAGTCACGCTCCGGCAAGAGGCCCGTCTCATTGGCGACCCCCTCGCCTAGCCCCCGCCCGTAGAGGCCTCCGTTCCCGGTGAAGGTCCGCGCGTGATAGGTGTGAAAGCCGAGGCCATTGCGCGACGCGATCAGCTCCCGGTCGTCAAAGGACTCGACCCAGGTCTCGATCCGCTCGAGCTGGTAGGACTGCACGTGGCCGCTCTGCCAGACCCCGACCCCGGCGGCGATCCCGGCGAGGCCGAGAGCGCAGAGCGCCCGGCCACTCCCCCCCGCGAGGTAGAGCAGCCCCCCCAGCACCGGCACCAGGGTCAGCGCCGTCCCGAGGTCCGGCTGCGCGGCGACGAGCAGCATGGGGACCGCCGTCACCAGCATCGGCTTCAGCCAGTCTCGCCCGGTCTTCAGGGGGTTCTCGTGGAGCACCCTGGCGAGCATGAGGATGACCCCGATCTTGGCGAGCTCGCTCGGCTGCAGGTC
This sequence comes from uncultured bacterium, assembly GCA_905480285.1. Taxonomy (GTDB): domain Bacteria; phylum Planctomycetota; class UBA1135; order UBA1135; genus Saltatorellus. Next base: position 14,007 of record CAJQPT010000037.1, read on the forward strand.
GAACTTGGGCAGCTGGATCCAGCGCCTTGCATTGTTCCGCTCATCCCCGATCCACGGCACCAGAGCCAGGAGGACGAGACACCCCGAGTAGATCAACGCGGCGTTCCGCTTGAGCCAACTCGGTCGAAGGAAGAGGCCTGCGAAGAACACAGGCAACGCCACCAGGATCTTCTGGCGGTGGCCCTCGTAATCGACGCCCCCCAGCTCGGGGTTGCTCGCCGAGGCCGCCATGACCGAGATGAACGTCATCCCCGCGGCGAGCAATCCCGCGGCCAGCAGCAGGACGGGCCACGCGAACTCGGACCAGCGCACGTGGCCCGTGGAGACAATGCGACTGAAGGCGCCGCGGATCGCGTCGATCATCGTCCCTCCTCCCGCTCAGCGCTCGCATCGACCGCTGTCCCAACCGCCGGAGGAAAGGTCGCCTCCATCAGGTCCTGCACCGCCTCGGAGCGAAGGAACTTCCGTGCGACATAGGCCGCGGAGTGGCTCGCCGTCGCGCTCGTATCGTGCACGTAGACGGTGATGACAAAGCGCGGCTCCTCCGCAGGGAACCAGCCCGCGAGCCAAGTGTGCTTTCGAACTCCATCCTCGTCGTAGGCTTCGAGCGGGGCGTCGGGTTCATTCGGGGGCGGGACGTGCCCAGTGCGGTAGTCCGCGCTCCCTGTCTTGGCGGCGAGCCGAAAGCCAAGGCCGGAGGCCGTCAGTCCGGCATCCTTCGCAGACCCGAGGCGGCCGACCACGGTCTCCAGGGCGTCATGGACGATCGTGAGGTGCTCGGGGCCGATGCCGAGGTCCTGGCCCTCGGCGGGCAACTCCTTCTCTCCGACTTGCTGCACGAGCCGCATGCGGGGGAGCGACCCCGTCGCGAGGCCCGCGTAGGCCCGCGCGACCTGCATCACGCTGGCGTCCACATGGGTCAGCCCGTTGCCGAGGAACTGGCGTACGACCGCGTGGATTCGGTCCACGGGGGCGTCGTCGCCCATGGGACCGCTCGGGTCCATGCGGTAGCTATCCACCAGCCCGCTGCGGCTCCCGTTGTCATCGAAGCGAACGCCTGTGGGCTCACCAAATCCAAAACTCCGGTACGCCGCTCGCATGGACCCCGGCATGTAGACCCGCTCGCCGAGCGCCGCGAAGTAGACGTTGCACGACTTCATCAGCGCCTCAGGGAGGTCAACCTCCCCGTGCCCATAGGGGGCGCTGCAATTGACCTGACCGTAGCCCGGGGAACCGCTCTCCTTCGGGCGGGTCCCCGCGCGCGGCAGGTCGACGTGGCAGGCCTGGAGGACCTCGTTCGGGTCGAGGCCGAGGTGCTCAAGCGCGTACGCCGCCAGCAGCGGCTTGACCACCGAACCCGGCGCCTGGGCCTTGGGACGCGTGAGCGTCCGATCCGGCGCCGTCAGAGCCTCCCGATCTGTGAACCCCAGCCACCGGAGGGCCTGAGCAGAGAGGTGCTCCTCGTCGACCGGGACGACCGGGACCGAGGCCGCCGCGAGAACGTCTCCGTTCACGGACGCGAGCACGATGGCCCCGACCGGTGATTCCAACCAGCGCTGGTCGTACTTGCGGTCCAGCGTATTGTCCAAGCGTCGGAGCCCCTCTGGCGGGAACGGCCCGGGATCGAGGAGCGTCGCCTCCGCGGCTCGCTGGAGGTCAACGTCGAGCGTCAGCTTCACGTCCAGCCCGTCCAGCGCACCGCGGTAGATCGGCGTGCGGTTGCCCTCGACTCGGTCCTGGAGCCCCTGAACCTCGTGGTATCCAGACTTCCCGGAGAGCTCCCGGTCCAGCCAGGCCTCGAGACCGCTGCCCCCGACCGTCTCCCCGGCGCGCCTCGTGGCGTCCACCAGCGCGAGGATCTCCGCGGCGTCCTCCTCCGGCAGCCGCCGCTTGCGCTGGAGGTCAATCAGCCGCTCCGCCTTGGCTCGCTGCTGGAGGACATCCACGAGGAAGGGGCTGCGCACCTTGCCGATCAGCTTGGAGGCCACCGGTAGCTCACTGTCCACCGTGGTCGCCACCGCGACCCGCGAGGTCTGAGCCCGAGCGCGGAACCCCGCGAACTCCTCCCTGTAGCGCGTGACCAGCAGGACCAGGTCGATGCTGGGGTCCTGACCCACCTTCTTGGGACGCGCCCCGCGGTCACGGACCACGTAGCGCCGGGTCTCGAGCGCCCGCTCGATCCACGGCGCGGCGACCCGAACCGACCCCGGCTCGAGGGCCCCGCCCGCAGAGCGCGCGAACACCTCGGCGATGCGGCGCTGGAACCTGACGTGCATCAGCCCGAGCAGGTCCTCCACGAGCTCCGCGTCATCGGCCTGCCACTCTCCCCGAGCGTTCCTTGCCAGCGCGACCAGCTCGCTCGCGAGCCCAGCGGAAGTCCCCGCGGAGCGGACGCTGCCGAGTGAGTCCCCCAGCAGCGACAAGAGCAGGGCTTCGTCCCGGGTGTCGAGCTCCCTGAGCCCACCGTCCTGGAAGCTGAAGATCCCCTGCTGGGCCTCGGTCTCGTCGATCGGCGCGCCAGCGAGGCGGCCCGAGAGCCCGTCAAGCACCTGGAAACGGTCGACGTCTCGCCAATCCTCCGGCATCGGATGGCGCGCCTCCCAGCCGTCCGGATCCGCCCGGAACGAGTGGGCCAGCGCAGAGACGAAACGATCCCCTGCGGCCTGGTCACCTGGCTCGCGGGCTGCTCCCAGGAACGGCTTGGAACGCGCGATGACAAAGCCAGCCCGGGTGGAGTTGACGAAGGCCGTGCCCCTGGAACGCCGCCACTCCTCCAACCGGGTCCGATCCCAGTCCAGGGCAGAGAGCAGCCAGGAGAGATCGATCGCGGCGAGGTTGGTCTCGTTCAAGCGCACGGGAGAGAATCCGAGCGCGATCCGGAAGAGCGCGTCCGCGGTCTCATCATCCACCGCGCGGCGCCGCTCCTCGATGAGCGCCACGAGGCGGTCACCGTCGTCCACCAGTCCATCCGAGGACTCCCACTGGATCAGCTGCGCGAGGCGCGTGAGCTGCTCGTCGCGCACCCTCACGTCACGCTCGAGCCGCCGGAGAATGTCGTCCGTGGACTCATCCTTGATGAGCCCCGCGAGCTGCACGTAGGAGAGGTCGCCGCAGTCTTCCTCCTCCACGAGCTCCGCCAGCTCCTTCGCCTCCCGCGGCGACAGCTCGAGGAGCCTCAGGATGTAGAACCGCATGTCGCCCGCCCGGGAGCGCCGTCGCGCCCGCCCGGCCTCGTCCTTGCGCCCCTCTTCTGTCTCCGCTGCGAGGGCCGGGACATAGTCGAGGTCCGCCTCGAGCTTTCCGCCGCGCGCGAAGCGCAGCAGGTCTTCGGGCGAGAGCAGGGTGTAGGCCCGCGCTGCCCGGACCGGGCTTCGGCGCGCCTCGTCCAGCCCGACGGGGCGCGCCATCGCGAGGGAGCGCAGCATGGCGAGCTGGCCGAGGGGGTGGCTGCGGCGGAAGTCGCGCCAGATGAACTCCAGCACGTATCGCTTCTCGTCCTGGACGATGACCTCGCCGTTGCGATCCAGGATCGCTCCCCGCCGGTAGGGCTCGATCCCGTAGGAGCGCACGATGTTGGCCGCCTCGGTCGCCCAGACGTCGTGCTGGACCACCTGGACATCCCAGAGCCGGGCGAGGAGCGTCGCGATCGAGAGGACCAGCAGCGCGAGCAGGGGCAGGAAGCGCCTGAGCATCAGAAGGCCCTCCTCTCGAGCCGGCGTAGACCCGGAAGGCGGTGGAGAGCCGGCCAGACCAGGGGCGCCACCAGCGCGGTGACCGTGGCCGTCAGCACGACGAGCGCGAAGTCCCGGTCGCTGGCCTGGCCGAAGCTCAGGCCGCCGGTGACCCGGGCCTGGCTCCCGCGGACCAGGTCCACCACCAGGAGCCAGGTCCCGATGGCGAGGGCGCCCGACCCCGCTGCGCAGGATCGGAGCCATGCACGGTCCAGGTCAGCGAAGCGCCGGAGCGTGTCAGCGATCAGCGCCGCGACGAGGCAACCGGACACGACGGCGAAGGGTGGCGCCGCTGTGTAGGCCGCCCTGGCCGCGGCCGTGACGAGGGCCAGGGTGACCACGTCGCGACGGTCGAGGCGCCCCACGGCGGCCACGAGGACCAGCGTCATCAGGTCGGGGACGCAGGCCCGCCCAAGGGCGGGGCCATCCTCGCCGGGCCCGCTCGCTCCGCTCGTCAGCAGGAGCTGCAAGGCCCCGGCGACCGAGACCCAGAGGAAGAAGACCCCCAGCGAGGTGAACCGCTTCAACGTGCCCCCTCCGCCGCGTGAATGACGCTGCCTGAAGCGGGGCGCGCGAGCCTCGAGCTACCGGTCCGGACCTGGAGCTTGGCTCCCGGGTCACCCGAGCCCTCGAGCGCCATGACCAGCTCGCCCCCGGGCTCCCCCGGCGCCTGGAGCGACGTGCGCCCCAGCAGCAGGCCGCGCGGCACGCGGCGCATCCCGGACCCGGTCCAGAGCAGGACCTCGACCTCGCCGCCGCCCTCCGAGTGCCGTTCGATCCACTCGCCGTAGCGGCTCCCCGAAGCGGGACGCCAGCGAACCGTGACCTGCCCCCTCCCGTTGCAGCCGGACGACACGAGCTCCCCGAGCACCAGGGGCGTCGCCCCGGGGTCGCCTGCAGGCTGCGCGAGGGCGGTGACCCGGAACCCGGGGTCATCGAGCAGCGCCACCGTGGCGCCGATCTGATCACTACGGGAGACGCGACCGACCAGCCGGACGCCGTCCACCACCGCTGCCCCCGCCCGTACGCCGACGTTGCGCCCGACGTCGAGCCTCCCCGTTGAGCGCCAGGGGCAGAGGTCCCCGAGGGACGCCATGTCCACGTGTCGCCAACCGGTGGACTCCAGCACCCCCACAATGTCCGAACGACGCGGGTCCACGGTCCCTCGCCCGCGCCCAGCGGTGAGGACCAGCACCTGGTTCAGCCCCGCCTCGAAGTCCAGTAACGGGTCCACGCCCATGACCTGACGCCGGGGGGTGCGCTCGGTGGCAGCCACCGTCGCCCGGCGCAGGTCACCGAGCAGGAAGCCGCTGGCCGTGGAGTCCGCGGAGTCGACCGCCGCGGCGGCCTCGTGGACGACGACCCGGCCGGTGAACCGGTTCTGGCTCTCCGGGTTATGGACCGCGAGCCAGACGCGATCGTCGAGCCGCTCGAGGCCCCCGACCACCATGCGGCACTCGGGCTGTCCGTCGATCTCCTGGATTCGAGCCCCGACCCGGGCCGAAGGGTCCGTGATCATTCGCACGATCACCAGGTCTCGAGGCGGCGGTACCGGCGGCGAGGAGAGCCCCATCCGGCGCAGGATCTTCTCCAGCAGCCCGGGCCGATCCCTGTAGGGCTCCCGCACGGGGATCTTCTCCACGGTGCCCACGAAGACGTCTCCAGCCACCACCGCCTGTCCGCGCTCGATGGGCCCGGGGTCCGAGACGCGCAGCGAGATGCGGTCGCGGTTCACCTTCTCCGAGACATCCACCTCGCCGGGAATCGGCACCACGCCGCGGATCGGCCAGGGGACCTCCGTCGGCTCGGCAGAGCGGAGGATCGCCAGCTCGAGCTGCGCGGAGAGCTCGCGTTCGGCGGCCAAGGCGTCGGGTGAGCCGCCAGCGCCCTCCCCCGTGTCTCCCCGGGCCCAGAGGAGCGAGGGGGCTCCGAGGACGCCGATCACACGGGCGGGAACCAGGGCGAGGTCAGCGACCCGCTCGAACGGCCCGACGGGACGCAGGGAGACCAGCGCAGCACCGGCCGCGATGGTCCAGCCAAGCCTTCGTGTCCGCATCGTCGCCATGTGCTTCGGTCCCCCCAGACCTGCTCGATCAGTGACGTCGCGAGGATGCGCCGCCAGGCGCCCGTGCGAGCCGCCCGGCCCCACGAGGGCCTGGGCGTCCCGACGGGACGAGTGGGTCAGTCGTCGTCTTCCGTCGACAGCACGCGGCTGAAGACGTCGAGCTTGTCGAGGAAGATCCCGGTGCCGCGCGCCACGGCCGTGAGGGGATCCTCCGCCACGCGGGCGGGGACCCCGAGGTGATCAGAGATCGCCTGCGACATGCCGTAGAGCAGCGCGCCGCCGCCGACCAGCGTGATGCCGGTGTCGACGAGGTCCGCGCTGATCTCGGGAGGCGCCTCCTCGAGGATGCCGCGGATGGCCTCGCAGATGAGACGCACGGGGTGGCTGAGCGCCTCGCGAATCTCGATCGAGGTGACCGTCGCACGGCGCGGGAGGCCCTGGACCGAGTCCCGGCCCTTGACCTCCATGGAGAGCTCCTGCTCCATCGGCCACGCGGACCCGATGGTGAGCTTGATGCGCTCGGCGGACTGCTCACCGATGAGCAGGTTGTGATGACGTCGGAGGTGGGAGAGGATCGCCTCGTCCATCTCGTCGCCTGCGATCCGCAGGGAGGTGGAGACCACGGCGCCGGCGAGGGAGAGCACCGCGATCTCCGTCGTTCCGCCGCCGATGTCGACGATGAGCGAACCGCGCGCCTCGGTCACCGGCATGTCGCAGCCGATACCCGCAGCCATGGGCTCGTCGATGAGGAAGACTCGCCGAGCACCCGCACGCTCCGCCGAGTGAATCACCGCCCGTCGCTCGACCGCCGTGATGCCGACCGGGACCGCGATGACAACCTGCGGCTTCACCCACTGCCGGCCCTCGTGGACCTTGGTGATGAAGTACTTGAGCATCTTCTCCGTCACGTCGAAGTCAGCGATGACCCCGTGGCGCAGCGGTCGGATGGCCTGGATGCCGCCAGGGGTTCGCCCGAGCATCTCCTTCGCCGTGTTCCCGACGGCCATGCCGTCCAGCAGGACCTCGTTCGTGCCCTTCTTGACGGCGACGACGCTCGGCTCATTCAGGATGATCCCGCGACCGCGGGTACAAACCAGCGTGTTCGCGGTCCCGAGGTCGATTCCCATGTCAGTGGAGAGGTGACCAAAGGCCCACTCCATCGGCTTGAAGAGGCTCATCGCTCCGCTCCCGGGCTCAGGAGCCCGTCGGCGTGGGATACAAAGTTATGGCTGGCGGGCTCCGGAGAACCCGCTCGGACACAGCGTCGTGAAGACAGCTGGCTCATGCGATTCGGCCTCATGAAATCTGTGCGGTGACGAACGGTGCGGCGTTCGAGAATCGCTGCGGCCCCTCAACCGCGGGCGCGACTCCGGCTGGAGTTTGAAGGACGGAGGGGGCGGGTTCAACAAGAACAACGCAGCGCGGGGTCACATTTCATGAAGCGAGCCCGCAGCGCCGGGGCGCTGCGGGCTCGCATTCGATCTGTAGCGGCCGCCTGGGGAGGCAAGCCGCGGCCTGCTCACTCCGTGGCGGACGCGGCGTTTTCCGCGTACTTGCCCTTGAAGAGCATGCCCTCTCCGTAGTTCGCCCCTCGGTCGTAGTCGATCATGATGACCGCTGCGAGGAGGACGACGGTGGTGATGATGGCGAGTGCCACCTCGAAGCCCAGACCGGACTCCTCGGAGACGATCTCGACCTCGGCGACCTCGGAGGATGCGCTACGCCGGCTGGACCCGGAACGGCTCTTGGAACGTGCCATGTGGTTCTCCCTGTTGGGTTCGAAAGAAGAGGGGGGAACTCAGATCTGCGTGGAGACGAGGTCTCCCTGCGCGATCGCGGAGCCGGTGGTGGCCACGAGGACGGCGGTGCAAGTGTCCGGGTTGACGACCTCGACACGGGCTTGACCCTTGTAGGTGTCGCCGCTGTAGATGTCGAAGATGTGGCCGCGCTTGACCTTGTTGTTCGTGCCGCGGTTGATGTGGACCAGCTTCTGGTCGGCGCGGTACTGCAGCACCGCTCCGTCGATCTGCGGGGCGCCCACGCCGCGCGTGAGGTCGTAGTTCGTGGCCTCGACGACCATGGCGATCGTCGTGTTGGCCTCCTCGAGATCGCCGCGGGTCGCGGTCAGGTCGCGTTCGGCCTGAGCGAGGTCCGCAGACAGCCCGTTCGAGCGATCGTCGGCCTTCTCCTTGGCTGCGACAGCGGCGTCGCGGGCGTTCTCAGCGTCGCGACGGGCGTTGATCGCCTCGGCGCGGGCCTCGTTGGCCTGAGCGACCTGGCTCTTCATGTCGTCGAGGCTGGAGGAGAGATCGCCAATCGACGAGCTGATGTTCCCCATGTCGGACTTGAGCTCGTTGAGCTCGTCCGTGGCGGTCGCCAGGTTCAGCTTGAGGGCAGTGTTCTTCTCCTCGAGAGCGTCCTTCTCGCTGCGAATGTTGTTGCGCAGGTCGTTGGCGGCGTTGCGATCAGCGGTGATCTGATCGATCTCAGCCTGCATCGAGGTCTTGGACGACGCGAGCTCGGCGGTCACGTCTTCAAACTGCCCGCGGTACTTCTGCGCCGTGGAGAGGTTGTTGGACGCGAAGCCGAGGAAGGCGGCGGAGAGGGCGAAGTTGATGGCGACGAAGGTCCGTCCGATCGGGCTCATGACGTTGGCTCGTGGAGGGGAACTCTTTGAGTTCTCGGTGGTCAAGGCGTCGCGGGGACGCCCGGGGCGGATGTGCCCTGGGAGACAACGCCTGTGGCGCTGAACCCAGGAACCCTGGGGGGAACGGTGTTCGCGGGTCGCGGCAGGGGCCGCGGCAAACGCCGGATGGAACTGGGGGTGCGAAAGATTGTCGACCGAGTGCCCGGGAAGGTCGTGGGCTCGCAGCGACGGGGGAAGTGTAGAGGCCACCGCGCCGAAGGGTCAAGGAGTGGCTCGCAGGAGAGCGCGTGTCTTCGACGGAACCGCCTCCCTGGGAACCCAGCCTCGGGCCTGGTGTCGCGGCGCGGTGAGGGGGATAAGTGGGAGCCGGCTCCCGGTTACCCCCAAAAGCCGCCCGAATCGGCTCATGAGCCCGGCGCCGGGTGCGCCTCCCCAGGCCCTGACTGCCCGAACCGCCGACGAACCAGGGCGAAGAGCAGGATCAGCGCCGCGCCCCCCCCCCACGCCCAAGGCTGGACCGGCTCAGTCCGGGCAAAGAAGGTGGCCTCCCCGCCGGCCCCCGCGCCCGCTCGCCGATCCGGCACGGGAACCCTCGCTCGCAGGGCACCGGAGACCATCTTGCGCCGGCCGCCCTCGCCGCGGACCTCCCCGAGAATCCTCCCGTCGGGCCCGATCACGGCGGAGATCCCGGAGTTGGTCGCGCGAACAATCGAGCGCCTCGACGCCGCTGCCGCGATGCGGGAGAAGGCCAGCATGTGGTCCATCTCCGGGCTCGCCTTGTACCAGGCCTCGTTGCTGACGACCACGAAGAGGTCCACGGGCCCCCGGCGCAGGGGCGTTGTGAAGGGATCATCGAAGGCGTTGTCGAAGCAGATCGCGATCCCTGCACGGTGCACACGGCCGTCCGCCCCGGGGATCAACAGGACCCCCGGCTCCTCGCCGGCCACGAAGTCAGGGACCGCGTTGGCCACCCTCCTGACCGCCTCGAGGACAAAGGGGATCCCACGGAGCGCGTCCGGCGACTCGCCCCCCGGGACCAGGTGGACCTTGCTGGCGATGGGTGTCGAACCTCCGTCGGGGGTCCAGAGCTTGACGCCGTTCACGCTGCGCAGGACCGGCTCCCCGTCGACCTGTACGGAGGCCCAGCCCTCGACGCCGGAGAGAAAAGAGGTCCCCGGCGGCAGCAGCGGCTCGCCGCGCGCCACGCGATCCGCCCACTCGGCCGCCGGCTCGCGCTCGAAGAGTTGCCGCCAGACAGGCGGAGTCAGCAGCTGGCCGGGCCCGGTTCCCAGCAGGGCGGAGACGAGGTCCTCCGCCAGCTCGTTCTGGCGCACCAGGTCCCCCTCGCCAAGCGCGGCCCGACCGGAGAGCTCCGTCGGCCGCACGCCGGCCCGAAAGTCCTGAAGCACGTCCGGCTCGTGGACCTTCCCGGGGAGGAACGTCTCCCCCCACATGACCACATCCGGCAAGCCCGCCTCCCCCGGAACGCGGGTCTCGATGAGCGCCTCCAGCGTGCGGGTGACCTGGGGGACGAAGAGGTCCAGGAGC
>CAJQPT010000038.1 GCA_905480285.1 uncultured bacterium
TTGAACGGATACCCGTAGGTCATCCGCAGCTTGCGGCACTCGTCGATGTCGTAGCGCGGCCTGCCCAGCTCGTAGCCGACGTACTCGAGGCACATCGTCTTGTCGTACGAGTAGATCGGGAAGATCTCCCTGAGCAGGGCCTCGAGGCCCATGGCGTCTCGAGCGCCGGAGGCAATCCCGGGAGCCAGGAAGGCCTCGTAGGCCTTCGTTTGGATCTCGACGAGATTGGGCAGCGGGACAATCTCGGACACGTTGCCGAAGTTACGAACCTCGGCGGACTGCTCGACCATACGGCCGTTGCGGTTAGCGATCATGAGCGGTAGCGAGTGCTGAGCGGACGAGGCAGCGACGCGGAGGGCGTGGTCAGATGCCTGACGACCGAACGGGCACGGAGAACGAGCGTGGCTCGGGTGGGGAGACGCTGATCGGGGGGAAGCCCGAACGGGCCGCGGAGTCGGGGGGAACGCTGCGGTGCCGAACGGAGATCGACCCCGCATGGAGACGACCGGGGCCGATACACCTCGCGCGACGCGGGGCACACCAGCAAGACTGGGGATCCGTCCGACCTGGTAGATCGGAGGATTGGTATGGAGCGTCCCGCGCGGGGCGGAGCGCTGCCGTTGGGGACGAGCCGAGAGGGCGCTTGGATGGCGGTGGGACCCAGGATCCGGCACGCTCGCTCGGCCCAAGGGACCTACAGAACGAACCGGGGTTGTCCTCGGCGACCCCAAAGAGTAGGGACGCCGCTTACACCTGGGAAGACCTCCGACAGCCTCTTTGCGGGGAAATCCACTCGCTGCTCGCGAGAGGAGCTTCCCAGCGCAGGGGGCGCCGGTGCGTCAGAACGCGCCTCGACCGCCGACGCCTCGCCGCCCCATTGGGGCAGAACGAGGCGTCCGCGGCCTAGGTGGAGCGACCCTGGAGGGCCACTCCGGAGCCGGCTCAGGTGAGCTCGACGGATGCGCCCGCAGCCTCAAGCTGCTTCTGCATCTCTTCGGCTTCGTCCTTCGACACCCCTTCCTTGACGGCTTTGGGGGCGCTGTCGACGATTTCCTTGGCCTCTTTGAGACCCAGGCCAGTGATGGCGCGGACCTCTTTGATGACCTGGATCTTCTTGTCGCCGGCCGCCTTCAGGATGACGTCGAACTCGGTCTTTTCCTCGGCTTCGTCGCCGCCTGCACCGCCACCGGGGGCGGCCATGGCAACGGCGGCGGGGGCAGCAGCGCTGACACCCCACTTATCCTCGAGGGCCTTAACGAGCTTCGACGCCTGCAGAAGGGTCAGGCCGTCGAGCTGATCGGCGATGGTCTGGAGCTCAGCGTCGAGCTCGACGGTCGTGGTCTCTTCGGACATGGTTGAAAATGGATCGGAGGGTAGGTCTCAGTGGTCTTGGAAAGGATAGCCACCACCCCCACCGAAACAGACGGTGAGGGAGCAGGGGGCCACCTGAATGAATCAGCCTTCGTCGCCGTCCCCGGCGTCGTCAGCATGGGCCTGGATCACGCGGGCGACCGAACCGGGCACCGCGTTGATGACTGTGGCGAGGCCGCGGGCCGGGCCCGAGATCACGCCAAGCAGTTGCGCGTGGAGGGTGTCGCGGTCCGGGAGGTCAGCGAGGGCCGAAGCGCTGGCGGCGTCGAGGGCGTTGCCCTCGAGCATCCCGCCCTTCACGACGACCTTGCCTTGCTTCTTGATCTCCTTGTCAGCGAACACCTTGGCCGCGTCGATGGCGGCCTCGGCGTCGCCGTAGGCGATACCGGTGTTTCCCTTCAGGGCAGAGTCCTCGGGGAACGTGACGTCACGATCGGCGAGCACCCGCTTCGCGAGCGAGTTGCGCACCATCTTGAAGCGAACGTTCTTCTCCGCGAGCTTGCCGCGGATGGCGGAGGTCTCCTCGACGGTCAGGCCGCCGAAGTTGACGAGGACCATGCCCTCGGCTTCCTTGAACTCGTCCTGCAGTTCGCGGACGACCATCTGGTTGACGATATTCGGCATGGATCAGCCTCCGTACTCGATGAAGGCGCCCGGGCTCATGGTCGTCGAGACGCTGATGCGCCGGACGAAGTTGCCCTTAACGGCTGCCGGACGCATGCCCGACAGGTGATTCATGAAGGCCGACAGGTTCTCGACCAGGTCCTCGGTGGAGAACGACCGCTTGCCAAGCGGCGCGTGGACGTTGCCGCCCGCGTCGGTCCGGAACTCGACCTTACCGGCCTTGAACTCGGTGACGGCCTCGCCGACGTTCGGCGTCACGGTGCCGCTCTTCGGCGAGGGCATCTTGCCTTGGGGGCCGAGCACCTTACCCAGCTTGCCGACGTGCTTCATCATGTCCGGGCTGGCGATGACGACATCAAAGTCCATCCAGCCACCCTGAATCTTCGCGGCGAGGTCGTCAGAGCCCACCTCGTCCGCACCGGCTTCCCGAGCGGATTCGGCCTTGTCGCCCTCGGCGAACACGACGACCTTGACGGTCTTGCCGAGCCCCTTCGGGAGGGACACCGCGCCGCGAACCAGCTGGTCCGTCTTGCGCGGGTCAATCCCGAGTCGGACGGCGACCTCCACGGTCTCGTCGAACTTGGGAGCGGGGAGACTCTTGAGCATGTCGAACGCTTCGTTCGGCATGTAATGAGACGTGCGATCGAGCCGCGCGGCGGCCTCGCGGTAACGCTTGCTGTGCTTGGGCATGTTGATCAGTCCTCCACCGTGATGCCGGAAGAGCGTGCGGTGCCGGCGATGATCCGGCAGGCCTGGTCCAGGTCCCGCGCGTTGAGGTCGTTCATCTTGATCTTGGCGATCTCCTCCACCTGCTCGCGGGTCACCGACCCGACGATCTGGGTGCCGACCTCGCCTGCCCCCTTCTCGACGCCGGCTGCCTTCTTGAGCAGCACGGCCGCCGGAGGCGACTTGAGGATGAAGTCGAAGGAGCGGTCCTTGTAGACGGAGATCTCGACGGGGAGAATCATCCCCATCTGGTCTCGCGTGCGGTCGTTGAACTGCTTGACGAACTCGGCGATGTTCACGCCGTGCGCGCCGAGCGCCGGGCCGATCGGCGGCGCAGGGGTCGCCTGCCCGGCGGGGCACTGAAGCTTGATCTTTCCTGTCAGTTCTTTCGCCATGTCGGTCCGTGAGCTTGGCCCCCGCTAAGGGGGGGTCGGTCCGCTGTGATCTTGTGGAGGTCGCCCCAGCGACGGTTCACATTGAGTGAGCCGCGCGCCGATGAGGGCGGGGTGTGTTGTCGTGGAGGGGATCCCGCTGAACCGGCGCGAACACCGGCCCTGGGAAAGAGGTCAAACGCTGTCGACCTCCCAGTACTTGAGGTCGACCGGCGTGGGCCGGCCGAAGATGGTCACGATCACGCGGACCGTGCCCTTTTCGGCGTTGATCTCTTCGACCGCGCCGTCGAAGCCGTCGAACGGCCCCGTGTTGATCTTGACCCGGTCGCCCTTCTCCAGGCCGATCGTGACCTGGGGGCGGGTCTCCGAATCGGTCATCAGGGCGAGGATCTCGGTCACCTCGGCTTCGGAGATCGAGGTGGGCTCTCCGCCGGAACCGATGAAGTCGCGGAGCCCGTCGATCCCACGCAGGGTGGTGCGCGCCTTGATCACGGTCGGGTCCTCGGGGTTCTCCAGGTCCGCCTGAACCAGGAGGTACCCCGGATACAGCTTCTCCTCGATGTTCCGCTTCTTGCCCTTCTTCATGTCCGTCACGATCTTGAACGGCATGAGGACCTGGGGGACCACAGAGTCCACCCCGGCGATCTTGAGCCGGTGGATCGCGTTGTCACGGATGCGCTTCTCGCGCCCGGACTGACAACGGAGGAAGTACCACTTGAACGCCATCGGATTCAGGCCCCCCCACTCGTGATGATCCGCGTGAAGACGTTGCCGAGCACGTAATCCGCCAGGGCCATGAAGCCCATCAGGAACAGCACGACCACGATCACGACCACGGACCCGTCGACCGTCTCGTCCACGGTCGGCCAGGTGACCTTCCGGAGCTCCGACTCGGTCTCGATCAGGAGGTCGGCGTTCTTCGGCCGCTCGAGGGTCCGATTGAGGAGCCAGAGCCTGACCACGAGGGTCAGGACCGCCGCAATCAGCGCAGGGCTCAGGGGCAGGTTCACCAGCGGGATCGCCAACCCGTCCGAGAGCGGCGCTCCGAGCGAGTCCGGGAACTGCCCAGTGATCTCCGCACGCATCCGGATACATCCATACGCGAGGAGAACGGCGAGCGACCAGAAAGTCGTCATCCGCGCCAGGCGTCCTTGATCCTTGCGGTAGGCCATTGGAATCTCGGTGGGGTCCGGGGAGTTAGTGAACGGAGGGGAGCGTCGGGAGAATCAGCACGAGCCGGTCAGGCTCAGAGCTTCTTCTCACGGTGCGAGGTGTGCGTGCGGCAGCGCTTGCAGTGCTTCTTCTTCTCGAGCTTGTAGGCGGCCTTCAGACGCTTGTGCGTCGTGTAGTTCCGCTCCTTGCACACTGTGCACTCGAGGAAGACGTAGCGTTCCTTGGTCTTCATGTCAGGTGGCGCTGGGCTTGGTGGGGAGCACGGCATCCGACGCGCGCAGGGGAGCGCGCCTCAGTGGCCGGGTGTTCGGGGGGTGGGGTGACGCGCCGCCGTGGGCGAGCGCGAGCAGGGTTGAGACCACCGCCGCGACGCCGGTGAGGGCGCCGCGGCGGCGAAGTAGATCACTCGACGATCTTCGTGACGACGCCAGCACCAACGGTGCGGCCGCCCTCACGGATGGCGAAGCGGAGCTGCTCCTCCATCGCGACCGGGGTGCCGAGGGCGACGGTCAGCTTGACGTTGTCGCCAGGCATGCACATCTCGGCGCCGATGAGGTCCGCGTTGCCGGTC
>CAJQPT010000039.1 GCA_905480285.1 uncultured bacterium
TGGTCCCCGTCGGGGACTACGTCCTCGCGGACGCCTTCCTGAAGGGCGGCTCCGAGACGGCGCGGATCCGCATGGGCCGCATGGAGCGGCTGGAGGTGGCCACGGACGGTGAGGTCGAGCTCCAGCTCGGCGGCCCGCTCGTGGGCGAGGTCCCCACGCCTCGTCTGCAGGACGGCAAGGCGGTGGTCAGCCCCAACGTCCAGGTCTTCGGCTCGCTCGGCGAGGAGTACTACGACTTCCAGCCCAAGGGCAAGGTCCCGACCTTCGAGCTCTACGACGCCAACACCGGCAAGCGCCTGCAGAAGGGCAAGTTCCCCTCTGGCTGATGAGGCTCGGCCCTCCCGGTCACCGTGGGTGTACCGAACCAAACCGACCTTGACGTGATGGTCCTCAGCGAGCGGAAGATGTTCGGCAAGCTGAAGGCGAAACCCCGCCAACGGAAGGGGCCGCGCTCGCCGCGCTGACGGCTCCACCGATCCCCGCCGGGTCGGGGACCCAGGAATCGAGAGAGGCCCCGCCCAGCGACCACTTGGCGGGGCCTCTCTCGTCGTTCCAATGGACCGGCGGACAAGAGGTCCAAGGGCGCCATTCTGTGCGGCAGCGGGTCCTTGGGTGAATAGGAGGATGGGAGTAACGGGCGGGGCGCGGCCCAGGGAAGGGCCGCCGACGCCGGGTTGACCTGGGGCTGGAGAGGAAATGCCAAGCCCGCAGAGCTCGGAGTCCCATGATTACGCCCGGACGCCGCACAGTCCAACCACGAGGAGTAGCGGGCGCCCGGTGGGGGACATTGGCTTCGAGGTGGGCCTTGGGCCGTGGAGGGACTCGACTCAGGCGAATCCAGTTGTGGCTCGGGGCATGCGGGCGCCAACGCCGGGCGCCGACTCCCGGGGCTCGCCGCTCAGGCTGAGGTCGAGGAGGATCTCCCGCGTCGCGAGCGGGTCCGAGATCGTGGTGACGCGATGGCGGCCCCCGCGACCCTTGGGGTATCGCAGCACGTCCGCCGCGAAGGTCCGACGGAGGAGCTCGGCCCAGCTATGCGCCCTGCCCGAGCGCAGGGATCGCCCTCGCCGACGTCCCGGTGCCGCGGGGAACCGCGCGGCACGGCGGCATCGCGCGGTGGCGACGAGAGGGCGAGAACGCCGAGGCACGCCCACCGGTGCTGCCGCGGGTGGGGGACCAAGGCGACGAGCCGCTAGAGGAAGGCGAGAGGGGGGTCGAAGGCGAAGGCTCGCGCGCCGTCGCGGCGGACGGCGAGCTGGCCTTGCGCGAGGGCGGGGCAAGCGACATTGCGCCCGGGGCGTTTGAGCCGAAGGCCTTCCTCGGCCTCGAGGTGGATGGCCGCGTGGAGGGGGTCCCGGCCGAGCTTCCATTGAACTCCTCAGGTGGCACGACGTTCGTCTCGGTGGCGCGCAAGCTCACAGCCGGATCGCTGGCCTCGAAATCCTGCACTCACGCTCGCAATCCGATCTGCTAGTCAGGGCCAGTCATCGGATCGTCGAGTATCGCCTGGGTCCGAATATCAAGCGATGATATAGTCTTCAAGACCCTATTTCTGGAGATGCAATCGCACCACAAGAGAGTGAAAAGTGAACGAAGATAGACGCTCCATTTCGGACGAGATTCCGGTTAAGCGGGAGGGGCTCGGGGAGCAATCGGAGGGTGGCGAGCTAAATTCGAACATCCATTCGGCTGACGCTAAAGTATTCATAATTGGACTCAATAAGACCGGTACGACCTTCATGGGCGACCTCTTGTCCAACGCCGGTCTTCGAGTCGAGGGCTACAGCGGCGCAATGCTCATGGAGTACCGCCAGAGTGGATTCACGGACCTTATCAAGGATCACATACGCCGGTTCGACGCGTTTCAGGATCTCCCTTGGCCCTTCATGTACAAGCATCTGGTGAATGCTTACCCCGATGCGCTCTTCATACTCACCACTAGGTCCAGCAAGGAAGTCTGGTACAACTCAATACGCAGGCACAGCCTGACGTTGAACCCGTTCCATAGCGGCACCAAGTGGGCGTATGGTCTGATGTATCCCAATTGGCATAGGGGGGAATTTGAGGATGCCTATGAACGTCACAACCAAGGGGTGATTGACGCAGTGCCAAGTGAGAGATTACTTCTTGTCAATATAGATCAAATTGATAAGGGCACTATTACTTCAATGGGGCGGTTTCTTCATCGAGAACTCGCGATGAGTTTAGAGAGGGTCAATGGTGGCGATGAGCGCCTGGCGCAGACGAACCTGCGCATGGTGCTGCTGAATAGACTGTTCCAGTTACTGCACGCGTTCGAACGACCGGAGTTCGGTCGATCTTCGAACGTGGTCTACAGGTTGATAAAGGCGATCTCTGGCAAGGGGTGAATTCGATCGCGCGATGGCACTCGCTGCGAGAACTGACTCTCAAGTCTCTCCACGGGTCCGCCCCCCCCGACCACACATCGGGAGCGTGGCGCGCATGCGGCCTCCAGAGGCCGAACTCAACTGGTGTGAAGGCGGAGTTTCTTGGGCCCTGGCGCGGGCCAACTCACTCTTCCCAGGCAACCGGCGTCAACGATCTGGCACCGCGCGCTTTGTATGAACGGTCAGAGAAGTTGTCTCATGTGATGGCCAGGCTCGGCCGAGGGCAGTCTTGGGGTCGGCCACGAGCGCGGAGCGTCCTCCGCTGGGCTCGTCGCCAGCATCATTTGACCCGCGCTGCGAGCGACAAGCGTGGATCTGGCCTCCGGTGCGGCCCTCCGCCCCCTTTTTCTAACCTTCGCTTTCTGGTCAGGAGCCCTTGGTTCGCACAGGCACGCGTTGGGGAAGGGCGACGCCCGATCCGTCTGCGACAGCCCGCCCACGAACTGTGGCGGGCTGGCCCATCGGCTATGCGGCCCGTGATGAGAGCCTGCCGACGCTGTCAAGAAACGGCTGAGGGGGACCGTCGTCGCTGGAGCTGCTGCTCGCCATGTCTCCCAGCTCAGTTGATCACCGCCCAATCGGGCGGTCTCCTGCTCTTGCTGATGGGCGGCGCAGCCTGGTCGGGCAGAAGGCGAGGCCAAACCTCAGGAGAACAACTCGTTTGTGAAGGCGAAGTAGTCATCCCCCAGGGCGTCGTGGAACTCAGAATACTCTCTCTCCAGGTCCAAAGAGGTTCCAGGATCAAACCTCGAGATCGCCACGGCTCTCAAGGTCTCGTCACCGGAGTGTTCCAGGGCTTGCCTCCAGAAGTACGACCCGCGATAACTATAGGTGTCACTGGTGACATGGGGTTTAGCCACGCTTCCGATGTGGTAGACCGAAGCGGGGTCACCCCGCCCATCTTGGTGACGGGCAACGAACTCAAAGTGCAAACCGTCCCGTACGCCCAGCAAGAAGATGAGCTTGAGCGTGTCGATATAGTCCTTATGTGGCTCGAACATATTGCTCTCATTTACGCCCATCTCCGCTAGGGCAGCCTTGGCCTGATCATTGATCTTGTCCCAGCGATACAGCCTTGAGTCGACCTTGTACTTTCGCATGATTCGCTTCATGTTGTTGATCTGAAAGTAGATGAGGAAGGTCTCTGGGGTAACGATCCCAAGGGAGTCGTTACGGAACATGAAGGTGGCCGCTGCTAGCTGATTTTCCTCTGGAGAAGACATTTGATGTATCAGTGATCCATCCATGACGAAACAGTCGTAGTCCATGATTCCGAAGTCCAATCGCCAGACCCTCAGTAGCGTATTTAGAACCTGGTGGTGGTGCAGGGGGACCTGACTGATGAGGAGTGGGTAATCAGGCAGATTCTCACGGATCCACTCGTTCTCTTCATCGCTGAGTCCGTTGGAGACGAGGACGACTCGGCACTCGCGCTCGATCTTCTTCATCGCCAATTCAGCGATATGGAGGCTCGCTGGCATGAGCACGACGAAGTAGGTCCTCTCGACCTGTGTCAGGGCAGACAGTTGCCTCTTCAAGGACCACCGCGCGGGCAAGCGCCGGATCGCGCGGCTGATGAGTTCGAGTCTTCGTGAGGGCATGTCTGTTGTCGGGACGCAGGCAGAGAGTTCCAAGCGTAACTCCTGGCCGAGCCGAGAGTCTCAGGGAGAGGTTCGCTACTCGTCGGGATCATCCTGTTTGGGCTTCCCCTCGCGGCGGGCAAGAGGCCCAGGTTGCAGTCTTGTAGAGGTGACGAGCGAGCGTGCGGCGAGGGGGTAGGAAAGCGTAGCCGTCACCCCGGGGATCAGGGCACCGGGTCACGCGCTACCAAACATCACGGATGGATCTGATTCGCCTTGCGCGTGAGCGGTGAAGGAGAGGCTCCCGCTTGTCGATCGCTTCGCGGGGCTTCTATTGATTCCAGGGCGGATCGTGGCGTGCGATCTAGACTCCAGCGAGTCCCCTCAGTTCCTCCATCGGAACCCCTCCATGCGCACCGCCACGTTCCTCGTCTCCGCCGCCCTCGCCGCCGCCGTTCCCGCTCCCGCACAGGAGGGCTACCGCCTCCCGCCTCAGGAGGTCGTCGACCTGGTCACGGCGGCCCCCGCGCCGTCGGTCAGCTTCAGCCCGACGGGCGCCTGGATGCTGATGACCCACCGGGAGGCCCTGCCCTCCATCGAGGACCTCACGCGGCCGATGCTGCGCCTCGCGGGCATGCGCATCGACCCCCAGGCCGCCGCGCGCTTCACCACCAGCTTCGTGTCGCGGGTGGTCCTCTCGCCGCTCATGAATGGGGACACCGAGGGGACCCCCGACGCGGAGGTTCAACTCCCCGCGGGCGCCCGGGTGGCGGGCACCTCGTGGTCGCCGGACGGCGCGCGCTTCGTGGTGACCGTGGTCACTGACGGCGGCAGCGAGCTCTGGGCGGGCCGCAGCGACGGCGGCGGCGCCACCCGCCTCGTCACCGACCGGCTGCACACCCTGACCGGCGGGCCGAGCTGGGGACGCGAGGGGGACACGGTGCTCTGCCGCCTCGTGCCGGAGGACCGCGGCGAGGCGCCCGTGGCGTCCACGGTGCCCACCGGGCCCAACGTCCAGCAGACCGACGGGAGCAAGTCGCCCCTGCGCACCTACCAGGACCTGCTCACCAGCGCCCACGACGCGGACACCTGGGAGTATCACGCCACCAGCGAGTTGGCGCTCGTCGACCTCGACACCTCCGAGGTGAGGTCCCTGGGCACCGGGGTCTTCTCCAGCGCGAGCCTCTCGCCCGACGAGCTCTGGCTGATGACCGCGCGCGTCCAGCGGCCGTACTCGTACCTGATGCCCTCGTACCTGTTCCCCCAGCGGATTGAGGTGGCCCCGGTCGCCG
>CAJQPT010000040.1 GCA_905480285.1 uncultured bacterium
CGCGTTCTGGCCGCCGATGGCGTTGGCCGAGCCGTGCAGCAGGTTGGCGGCGGTGAGGCCGCCGGCGAGCTGCCGGTAGAAGTTGATGTCGTCGGGGTTGATGACGTCGCCGATGCGCACCTCGCTGGTGACCCGGCGGCCCGTCTCGTTGACCCCGCCGCTGATCCCGGTGTGGCTGTGGCAGTCGATCAGGCCAGGAGTGACGTGGCCGCCCTCGGCGTCGATGACCCGCGCGCCGTCGGGGACGGGCGCCAGGGCCTCGGGGCCCACGTAACGGATCTTGCCGTCCTCGACGAGGATCACCGCCCCCTCAACGATGCCCGCCTCGGCGGCGGTCCACACCGTCGCGTTGCGAATCAGCACCGTCTCGGACTCAGGGTAGGACGTGAGGCCGTGGGCCCCGAAGGGCAGCGGCAGGGGCTGATCCTCGGTGGACTCAGCTCCCATGGACGGGGCGGGCGACTCGCTCGCATCCTCGGACTCGTTCTCCGCTCCCTCCGCGTCGCCTTCGCCTTCAGAGGCGGAAGCGGCCGCGTCGCCTTGCTCCTCATCCTCATCGGGTACGTCGCCCGTGCGCGTGGCCGACCAGCGCATCATCGCGCCGTCGGGCCCCACCAGGGAGCCATGGATGGCCTCACCCTCGAAGAGCCCTGTGCCAGAGAAGACGCCCTCGGGAGCGAGGGCCTCGGCCTCCAGGTGGAAGTGCATGTGCTGCGGCCCGACCTTCAGGTCATTCAGCTCGATGCTGTCCTCCCCCACGAGGACCTCGGCGCTGGAGGAGCTCTTCAGGCGCAAGGTGCCCTCAACGGGACCGTCAGCAGTCTCGAGGCGGAAGGCGTAGTCGCCCTCGTGGGAGTCCGCCGGGGCGGCCTCGATCTCGAAGCGGCGGCCTGCGACCCACACGTCCCGGATCTCGGAGTCCTCGGCGAAGGGGTCCTCGGTGCGCACCACGAGGTGAGCCAGGCGACCGGGCTCCACCTTGCCCAGGCGATCATCGACCCCGAGCAAGCGCGCCGGCGTGGTGGTCAAGGCGCGCAGCGCCTCTTCCGGCGCCAGGCCCCGCTCGATGGCCTCACGGACGCCCGCCATGAAGTCGCCCCGGTCGTCGAGGCGCGCGGAGGTGAACGCCACCACCGCGCCACCGTCCACCAGGCGCCGCGCGTTGCTGGGGGCCTGCTCCCAGGTCGCCAGGTCGCGCAGGCTATGGGCGTCGGCTGCCATGGAGGTCGAGACGTCCGGCGCCTCCGGGTAGTTGACCGGCAGCACCAGGGGCAGACCGGCGGCGAGCACGGCGTCGATTCGCCGGAACTCGGTGCCCGAGCCGAGCACCATGACCGGGCGGTTGAATTCGTCCGCCAGGCGCGCCGCGCGCAGGAGCTGCAGCTCGCTGGAGGCATTGAAGAGGAACGGTGCGCCGCCGCGCTGGAGCGCGTCCAGCGCCTCGTTGGGCTGCGGGGGCTCGTGGCCCGTCACCTCGGTGGCGTCCACCGCCAGACAGGCCGCGTGATGATCCGCGTCCATCAGGGCCTGGCGGATGAGCGCGATCGCCCCCATCTCCGAGTTCGGGTAGGCGAGGCTCCCCTCGCTGCCCCAGCTCGCCCGCCGAAACGCGAGCGTCTGGTAGACGCCGTCTTCGATCACCTCGGGGGTCGCCGCGGCGACGTCCCCTTCTCCCGCACCGAGGGCCACCACGGCCGAGGATCCGCCGAGGACCCCGTCCGACGGCGCGATCGCCGCCGCCGTGAACCCGGCGCCCCGCAGGGACTCGAGGTCCGACTCGCTGAGTCGCTCGCCGTCCAGCGCAGAGCGCTGGGGCACGACCTTCTCGGACTGCCAGTATCCCCCGAGCCCTGTGGCGTCGGGGAGCGGCGCATCGACGCCCGCGTACATCTCCACGAAGCCCGCGTGAACCGTCATGCCGGAGCAGTCCCAGACCCTGGCGCCGGCCGGCGCGTCGCCCCCGGCCTCGACAGAGACGATGACCCCGTCCCGCACGACGATGGTGGCGTCCTCCACCAGCGCTCCTGGCGAGGGAATCAGGCGCGCGTGGGTGAGCGCGTGCCAGCGGGGATCAATCTTGCGCGGGCCCCGGAGGGGCTCGTCCTGCGCGAAGAGCGGGGAGAACGCCGACGTCGCGGCGATGAGAGCCGCGGCGATGGGAGCCGCGGCCAAGGAGAGTCGGATCATGGGGTGCGCCTGGCAGGTAGCTGCCTGCCCCGGGGAACCGCCGGGGCGAGGTCCTGACTATAGCCCGCCTGTGCCAGCCGTCCTCCGCCGCCGGGCGACTCCCCACAGGTGAGACACTTCCTTGACGATTGCGGCTCACCCTCCGGCCGAGCGCATCCCTGAGGGGCCGCCGGACTGTCTCAACCCTGGTCGCGCCCGAGCCCCCGCGGCCGCGTCAACGCAGCGGCGAGGGCGCCGAGGTCAGCGGCCCTGCCGCCCGCGTCGCTGCCGGCCGCGGCGATCACGGTTCCGCGCGGCGGGCGTGTCAGGCGGCGTCTCGAACGCCGGCGGGGCCAGGAGCTCCGTGGGGAGGCCCTCCCGGGCCTCGGCGAGGCGGGCAGCGTCCTCGTCCATGCCGGCCCAGGCGAGCCTCGCCGAGACGAAGTTGGAGGTGGTCACCGCCGAGGCGTTCATTCCATCCAGGGCGTTCGCCGCTCGGGGCCAGCGCTGGAATGAGGCGATCAGGAGGTCGGTGGCCTCGGCCAGCTTGTCCTGCTCAAGCTTCACCGCGGCCTTGCCCGCAAGGGACATGGCGCAGTAATGAGCGGCGGTGGACTCGACGCTCGGGTCGCGCTCGATGGCCTGGGCGAAGTGAGCGATCGCCTTGTCATAGGACGCGAGCGCGGCCTCGTTCTGCGAGCGCCTGCGGCGGAACTCGCCGGCCACCATGCCCGCATAGCCCGCATACCAGGCCACGGATGCGCTCGCGCCGGGGCGGCCGGTCATGGCGGCGTAGGTCTGCTCCATGCCCTTGACGCCGCTCTTCATGAGCAGCCGGTCCCGCAGGCGCGCGTGAAGGTCCCAGCTCCCCTCGTGGGTAGCCACACCACGCGTGAGCACCTCGAAGGCTCGCCCGCGCGCGCCCATGCGGACGAGGAAGTCGTGGTGCTTGGCGACCTGCTGCTCCGTGCCGAGCGGGTGCTGCGCCAGTAAGTCGAAGGCGGCGTTGACCTCGCTCATCCACTCCTTGGGCCAGGCCTCGTCCGCTCGCGCTGCGGCGAAGATCTCTCCCATGCGGAGGTCCGCGGCGAGGGACAGCGTCCCCATCCCGATCCAGCCCGCAGCCGTGTCGCTGGCGGCGGCTTCGGGAGAGCTGAGCATGGTCTGGAGGGCCCTCAGGATCGCAGGAGCGCTCAGCTCGGCGTCCCCGAGCTGATTCGCCGCAAGCCCCGTGACCGCGTCGACGCGCCAGCTCGCGACGCCGAGCTCTCGTGCCGCCGCGGCTGCCTCAAGGGCGTCCTTGCAACGCATCTGCTGGAGGCGCTGGCTCGCGCCCCTGCCGGCGGCCACCCCGACCCCGGCGCCCGGATCCACGGCGAGCCGCAGGGTCGCCTCGGCGCGCTCCAGCTCCGCGAGTCCGCGCTCCTCGGGGGTCGCGACGGCCCGGGCCGCGGCGCGCTCCATGCGCGTCTCCAGCTCGTAGCGCTCCACGGCGACCTCATCCCGCCGCCGGGTCGCCAGGGTCCGGGCGAGGGCCTGAAACTCCTCGCTCCCCGCGGACTCGTCGAGCCCGCGCAGGGTCAC
>CAJQPT010000041.1 GCA_905480285.1 uncultured bacterium
ACGAGAAGGCCGATGACTGGACGCCGTTCGTCATCGTGGACGGCCTCCTGATCACCGGACAGAACCCGGCGTCGTCGGTCGGCGTCGCGGACGCGCTGCTGGAGGCGCTCCAGGCCGCAGGTTTGGTCCAAGGCGTGCGCCGCGGCGGAGGGCGCTCGCGATCGCCAGTCCGCGGGGCCGGCTGCCACTCAGTCCGGCCCCGCGGGCAGAACTCGCGGGCAGAACTCGCGGGCAGGACTCGCGACAGGGCCTCCCGTCATTCGAACCTGAACGTCAGGTCACTGGCCGACATCTTGCGTGCATAGAGCCGATCGAAGCGCTCGTTCATCGCGTCGGTGAAGACCCCTCGCCACCCGCCGTAGCCCCCCTTCCGGAGGTGGTTCATCCCGATGGAGGCGTTCTGCTTCATGTCCTCGAGGCTGGCCACTCTCAGCGTGCCGCTGAGGATCTCCTCGTTGATCGGCAGGCCCAGGAACGCCGCGAGCTGCTGCACGACCGCTGCCGTGTCGTCGTGGAGGTCTTCGTACTTCAGGAAGAGGTGGGTCTCGGGGTGGCGGCGACACTCCTGGTACCACCCGAGGACGTGATCGAACCAGCTCCCGTTCTCCGCGAGGTCCGAGAGGAAGATCCTCAGGAAGGTCTCGAAGTCGCCGCTGAAGCCGAACTCCGGCTTGTTGCGCGCGTGGTGGTAGAGCGAGACCACGGTGTCCTTGGGATTTCGCGCGACGCAGATCACTCGCGGCCGCGCGTCTCCGCGCGGTAGATCCTCGACCTTCGCGTGAGTCTTGAAGTACCGCGGACCCGGAGCCGCGTTGATCTCCTCCATGGTCCAGCCCGGTGCTTCCCGTGGACCGATGACCTCGGGCGAGGAGGCGCACGCCTCCAGCCAGGGGACGGACTCTCCGTACCTGCCGCCGCTCTCTCCGCCGCGCAGGAGGCCGTGCAGGATCTGCTGGACCCAGGTCGTCCCGGCCTTCACATAGGTGGCGACGAAGACGTCCTCGTCCTTCGCCCGAAAGCCGTCGATCACGGCTTCAAACGCCCGGATATCAAACATCGGGTTCTGCGGGACCCCGCGCACGAGCACCGCCCGGTAGTCCGACTCGATCCCTGCCTCGGACAGCCGCGACTGATACTCCGCCAGCTCCCCCTCTCCGGTCTCGTTGGTTTCCTGCATGGTGTTGGGAGGCCCCGCCTCGCGCGGTTTATCCCAATTGAGCCCGACGGTTGCAAGCGGAGGCCTCGGCCTCCCTCATGGCCGCGCGGCGGCCCCCAGCGTCGAAGCCTGCCGCTGGACGTCCTCCGGCGGCCGTGAAGCTCGGACTCGATCCGTGAAGGTGAGATGCCTGGGGGGGCGCCGTCGCGCTCGCCGGCCTGGGATGCTGGTGGGCGACCCCAGGCCGCGCGACGGTCCGGGGAGCCAGAGCGGCGCGGCGGTCGCGGCGTCAACTTGCAGGTCCCGTGCGGGCGGGAGGGAGAGAAGGGAGGGGAGCGTGGATCGGAGGGGATGGAAGAACGCGCCGGTGGTGAGTCACCAGGAGCGTTAGAGTCTTGGCGTCGCGGCTTGTTGCGGCCCTGATCCCACCTCATCGCGTGCTCGCTACCCTCAAGAGTTGGACCGCTCCGGTCGCGGCGCGCGCGCGCTGGGCTGGCTCGATGGTCCTCGCTGGACTCGTGTTTGCCGCCTGTGGTGAGCCCAATGGAGGACCGTCTGCCGGCGGAGCTGCGGCCGGGCTTGGAGCCGGGGCGAAGGCGCCCCGTGGGCACTGGTACAAGTCGCAGGACGCGGGAGCGATCGATGAGCGCGCCGAGGCCGCGCGGGCGCTGGAGAGCATCGGCTACGCCTCCGGGATGGAGGAGGGGAGCTCGCGCTTCGGCGTGCTCGCCCATGACGCGACGCGCGCGCAGCCCGGCCTGAACCTCTACGTGTCCGGTCACGGGGCCGAGGCGCGGCTGGTCGAGATGGACGGCACGCTCGTGCACCGATGGGAGCGCAGCCCGCTCACAATCTGGCCGGAGCGAGCGGACCTGGGGTTCGGGTATTTTCGCAAGGCGCGGCTGCTCGACGACGGCGGTATCCTGGCCATCTTCGAGGGCAAGGGTCTCGTCTGTCTGGACCGGGACTCGAACGTGCGCTGGTCGTACGACGGGCCCGCTCATCACGACGTCGGGGTCCTGCCGGACGGACGGGTCTTCTCGCTCGACCGCGAGGCGCGCATCTTCGCGAGCATCGACCCCGAGAGGCTCCTGCTCGACGACCGCATCACGATCTTCTCGCCCGAGGGCGAGGTCTTGCAGCAGGTCTCGCTGATGGGGGCGCTGATGCGCTCGCCGTTCGCGGAGCGGACGCGGAGCTACATCCGCACCAAGATTGACGAGATCGTCGCGCTGCGCGCGAAGACGCGCGAGCGCTACGCGGAGGAGATCGCCAGGGACCCCGCGCTCCTGGAGCGCTTCCGATTCACCGGCGACGTCTTCCATACGAACAGCGTGCGGGTGGTCAGCGAGGAGGTCGCGGCGGCCATCGACGGCCTCGAAGCCGGCTGGTTCTTGCTCTCCGTGCGCGAGATGAACGCGCTCATCGCGCTAGAGATCGAGGGCGATGGGGCCATCGCGCGCTGGTATCTGGATGGGTCGTGGCAGATGCAGCACGAGGCCGTGCCGCTGCCGACCGGTCGCATTCTGTTGTTCGACAACCAGGGCGGACGCCGCTCTGGCGTGCGCGGGCGTTCACGCGTCGTCGAGGTCGAGCCGCGTGACGGAGCCATCGCCTGGGAGTACGCCGGCGCGGGCGCTCGAGGCCTGAACTCGCCCGTGGGCGGCTCCTGTCAGCGGCTCGCGAATGGCAATACGCTCGTGATCGAGTCAACCGCCGGGCGCGCGGTCGAGGTGACGGCGGAGGGCGCGGTGGTGTGGGAGTTCGTCAGCCCGCATCGCGCCGGCGAGGACGAGGAGCTCATCGCCTTTCTTCCAGACGTGGTGCGCGTCGAGCGCAGCACGGTCGAGCGATGGCTGGCTCGCGGCCGCTGAGACCGCCGGTCGCTCGCTCGGGCAGCCGGCGAGGTCCAGCTGACCGCCGCCAGGCCGGCGATCCGTTCCTGTGAGCGGGAGTCGAGGTGGGGACGCGAGATGGTGCCCTTGAAGATGGTGGACTTGAAGTCGCCGGGTCTCGAAGGCCCCGAGCTCATTGGAGCTGGGGTCGTCCAGCCAGAT
>CAJQPT010000042.1 GCA_905480285.1 uncultured bacterium
CAGCACTCCTGCTCGAGCGCTTCCCGCGCCTATGCCTCCTAGGGGTGGACCAGGATCCCGAGATCCTGTCCATCGCGCGGGAGCGTCTCGAGCCCTTTCAAGGCCGCGTGCGCACCGAGCACGCCCGGATGTCCGAGCTGGACGGCCTCCTCGCGGAGGTGGACCAGCCCGTGGTCGGGGTCCTGATGGACCTCGGCGCGAGCTCCCTGCAGCTGGACCGGCCCGAGCGCGGCTTCTCCTTCTCCTGGGACGGGCCCCTGGACATGCGCATGGACCCGCGGCGCGAGCGCGACGCGGCGACCATCGTGAACCAGTGGGACGAGGGCGACCTCGCGGACCTGTTCTTCCACGAGGGGGGAGAGCGCGGAGCCCGCAAGGTCGCGCGCGCCATCGTCGAGGCACGCCGGCGGGTGCCGTTCAAGCGGACCCGCGCCCTCAGCGAGCTGGTCGCCATCAGCCTCGGGCGGCCGATCCGGTCCCAGAGCGCTTCCCAACGCCCTCAGAGGCCTGGGAAGGCGCCCATTCACCCCGCCACGAGGGTCTTTCAGGCCCTCCGGAGGGCGGTGAACGAGGAGGCGGAGGAGCTTGAGGCCGGTCTCGAGGCGGCTCGGACGCACCTCGCGCCGGGGGGGCGACTCCTCGCGATCTCTTTCCACAGCGGGGAGGACGGCGTCGTGAAGCGCTTCCTGGCTGCCGGAGCGAGGGAGGGGGACTGGGACCTGGTCACCCGCCGGCCCGTCGAGGCCGCCCCAGAAGAGATTCGGTCCAACCCACGTTCCCGATCCGCCAAGCTGCGGGTCGGCGAGCGCCCTTCCCAGCGCGAAGACTGAGCATGATTCGAGCCGCCCTCTCTGTGTTTCTCTGCGCCGCCGTCCTCGCCATCGGGGCCGCCACCGCCGGTGTCCAGGTTCAGAACTACGAGGACGCGGCCGAGCTCGACCGGCTGACCCAGGAGTCCGAATGGAACCTGCGCCGCAGCAGCGGGCTGAGAGTCGAGCTGGAACGATTTGAATTCGACCTCGCCGCAGAACACACTCGTCGCTCTGGATCGCTCACCGCACTGAGCCTCCGCTGATGTCGCCTGGCCCATCGCATCGCACGCGCTGGCCCAGGGGATTCCACCGCACCTGACACTAGGCCCAGTTCCCTGGAGGGGGAGCAAGCTGCACCAACTGATGGGGGGGCGTTCCACACGTCGGCCCGCCGGGAACCCTTTCGTTCCCGCCACGGCCGTGTATCCCGAAGCGGCGTCGGGCCTCCGGCCCGCGGGCGTCTTCGTTCTCATCGGGATCGTCTTCGCGGCGGTGGTCGTGAGGGGCATCTACATCCAGGCGTTCGCCGAGGGTCGGCAGCCGGATGCTCGACGCCAGACGGCGGCGCCCGCGCCGTCGTTCTCGATCGTCGATCGGCAGGGCGTGCCGCTCGCGCTCTCGGTCGAGACCTTCGACGTCACGATCTCACCGCGCTCCATGTGGCGGTCTCACACGCCGGAGCACATGGCGCGCAAGATCTCGGAGGCGCTGGCGCTCGACGGTCCGCAGTCCGGCACCACTGGCGTCGGTGGCCCGCTGCCCGGTCTCGCGGGCCCGAGCGTCGCAGCGATCCTCGAGCGGTCCATGCCCCCGGGCTTCTCCGAGGGGCGGCTCCCTGGCCGGGTGACGCCTGCGGATCCGGTCCTCCTGCGCTTCTCCACCGAGGATGCGCAGGCCGTGCGCCGCTACCTCTCGACCGGCGGGATCGGTGAGCGGGTCGGGCGGGCGCCCGTCCGCGGGCTCGACCTGGTGCCCGTCG
Organism: uncultured bacterium; assembly: GCA_905480285.1. Taxonomy (GTDB): domain Bacteria; phylum Planctomycetota; class UBA1135; order UBA1135; genus Saltatorellus. The sequence goes on from CAJQPT010000042.1 coordinate 1,792, forward strand.
ACGACTCCCCCGGACACTCCCCCGGACACTCCGCCGCGGCAGCCCACGGGTCGGCGGCCTGGACGCTGGCCATGGAGCCGACGGTGCTGCTCGGGCCCGACGTGCGGCGCGAGCAGTTCGGGGTGACCGAGACCGCCGACGGCCGGGAGATCACGGCCAGCCCTGATCGCTGGACGCGGCGCCTGCTCGACGATCTCGTGGCCCTCGTCGGCCCGCAGCGGATCCTCGACGCCGTCGACGCCGACCGGCGGGCCGTCCTCGAGAAGGCCACGTCGATCGAGCGGCGCGAGCTGCTGCGCGCAGAGGTCTGGGCGGAGCTCTTCCCGACCCGCTTCCGCGTCCTGGTGCGCGGGGTCGACCCGGTGCGCGGGCATCGGCTCCAGACCATCCTGCGTGACGAAGGGGTCTCCCCGTGGCAGGTCCAGCTCGTCTCGCGGGTCGAACGCCGCCACCCCACTCGACCGGGCGGCCGGCCAGCCGCTCCTGACGCTGAGCTCGCCATGCGGCAGCCCGAGGACGCCTTCGGACTCCTTGGGCACTGGGGGGTCCTGGACGAGGGGCGCGCGGACTTCTGGGCTCGCAAGGATCGCGCCGAGCGGCCTCACCTCCTCCCCTGGGACGAGGCCCCGGACCCGTTCGTCGCCTATCGTGACTCGCTCGTGGTGGAGCGCATGCCCTGGAGCGGCGTCGAGCGCGTGGCGCGGACCGAGATCGAGGACGGCCCGTGGTCCGACCTGGTCGACGGGGTTCGCGGCCGCACCTACACCTACCGCAGTCGCGTCCTGGCGAGGGACCGTCGGCGCGCCTGGGAGGGGGGCGTCCCCGAGTATTTCCTCAGCGCCACGGAGGCGACCGAGGTGCCGGCGGTGGTCTCGACCCTCGACGCCCACCTCCAGGAGGTCGTGCACGCAGAGCTCGGGGCGCTCATGGAGGAGCACCTCCCCGCCATGGCGATGGCCATCGTGGTGGACATCGAGAGCGGCGACGTGCTCGCCCTCGACAGCCGCTGCGAGTACGCCTACTCGGGCTTCGCGCCCCTCCTTCACGTCTTCACGCCGGGCTCCACCTTCAAGGCCGTGATCATGGCGCTGGCCCTCGACGCGGGGACCACCCGGCCTGATCGGACCTACGCGACCTTCGCCGGTGAGGGGGGGCTGCGGCTCCCTGGTCGCCGGATCCGAGAGGCAGAGGGAGCCCCCGAGGCGGACCGGATCACGGCGGCGGAGGGGCTCGCGTTCTCCTGCAACGCGGTCCTCGTTCAGGTCGCCCACGAGATGGAGGCGGCGACCATCCGCGAGCGGCTCGTCGCGCTCGGCTACGACGCCGCCCCCGGGGCGGGCCTCGGCCCGGAGCGTGCGGGGCGCCTGACGCCGCTCCGCAAGGGCACCTGGAGCCGGAACCAGACGCACGCCTCCGTTGCCTTCGGGCACGAGGTCGGGGTCACCCTCTGGCAGCACGCGGCGGCGCTGGCGACGATGCTGCGCGGCGGGGAGCGTCGACCGCTTCGGTTGCTGCGTGGGATCGAGCTTGGAGGAGAGGCCTGGGACCTTGACGTGCCGGCGGGGGAGCGAGTGCTGAGCGAGCGCGCCTGTCGAGAGGTCCGGGAGATGATGGCCCTCGGCGCGGAGATCGGTACCGGGCGGCATATCGCGAACGCCGAGGCCAACCCCGAGTTCGACTGGATTGGAACCAAGACGGGGACCACGCAGAAGGTCGGCACCGAGCTGTGCGCCCACCTCGAGATGGAGGCCCTCGCAGAGTTCGCGCTCGATGGCCGCCGGTGGACCTCGGCCGACCGCAAGGCGCTGTTTCAGCGGGCCGTTGACGACCACAAGACGTGCTACACGTCGTCGATCTGCGCCGCGGGGCGCGTGGTCACCGCCGACGGCCCGCGAGAGGTCATGGTGCTGGTGGTGGCGGACGAGCCGAGGGGCGGGGAGAAGTTCGGCTCGCGCGTCACCGGCGGTACGGCCCTCGCGATCCTCCGGCAGGCGCTCGATCTACCGCGGACCCACGAGGCGCCCGCTGGGGACGAGGCGCCGCTTCGAGCCGCCTCGAGCGGGCCGAAGTTCTTCCGGCGGGCCGGCCAGGGAGCGGCCTCGAGGGCCGAGGCGTTCGACGCCTCCTGGCTGGGCGAGGATCTGCCCTGGGCCGCGTTGCCGGAGGACGAGCCGACGGGTTCATCCGGGGAGGGGAGCCGATGAGGCCGCGGTTCATCGACGAGCCGAGCCGCCCCGGTGGTGGAGCGCCGTCCTTCACCGCGCTGCTGTCCCGCTTCGGCGGCGTGGCGCTGGATGCGCGGTCGGGGGAGACCCTGTTGCCGGGCGATCTCCGCCTCGAGCAGACGCCCCGGGACGTCCACCAGGACTCCCGGCGGGTGGGGCCCGGTGACATCTTCGCGGGGCTGCCCGGGAGCCGCGTGAACGGGGCCCGCTTCGTCCCCGACGTCCTGGGACGCGGGGCGCTCGCTGCGCTCGTGCCGGAAGACGCCCAGCTCGACGACCTCGCCGACGTCCGGGTTCCCAGCGGGGGCGGCATCCTCTGGCGTCATCCGCAGGCGACAGAGCTGGTCGGTGCCCTCTCGACCCGGGTCCACGGACGCCCGGACGTGACCCTGGATCTCGTGGGGATCACCGGCACCAACGGCAAGACCTCGGTCGCGCACCTCGCCGGCGAGGTGCTCACGCGCGCAGGACGCCGGCCGGCGGTGCTCGGCACGGCGGGTCATCGCATCGCGGGTCCCGAGGGCACGGTCGAGCTGCCCGCCAGCCATACGACGCCAGAGGTCACCGAGCTGGTGCGCCTCCTCGCCCGTCACCAGAGCGCCGGCGGTGACAGCTGCCTCATGGAGGTGAGCTCTCACGCGCTGGTGCAGGGGCGGGTTCACGGGTTGGAGCTGAAGGTCGGCGCGTTCACCAACCTCACCCGGGAGCACCTCGACTACCACGGCTCCATGGCGGACTACGGGCGCGCGAAGGCGCGCCTCTGGGATCACGTCCGCTCCGGAGGGACGGCGGTGATCGCCGGGGACGGCGACGGCGCCCGTCGCATGCTCACGGCGGCGGCGGCCCGCGGACTGAAGACCCTCGAGGTCGCCATCGAGCGAGACGCGGACATCGTGGCGCGGGACCTCGAGCGCTTCGCCGGGGGGACCAGGTGCACCGTGCACGGGCTCCTTCCCGAGCCGGCGCGGATCACGCTGCCGTTGCCCGGTGAGCACAACGTCCAGAACGCCCTCGTGGCGGCGGGCATCGCCTCGTCGCTGGGCTGCGCGCCGTCGGCGATTGTCGCGGCGCTCTCACAGGTGACCGCGCCCCCCGGTCGGCTCGAGCCGGTGCGGCTCCCGTCGGGGCTCCGCGGCGCCCCCTTCGAGGTCTTCGTGGACTTCGCCCACAGCCCGGACGCCCTCGAGCGGGTCCTCGCGTCCCTGCGGGCGCGGATGGATGGAGACTCGAGCGGGACGGGACGCCTCCTCTGCGTGTTCGGGTGCGGTGGCGATCGAGATCAGGGCAAGCGCCACCCCATGGGGCGCGCTGCAGGGCGTCTGGCGGACGTGGTGTTCGTGACGAGTGACAACCCGCGCTCCGAGGACCCCGCCCGCATCGCGCGGGCGGTGGCCGAGGGCGTCGAGGCCGAGCGCGGCGCGGCGCCCGAGGTGGAGCTTGATCGGCGCCGGGCCATCACCGCTGCCCTCTCCATGGCGGGCGCGGGTGACGTGGTCCTCATCGCGGGGAAGGGGCACGAGACGACCCAGACGGTCGGCGATGAGGCCGTGCCCTTCGACGACCGGACCGTCGCCGCAGAGATCCTCGATGAGCTCGCTCGGCGGAGGTGCGCCTCGTGATCCCCGTCCGCCTGAAGGAGCTCCACGCAGCGAGCGGGGTGCTCTGGTCCGCCGGAGCAGCCGGAGCTGCCGGAGCAGCCGGAGCAGCCGGTGCCGCGGGCGCCGGTGGACGCCTCATCAGCGGGGTCACGACGGACTCCCGCGGTGACGTGGGCGGCAAGCTCTTCCTCGGGATCCCCGGGCCGCGCTTCGATGGCGCTCGCTTCGCGGCGGATGCCGTGAGCCGTGGCGCCGCTGCCGTTCTGGTGGAGGACGGTCCGGGCGTTCGAGCCTCCCTCGCGGAGCTCGCTGCGGGGACCGGGGTCTCCGTCGCCACCTGCGCCGACGCGGTGTCGGCGCTTGGCGCCATGGCCGCCGCGGTGCGGGCCCGCGCCTCGGCCAAGGTGATCGGGATCACGGGGTCATGCGGGAAGACCTCGACGAAGGAGATCCTGGCCACGCTGCTGGGCGCGACCGCGGAGACCTGCGCGAGCAGGGCGTCCTTCAACAACCACATCGGCGTGCCGCTCACCCTCCTCGAGGTCACGCCGAGCGCCGAGGCGCTCATCGTCGAGATCGGGACCAATCACCCCGGTGAGATCGGGCCCCTCGCGGCGCTCGCTCGTCCGGAGATCGCCATCGTCACCAACGTGGGCCACTCGCACCTCGCCGGGCTGGGCAGCCTGGCCGGCGTCGCGGAGGAGAAGGGCGCGCTGGTGGCGTCCCTCACCGACGGAGGCGTGGCGATCTTGAACGCGGACTGCCCGAGCACCCCGGCCCTCCAGTCGCGGGCGGCGGCGGGGGTCCGAGTGGTGACCTTCTCCGCCGCAGGTACGCCGGGGGCGGACCTGCGCGCTCTGGACCTCGAGGTCCACCCTGGGGGCACCCGCTTCGTCCTCGAGGGGAACGCGGTCCCGGGTGGGGAGCGGGGGCGCACGGTCACCGTTCCGCTGCTGGGCGAGCATGCTGTGGCGAACGTCCTGGCCGCGCTCGCCGCGGTCATCGCCGCCGGGGCGGACCTTGGAGGCAGCCTCGGAGCGATCGATCAACTGAGGCCCGCGCCGCACCGGCTCGAGCCGAGCACGGCGAACGGGGTGATGATCATCGACGACGCCTACAACGCGAACCCCGAGTCCGTCGCGGCGGCGACCCGGCTCCTCGCGAGGGTCCGCCCCGCCGCGGCCGAAGGCCGCCGCTGGTTGGCCCTCGGCGAGATGGGAGAGCTGGGCGCTGATTCGCTGTCGCTCCATCGAGAGGCGGGCGAGCTCGTGGCGCGCGAGGCCATCGATCGTCTCCTCGTGGTGGGGGAGGCCGCGCCCGGCGGGCCCCTGGCCGCCGCCCTCGAGGGCGCCCGCGCCGCGGGCGTCGACGCGGAGCATGCGAGCTCCATCGAGGTCGGTGTCCGGCGCCTCACGGACCATGACGACGGGCTCTTGCCGGGCGACGTGTTGCTGGTCAAGGCCAGCCGCGCCGCCGGGCTCGAGGCCCTTGCCCTCCAGGTCCGCGCGTCCCTCGACGCGGGGCCCCGCTCCACCGTCGACGGGCGCAGCGTGGAGGTCCTGACTTGATCTTCGAGTTCTTCCCGTCCTTGATCGACGCCAACTCGATCTCCTTTCGGGCGGTCATGGCGGCGACGACGGCCATGGTCCTGACGCTGGTCCTGGGGTCCCCGACGATCGCCTGGCTGCGCCGGCATCGGGTGGGAGAGAACACGTCGAAGACGGACTCTGCCGAGCTGGCGCGGCTCGCGGATGAGTCGGGCAAGAACGCCACCACGACCATGGGGGGGAGCTTCCTGATCGTCTCCCTCGTGCTGAGCGTCCTGGTGTGGTGCGACCTCGGCAACCTCCAGGTCGTGCTGGGCCTCGTGCTCGTGGTCGGGCTCGCCGCCGTCGGCTTCGTGGACGACTACCTCAAGCTGGCCGTGGAGGGCTCGAAGGGCCTGTCCGTCAAGGCGAAGCTCGGCGGCCAGACGATCGCGATCCTCTTCGTCGTCGGAGCCTTCGCGTACTACGCCCACGACTCCGGGCGGTACTCGTTGCTCGCGATCTACCCGCCCTTCTTCAAGGACATGGTCCTCCCGCTGGGGGAGTCGCTGCTCGGCACGGTCGCCTTCATCGGCTTCGTCTGGTTCGTCATCACCGGAGCCTCCAACGCGACCAACATCACCGACGGCATGGACGGCCTCCTGGCCGGCTGCGTGGTCCTCTCCGGGACCGCCTTGGCGGTGTTCTGCTACGTCACTGGCCGCCTGGACTGGACCCTCTACCTGGACCTGCCGTACATCCCCGAGGCCGCCGAGATGACCGTGGTCGGCGCGGCGCTCGTGGGATCCTGCCTCGGCTTCCTCTGGTTCAACGCCTACCCAGCGGACGTGTTCATGGGGGACTCGGGGTCCCTCCCGATCGGCGGGCTCATGGCGTGGATGGCGGTGGTCGCGAAGCAGGAGGTGGTCCTCCCGTTGCTGGGCTTCGTGTTCCTCGCGGAGCTGGTCTCGAGCGGGCTGCAGCGCACGTGGTTCCGGCTCTCCGGCGGCAAGCGGCTGTTCACGATGGCGCCGATCCACCACGGCCTCCAGACCAAGGGCGGCATCTTTCGGCCCGGGGCGCGCCCGTGGCACGAGGTGAAGATCGTGACCCGGGCCTGGATCATCGCCGCCATCTGCGCCATGGCCAGCCTCGCACTCATGAAGGTGCGCTGATGTCCACGGTCGCTCGTCTTCGATCCCGGCGAGGAGGCTCGCCCTTCTCGCGCCTGGAGTCACTGGTCCCCGACGGGGAGGGGATCCATCCCGCGGGACCGCGGAACGCTCTGTTCTTCACGACGCTCGCCCTCCTGGCGTTCGGGATGCTCATCCAGCTCTCTCACGCGTCCACCACGCTGCCCGCCGCGGAGTTCTCCAGCGCCATGGGCGAGCAGCTGATGTTCCGCCTCGCGGGCGTCGGGCTTCTCCTCACGGGCATGTTCATCGGCCCGCGTGGCATCGAGCGGCTGATCCCTGCGGCGACCGTCCTCTGTACGCTGGCGCTGGTGCTCGTCTTCGTTCCAGGGTTCGAGCAGCCGATCAACGGCGCCCACCGTTGGCTTCGAATCTTCGGCCACGGACCCTCTATCCAGCCCTCGGAGGTCGCTCGCGTGGTGTTCGTCCTGTGGGTTGCGCGGCGCTGCGCAATGCTCGACGGGGACCTACGGAGTCTGCGGCACGGGTTCATCCCGACGCTGTTCATGGGGCTCCTCGCCGGCGGACTGATCTTCCGTGAGCCGGACCTGGGGGGCGCCCTCTTGTTCCTGTTGTGCTTCGGACTGACCCTGTTCGTAGGGGGCGCCCGCAAGCAGCACGTGGCCATCGTTGCGGCCGTGGGCGTCGGGCTGATGCTCGTGGCCCTGAGCACCTTCTCGCACGTCTCGGAGCGCTTCGCGGTCTGGACGGGCGGCTCGACCAACGCCCAGGTCACTCGGGCCAGCGAGGCCATGGCCTCGGGCGGCATCAGCGGCGTCGGGTTCGGCCAGGGCGGCTTCCGCAACGCGGGTCTCCAGTACACCCAGACCGACTACGCGCTCTCGCTCGTCGGGCAGGAGTTCGGCATCCCCGGGCTCCTGCTCGTGGTGGGGCTCTTCGCGGCCTTCGTCTGGTTCTCCCTGAAACTCGTCCTCTCGGTGCGTGACCGCTTCGCGGCGCTCGCTGCCTTCGGGCTCACCCTGTCCGTGGCCCTCCAGGCCATGGTCCACCTTCAAGTGGTCACACAGCTCGCGCCGCCCAAGGGGATGGCGCTCCCGTTCCTCTCGGACGGCGGAAGCTCCCTCCTCGCGTCCTGCCTCGCGGCAGGGCTCGCCCTGGGGGCCGCGCGTCCGCGCGATCTCGGCCCCACTCCTCGTACCGCACCCTGACTCATGCAGCCCATCGAACGATACGCCCTCGTCACCTTGCTCTTCCTGATCGTCCTCATCGTTGTGGGGGCCCTCTGGGATGACGGCGAGGTCGACGCGGCCGCGAGGCCCGACCAGCAGGTCGCCCGCGTGGAGCAAGCGGATCGCGGTTCGGCCCGCGGCGCGCGGGAGAGGGGGCGGAGCCAGGCCCTGCCGCTCAACATGCGGGAGCCGGCGGCGGAGGTGTCCCGTCAGCGAACCGCCACGCCGCAGCGCCAGGGGGCCGCCCCGGCGGGGACCCCGAGCCGCCCCGTTCAGCCGATCAACACCACGGCGCGACCCGGCGGGTCTCAGCCCGCTCCGGCGTACATCGCGCCGTCGTCCGGCGCCTCGAGCCGTCCTGCGGCTCCCTCTGCCGAGGACCTCGACGGCTCCTTGCGCCCAGTACCCACCGGCGACGTCGCGCGGGGCCCGGCGAGTTGGGAGCGCGCGTCCAGGGCTCGGGAGAACCCGGTCCGTCCGAGCCGAACGGGGCGAGCGCAGGACTCGCGAGCACGGAGCGGGGCGGTCGAGGACACGACGCCCAAGACTCGTCCCTACATCATCAAGGGTGGAGACAGCCTGGGGCGGATTGCCAAGCGAGAGCTTGGAGACGCTGGCGCTGTGGATCGGATCGCATCCTTGAATGGGATCGCCAAGCCTTACACGATCTACGCGGGGCGCACGCTCCTGCTGCCCGTCGGTGACGGCGGCGCCGCGACCCACTCCTCCGCACAGACCTCCCCCGCACAGATCTCTCCCGCCCTGGACGCCCCCGCACGGGTGTCTCCCGCGGCGGGCGGTCGACCGATCTACACCGTTCGTGTGGGCGACTCCTCCCTGAGCGTCGTCCTCGAGCGTCGGTTCGGTACCTACAAGCGCTCCCTTACGTGAAGACCTTGAACCCCGGCCTCAACCCCAACCAGATCCGGGTGGGGATGCAGATCGTCCTGCCCCGGGCAGATGAGATCCCTGGGGGGGTGAGCGTCGCCTCGGCGTCCACTCCTTCGACCTCCAGGTCCTCCACCGGCGCCGCGAGCGCCGCCGTCACGCCCCGCAGGGAGTTCACCGTTCGATGACTCGACGCTTTCGAATGGGCCTGTTCTTGTGCCTGGCCGCGGCCACCGGGCTGCACCTGCGCCCCTGCCTCTGGACGATCAAGGGGGGCTGCGAGCCCGAACCCTCGGCGCCCCATGCGGCCCCCGCGCCGGAGATGACGGTCGCCCAGGTACGCGGCCGACGCCCCTCGCTCGGAGACCTCTCCGCCGGCCCCGCCCTCGTGGGGATCCAGGCCGCCGTGGCCGAAACTCGCTGACTCGACCTGCCCATGGCTGAAGAGACTCCCCTCTCGGGATATGAGATCCCTCGCAGTGACGCTCCGCAAGGTGACCACGCTCGTGTTGGCGTTGAGGGGCCTGCGGATCCGGATGCCGGATCTCCTGGGGCCGCGCTTCCTGTGGCGAGCCAGGGCGGCGGTCTTCGCCTCGCGATCGCCGGCGGTGGAACCGGCGGGCACGTGGTCCCCGGGCTCCACCTGCTCGACTCTCTCCAGGAGGTGATCGGCCGCGCTGGCGGCCCGGCGCCTCACCTCGACGATCTGCTCTGGTTTCACAGCGGACGCCGTGCCGAGGAGCGCTGTCTCAAGGAGCTTGACCGACAGGTGGGGAGCATGGGCGTCGACCTGGAGCGGGTCATCCTCCCCCTCGAGCCCGATGGGGGCGGGGCGCCCAGCCTCGTGCGCCTCAGTCAGCGAATGGTCCCCTCCTTCTTCAACGCGAGGAAGGCCATGCGGGAGCACCGCTCCCAGGTGTTCCTCGGGCTGGGCGGCTACACCACGGCGCCCGCAGCGCTCGCGGCCCGAGCCCTGGGAATCCCCGTCGTCTTGCTGGAGATCAACGCCACGGCGGGCAAGGCCACGCGGACCCTCGGCCCGTTCAGTCAGCGTGTCCTCCATGCGTGGCGTGAGACCTTGCCGCCTGATCGCGAAGGTGAGAAGCACCAGCTCGTCGGCCCGCCGGTGGCGCGCCGCTTCGCCCCTCCCGCGGATCCGGACGGAGCTCGACGCGGGGCGAAGGACGACCTGGGCTTCGACCCGGATCGGCCGCTGTTGCTCGTCCTGGGGGGGAGCCAGGGGGCCAAGGGGCTCAACGCGTTCGTCAGGAACCACGTGAGCTACCTGCTCGGCTCCGGAGTCCAGGTCTTGCATCAGGTCGGCCCAGGCCGACGTGCCGAGGGCGCAGACAGCCTCGATGGCTACGAGGCCATCGAGTTCATGGACGACGTCTACACCGCGCTCGTCGCGGCCGACGGGGTCTTGTGTCGAGGCGGAGCGTCGACTCTCGCCGAGATCGGAGCCATGGAGACGCCGGCATGGGTGGTGCCTTACCCTCATCACGGCGACCAGCATCAGGTCCGCAACGCGCGGCAGCTCAGCGGCGGGGTGCGCATTATCGAGGAACAGGACCTCGACCACGCCCGGTGTGAGGAGCTCGTGCGGTTCCTCGGGGCGCCCGGGGCTGAGGAACGCGAGCGCATGCGGCATCACCTCAGGGAGGCGGTGCCGGCCGACGCCGCTCAGCGCGTGTGGACCGAGCTGGAAGAGCTGGCGCTCGTGCGCTGAGGAGGCTCCTCAGCGGTTGTCGGGCCTGGGCTGCGGGTGGCCCCTTGGCTGCGCTGTCCCTCGATGGCGCTGTCCCTCGACGGCGTTGCCCCTCGGCGGCGTTGCCCCTCGGCTGGGATGGCCCGCCGGCTAGGGCGCCCTATTGGGGAGGATCACTCGCCCTCGCCGCGGCGCTCGATCCTCAAGGCGGGCGCTCTGGCGAGGAGCGGCAGGGCGCTCGCCCCACCGACCTCGGAGGCCGCCACGGCCGGGGGGCCTTGCGGCAGGGGGGCTCAACCCGGCAGGGGGGGCTCAACCCGGCAGGGGGGCTCAACCAGGCAGAGGACTCAAGCCAGCAGGGGGACTCGACGGGCTGCGACACGCGAGCTGCGACTCCCGGGCGTCACGCGGAATCGACGGCGGGCGCCGGATCCCGTTGCGATCCGGCGCCCGCCGTGGCTTGAACCTGGCCGGCTCTTGCGCTCGGCCAGAGAGAGGGGAGCGCTCCGCTCAGAAGGAGAACTGCACGCCCATGTAGTAGCCGCTCAGGTCGAGGTCGGTGTCGATCAGGGCGTCGTTATCGGAGTACTCCGCGTCGATCTTCATGGTCTTGTAGCCGATCACCAGGTCCCCGACTCCAAAGAGATCCACCGAGGCAGAGATCCCGATGTCGAAGATCGAGGCTTCGGACTCGTCGTACTCGACGACGAGGCCCCCGGCGTCGGCGCGCAGGTCCACAAGGCCCCACGTCCAAGCCGCCCGGGCGGCGAGCAGGGGCACAGGGATCAGCTCTTCTGACTCGATGGTGGTCCCGGCGCCGCCGATCTCCTGGAGCCGCAGGTCCAGATCGAGCAGGGTCGCGCCGAAGCCGAGCCCCAGGTCGAGGCCGTCGAGGGGGATGATGTCCCAGGTGAACAGCGCGCGCGCGGTGTTGAGTCGGACGTCCGACGCGACGTCGGTGCCTGCGCTGATGATCGAGCCCTGGTACTCGAAGTCGCCTGTGGCGGTGCCCGTCCCCGCGAACTCGACGCCGTACCCGGAGATGGACAGCTCGGCCCCGCCGAAGTTGAGCCTCACGAGGCCTCCCACCACGGCCTCGTTGTCATCGAGGCCGAGGTCGTTGAAGTTGGAGGCCACCGACGTCCCTGCGCCGTCGCCGACGGCCAGGTCACCGTCGATGCCGACGGAGGCGATGAACGGGGTGACCGAGGCGCTGGGGGCGCCGCAGCCCGCGAGGGCGATGGGCGCCGCGAGGGCGATGAGGTGAAGGTGGCGCATGGGCAGTCGGGGTGGGGACTGGGCAGCCGGGGTGGGGACTGGGCAGCTGGGGTGGGGACTGGGCGAACCTGACAAAGGTCCCTTCGTCAGGGGGCGGTCATTCCTTGAGGGAGGTTCACCCAGGTGCATAGAGGCCGGGAGCGAGGGCCGCTCTTGGGGCCCCTGGAGGGGCTAGAGGGGCTCCTTTGGGGGGGCACTGTCGAGCTAGTGGTCGTCCGATGCCGGCGTCCCCGAGGGGGGAGCATCAGCGGAAGGAGCCTCCGAGGAGGAGTCTCCCGCCTGGGCTCGCCAGGCGGCGACGACCTCGGACGCGAACTCCAGGTCTTCAGCCTTCACGACGACCTCGGTGGGGCCGAGCATGCGCTGGGCTGCGCCGAATTCGTCCATCAGTTCTGAGCCCGCGGCCCGGGCGGCCACGCCCTCGGATTCGAGCAGGCCGACGAGGAGCTGGGCTTCAATGTACGAGGAGGCGGTGTGGACGACCCGCAGACTCAATGAACTCATGGCTCAAGTCTCCGGTTCCCGGCTCGACGCTTCAAGCGGGTGCCCCCGTTTGGTTGGATAGCGGTCGTGTCCAATCGAACCAGCGAGAGCACCTCCGCGCGCGCCGCATCGGCGCGGCCCCGACTTCCCCGGAAGATCCACATGCTCGGCGCCGGCGGCGCGGGTCTCTCCGGGGCGGCGCGCCTCCTCGCGGAAGCCGGGCATGACGTCTCAGGACATGATCGAGAGGCTTCACCGTTCACAGCGAGCCTCGCGGCGCTGGGTGTTGACGTGAAGCTCGGGGCGAGCGAGGCGGCTCACATGCCCGCCGAGGTCGAGCTCGTCGCCCGATCGGCGGCGGTCTCCGACGAGGACCCGCAGGTCCGTGCTGCCCGTGAGCGCGGGGTCGAGGTCATCAAATATGCGGAGCTCCTGGGCCGGCTCAGCCCCCCGGACAAGACGCTCGCGATCGCCGGGACGCACGGCAAGACGACCACCACATGGATGATCTACGAGGCGCTCGAGGCGGCGGGAGGTCCCGCGCCGGGGACCCTCGTCGGGGGCCTTCACCAGGCCCGCGGGGTGAACTCCATCTCGCCGGACCCCACCGGCTGGTTCGCCGTCGAGGCCTGTGAGTACGACCGCTCCTTCCTCCAGCTGCAGCCCTTCGGCGCGATCGTGACCAACTTCGAGGAGGATCACCTCGACTGTTACGGGAGCCTCGAGGAGCTGGAGCGCGGCTTTTGCCGCTTCGTGGATCGGGTCTCCGCCGAGGGCCTCGTGGTGCTCGGCACGGACGTCCCCGAGGCCATCGCCGAGGCGGCGCGCGGCCGCGTCTGGCGCCTCGGCAAGGAGATCCAGCTCGACCTCCTCGGGCAGGACCGCGGTTACTTCCGCTTCCAGGTGCGCGGTCCTGGCTGGACGACCCCTGAGGTCCAGCTCTCGATCCCCGGCCGCTTCAACGTCGAGGACGCCGCGCTCGCGATCGCGCTCGCCGTGGGCTGCACCGGGGTGAGCCCGGCGGCAGCGGCGCGCGGAGTCGCGGAGTTCCCGGGCGCGGCTCGTCGATTTGAACGGTGGGGGGTGTCGGGGGGAATCCCCGTCGTTCACGACTACGCCCACCACCCCACGGAGGTCCGTGTGACCATCGAGGCGGCCCGGCGCGCGTTCCCCGGCAGGGACCTCGAGGTCTTGTTCCAACCCCACCAGGCGAGCCGGACGGCCCGGCACATGGAGGGCTTCGTGGAGGCCCTGCGGGGGACCGGGCGGGTCGTGGTCACCGAGGTCTACGGAGCCCGCAAGCACATCGACCGTATCGAAGGTGCCGACGCCGTGACGCTCGCGTCCAAGTTGCGCAGGGCCGGAGTGGATGCCGTCGCGGGCAGTTCGTTGCTGGACTCCTGCGGCCGGTTCGTTGATGGCATGAAGCCCAACGCCTGCGCCCTCGTCATGGGGGCGGGGGACATCGATACGCTCAAGCTGGATCTCCTCGATGCAATGGCCCTGCGCTACCCTTCCGGGAGCTGATCTCAGGGAGCGTACGACGCTCCGTGTCGGCGGGCCGGTGGCCTGGCTCCTCGAGCCTGCAGACCCCGAGCAGTTTCGCGAGGCCATCGTCGCCGCTCGCGAGCGAGGGATCCCCATGCGCATCCTCGGAGGAGGGGCCAACGTGGTGATCGATGACTCGGGGCTCGAGGGCGTCGTCATCTCGACCGAGCGCCTCAACAGGATCTTTCGCCCGGGGGACCCGAGCGTCGAGGAGACCCTCGATACACAGCTCCCCTCGGCTCGGGTCGCTCCCGCGAACCCGGCGGATGACCCGCGGCTCGTGGTCTGGAGCGGCGCGCCCCTGCCCAAGCTGTGCCGGGCCGCGCGGGACCTCGGCTACTCGGGCCTGGAGAAGATGGCGGGCGTCCCCGGGCACGTGGGCGGCGGGATCGCCATGAACGCCGGCGGCAAGGACCCGGACGGGACCCTCTGGCAGATGAGCGACGTGGTGGAGCGGATCCGCCTCGTCAACGCGGCGGGGGAGATGGAGGACATCACACGGGACGAGTGGACGCCCGAGTACCGGGACGGCCGGCTCGGTGACTCCATCGTGGCAGGGGCGGTGCTGCGCTTCGAGCCCCGCTCGAAGGCCGAGGTCGCCGAGGCCTCCAGGGAGTACCTGCGTCGCAAGAACGCGGTGCAGCCGGTCACTGAGCGCAGCGCTGGCTGCGTGTTCAAGAACCCCGACCCTGAGCGTTCCGGCGGCAAGACCGCCGGACAGCTCGTGCACGAGGCCGGCGGCAAGGGCCGCCGCCGGGGAGAGGCGACGATCTCCGAGCGGCACGGGAACTTCCTCATCAACCGCGGTGCCGCGACGGCGGCGGACGTGTTCGGGCTGATCGAGGAGGTCCAGGACCTGGTCGCGCAGCGCGCGGGCGTGGAGCTCGAGTGCGAGGTCAAGCTCTGGCGCGACGACGAGGGGCGCGCGGGGTCCTAGCCGCGGTCCCGGAACCTCGCGCGGATCGACTCGACGATCGCGGGAGGCGCCTTCCTCAACGAGCCGCAGTCGAAGGGCGGGGCGGGGTCGTACTCGATGCTCAGCTGCAGGGTCATGGCGAGCTCGTCCCCGGCGGTCCGTGCCGCGAAGTCGAGGGCCATGTCGATACCGGCGGAGACGCCGGCTGCGGTGATGTACTTCCCGCTCGTCACGGCGCGCCGCTCAGTGGGGATCGCACCGTACTCGGCGAGGCGCTCCAGTGAGACCCAGTGGGTCGTGGCCTCACGCCCCTCGAGGAGCCCTGCGGCGGCGAGGACCATGGCCCCCGTACAGACAGACATGGTCGTCGAGGTCGTCCGGTCGATCCGACGCACCCACTCCAGGAGCCCCTCGTCGCTCTCCAGGCGTCGGGTCCCAAAGCCGCCGGGCATGAGCAGCACGTCTGCGCGCTCGATCTCATCACGGCCGGCGTCGCAGACCATGGCGAGGGCGCCGTTGTCCGTCCTCGCGGTCCCGCGCTCCGGGCCGACGAAGCGTACGTTGGCCCCTGGGAGGCGCGTCAGGATCTCATAGGGGCCGACGGCGTCGAGGGCCGTGATCCCGTCGAACAGGTAGATGACGATGTCCATGTGGTTGACCTCCGGGTCGAGCCAGATCATACGGAGCCCGAGCGGGGGCCACGGACACCGGCGCCATCGGCCGAGAAATGCTGGCGGGAGCACAGGGAACCGGTGGACGGAGGGTCTAGACTCTGCCTTCAATCTCTCCACGAGGCCGCCGACCGGGAGCGCCCTCGTCTCCAGAGCCCTCAGGTGGGGGGCTGTTGGAGCCAACGATCCCGCGACAAGAAGATGACTCAGGTAGATCCGGTTCCTCAGGTCGAGGGGCCCTTTCCCTTGTCGACGCTCCGACACTCGGTGGCCCACCTCATGGCCTCCGCGGTCCAGAAGCTGATCCCCGGCGCCCAGTTCGGCTTCGGGCCGTCCATCGAGCACGGCTTCTACTACGACTTCGATCTGCCGGAGCCGTTGACCGACAAGGACCTGCGGAAGATCGAGAAGGAGATGCGGCGCATCGCCAAGCGGTCGCCCGCGATCGAGAAGGAGACGCTGACCCGCGAGGAGGCGAAGGCGCGCCTCGAGGGCTGGGGCCAGACCTTCAAGCTCGAGGGGCTCGACCTCATTCCCGAGGGCGAGGAGATCACCTTCTACTCCCACGGTGACGGCGACGACCGCTGGGGGGACCTCTGCGAAGGCCCCCACGTGGACTCGCTCAAGGACCACCAGTTCCACTTCAAGCTCCAGCACGTGGCTGGGGCCTACTGGAGGGGGGACGAGAAGAACCCGATGATGCAGCGCATCTACGGGACCGCCTTCTGGACCAAGGAGGAGCTGACCGGGCACCTCGAGTGGCTCGAGGAGGTCAAGAAGCGAGACCACCGCAAGCTCGGCACGGACCTCGACCTGTTCAGCGTTCACGCCGAGGCGGGCGCGGGCTTCGTCTTCTGGCACCCGAACCTCGGCACCGTCCGGCGCGAGCTCGAGCAGTTCTGGTGGGACCTCCACACGCGCGGCGGCTACAAGGCGGTCTACACGCCGCATGTCTCGCGCGAGAGCCTCTTCGCGGTCTCGGGCCACCTCGAGAACTACGGCGAGATGATGTACGCGCCCATGGAGCTCGACGCGTTCCCGTATCGGGTCAAGCCGATGAACTGCCCGGGGCACGCGCTGATCTACAAGGATCGCGGCCGCAGCTACCGGGAGCTCCCCCTGCGCTGGGCCGAGCTCGGCACGGTCTATCGCTACGAGCGCAGCGGCGTCGTGCACGGGATGCTCCGCGTGCGCGGGTTCACCCAGGACGACGCGCACATCTTCTGCACGCCGGACCAGCTGGCTGAGGAGATCGCCGGGGTGTGCCGGCTCATCGACAAGGTGCTCACCACCTTCGGCTTCGAGTACAAGGCCTACCTGGCGACTCGCCCCTCCGAGAAGACGATCGGCGACGAGGCTATCTGGGCCCGCGCCACCGCCTCCCTCGAGGAGGCGGCCAAGATCGTGGGCCTCGAGCTCGAGCTGGACGAGGGCGGCGGTGCGTTCTACGGGCCGAAGATCGACTACAAGATCAAGGACGCCCTGGGGCGCGAGTGGCAGAACAGCACCATCCAGTGCGACTTCAACCTGCCCGAGCGCTTCGACCTGAACTACACCGACTCCGACGGCGGTCTCAAGCGGCCGATCATGGTGCACCGCGCGATCCTCGGCTCGCTCGAGCGCTTCGTCGGCGGCCTGATCGAGCACTTCGGCGGCAAGTTCCCCTTCTGGATCGCGCCGACCCAGGTGGCGGTGATTCCGATTCGAGAGGAGCACTCGCCCTACGCTCGCAAGATCGCGGACGCGCTGGAGTCGGAGCTGTTCCGGGTCGACGCCATGCTGGAGGTCGGGCACATGAACAAGAAGATCAAGCAGGCCCAGAAGGAGCAGGTGCCCTACATGCTGATCGCCGGCGAGCGAGAGGCCGCGGAGGGAACGGTCGCGGTTCGGCGCCGCGGGACCCGCGAGCAGCAGGTCGTGCCCTTCGACACCTTCGTGGCGATGATCCGCGGCCTGCGCGAGGAGCGCTCGCTGGAGACGCCCGAGGCGGGCGAGCCTGTCGCGGACGGTAGCGCCGCGGAGTGAGCCCGGCACATGGGTAGAGAGCTGGCCGTTCTCGGCCGGCTCTCAGCCCATCCAGGGCGCCTCGTAACGCAGCCCGAGGTTGAGGATCTTCTGGATCAGCTGCGGGTAGCTGTAGCCCAGCTGCTCGAAGCTCTCTGCGAAGTCCTCGCCGAAGCACAGGTCTGGGTTCGGGTTGGCCTCGAGGATCCAGACCTGACCCTCGCGGTCCATGCGCATGTCGATGCGGCTGTAGCCCGAGAGCCCGACGGCCCGGTGGATGCGGCGGGCCGTGCGGCGGATGCGCTCGGTGGTGGCGTCGTCGAGGCCCTCGGCGGGTCCCGTGCGCAGGCCGATCTTGCGCTGATACTCGGGGTCCCACTTCACGCGGCTGGTGGCGATGTTGGCGACCCCGGGGGAGAGGTCGTCCATGAACAGCTCCCAGATGGGGCTGATCTCCACGCGCTTGTTGCCGAGCACGCCGACGGTGAGCTCTCGGCCCTCGATGTACTCCTCGCAGAGCGCGCCGGTCCCCACGGTCTCGTGGATGTACGTCACCCGGGTCTGGAGCTGGTCGAGGTCGTGGACGATCGACGCCTGGCTGATCCCCGTGGAAGCATGTTCGCTCCGCGACTTGACGAAGAGCGGCCAGCGGAGGCCCTTGGGGAGCCGCGGTAGGCGCTTGCCGCGGGGCGCGACGAAGAAGCGTGGGGCGCGGATCCGATGGTAGGCGAGGACCTTTTTGAAGAGGGCCTTGTCATTGGCAGCGAGCAGGCCGCGGGGATTGCAGCCGGTGTAGAGCTGCTTCATCAGCTCCAGCCACGAGACCACGGCCGAGTCGTAGATGCCGGCGTCGTGGAAGTGGGTGAGCAGATTGAAGGCCAGGTGCGGCTTGAGGTCCTTGAGCGCTCGGCGGATCGGCGCGAGCTCATCGACCACCGGAACGTGGATGACCTCGTGGCCGAGGGCCCTGAGGGTGGTGCAGACATCGAGCTCCTGCTTGATGTCGTTGAGCTCCCTCTCGCTCAGCCCCTCGACCGACGCTGGCGGCGCGAGGTGGGCGTGCATCAGGACGGCGACGCGGAGCTTGCGCTTGGTCATCGGTGGTACCTGGGGTGACCCCCGAAGACGAACTGGGAAGAGAGGGAGGTGAGCAGGATCGCCGAATCCAGCAGGGCGTCTTGCTCGCCGCGCGGGAGCCGAAGGCCCTCCTCGCGGGCGCGCAGGGTCATCTCCCGGACGACGTGGTCCAGGAGGTATCGGTGCTGTCCGGTGGCGGCAGCGACCTGGCGCACGAGGCGCGCGCGGTGCTTGCGGAGGAACGGCGCCAGGCGCGGCGCGTTGGCCCGGGAGTCCTCCCCGCGGGGGAAGGAGTGGCGCAGCTGGCCGTTGAAGGCCGGGGTCCCCTCGCTGGCGTAGATCCCCTTCTTCTGGTCGTAGTACTCGCGGAGGGTCATGCGCACCCGCGCGAGCGGCTCCTCACGGCGGCGCGTGGTCCGGCGGGGGCCCGCTCGACCGACGCTGCCCATGAGCTCGTGCACGAACCTGAGCTTGTCCAGCGCTGCCCAGCCCTCGTAGCGCTTCCGCCAGCGGCTGCCCGGCCGGAGCCAGACCGCGAAGGTCTCCGCGAAGTCCTCCAGCGGATGGCTCTGGGCGTACCAGTAATCGAGGTGCTGGACGAAGGCGCGGCTGTTGGGGTCCGGGGTATACGAGCTGCGGTAGGGCTCGCCGGCGCGGCCGAAGACCTCGCGCCACCGGCGCATCCGCCTGAGGCCGTAGGCGTTGTCCAGGGCGTGGGCGGCCTCATGGCGCATGATCTTCATGCAGCCCTCGCGGGTCGCGCCCTCGACCTCGAGCATCTGCGTCCGCTCGAGCCGCACGAGCCGCGGGTGGGCGAGGTAGAAGGGGATCGCGAACCCCGTCGCGTCGTCAGGAGTGAACCACTCGATGGAGAGCCAGGCGTAGGGCCGGAAGGAGATCGACCGCCGCGCGAGCTCCGCGTGGAGCTCCTCGAGCCGCGCCTGCAGGGGCGAGGTCTCCAGGGTCAGCCCGAGGTCCTTGATCGAAACGTCGAGGAGCTGGTCGTGGGGGAGGCGGGTCCAATCCATGGGGAAGGGCCCCGCGGAGCGAGTGCTCCGCGGGGCCCTTGAGCCTAATGCACGGCCACCGGACATCGCCAGCGGCCGGGCGAGGTCAGGCGACCTACTTGAGGTCGAGGACGCCGGTGCCGTCCCCGCTCGTGAGGGTCTTGGTGTTGGCGAGGTAGTTCGAGCCCATGGTGAGCATCGTCCTCCAGGGGCGGGAGGTGCGATCACCGCAGAGCCCGAGGGCCACCACGGCGGTCTCGCGGACGGCGACAGAGTACTTGTCCTCCTTGTCCGTCACGATCTCGCAGAGGATCTCGACGCCGCGCTTGTCCCCGATGTACCCGAGGGCAGACACGGCCGCGATCTGGCGGGCGTCTCCGTCCTCTTCGTCGAGGGACGAGTTCAGGACCTCCAGCAGGGACTCCGCGACGCTCTCGTCGCCGAGCATGCCGAGGGCGAGCCCCGTGCGCGTCTGGAGCAACGGCTGCTCATCCGCGTCCACCAAGGTCTCCTGCAGCGACTCGATCGCCTCGCGCGCGCCGACCATGCCGAGGGACATGGCGACGTAGCCGCGGGCGTCCTCGTCACGGACCTTGTCGAGCTTCTTGAGCAGGCGCGGCGCCGCATCCGGCGTCCCGCGCAGGCCCATGGCGATCGAGTAGGCGCCCAGGTCCGCAACGCGCCTGGCGGAGCGCATGGAGGACAGGATGGCCGTGTCGACGCCCGAATCCGGCTCGACACCCTTGGCGCGGAGCTCGTGGCCCAGCACGCCGAGGGCGATGGCGGCCCAGGCCTTCTCCTTCTTCTTACCGGAGGAGAGCCCGCGGGTCAGGGTGTTGCGCACGTCGCCGATGCCGGCGTAGGGCTCATCGCCCTGGCCAGCGTGACCGCCGACCTCCGCGAGGGAGATCATGGCGAAGCGACGCTCCATGTCACCGCCGCCCTTCATCGAGCGACGGAGGGCCCAGCGGATCCACTTGTCCGTGTTGTCGTTGTCCGCGTCCCCGATGAGCCCGAGGGCGAGGGTGGCGCTCTCACGCACCTGACGAGGCTGACGGGCAGACTTCTCGAGGGCGCGCACGAGGACCTCGGAGACGCCCTCCTTCATCCGCTCGGTCATCCCATCCGGACGGGCCGCGACGAGGCGACCGAGGGTGGTCGCCGTGTGGGCACGCAGGATCGGGTCGAACTCCTCGTCCGCCGTGAAGTACCTCATGAGGTACGTCACCTGCGGGCGCAGGGAGGTGTGGGGGTCGGGGACGACGCAGGTACCGCAGTAGCAGGCCACCACGTCCTCATCGACCTGAAGGGGCACCAGGCCCAGGGAGATCATCGCTGCCACGCGGGCATCGTTGGCGTCCGAGGCGTCGTTCTCGAGGATGTCGATCAGCGTCCGGACGACCTGGGACCGGACCGCCTGGTCCGTGCTCCTCGAGCCGATCATGCCGAGCCCGTACGCCGCGTAGGAGCGCATGGACATCGGGACGCGGGCGGTGGGGTGCTCACCCTCTGGGGAGATGAGCTTGCATCCCTCCTTGGTGTTGAGGGCGATCTCCCGGAGCATGTCGACGCGTGACGCGTTACCCGTCAGGCCGAGCACGAAGGCCGCCGTCGTGTGCATCTCCTCGGTGCCGTTCGCGAGGAACCAGTTGGTCACCCAGTCGAACTTGCCCTGGTTCTGACCGCCGACTCGCGTCATGGCGATGAGCGCCGACTGGCAGAACTCGTTGGAGCCGCCCTTCTCGAGGCCCTTGAGGAGGGCGTCGGAGAGGATCCCGTCGATGACGCGGTCCTGGGCGCGACCGCCCACGGTCTCCTGCTCGCGCTGGCCGCTACCGAGGTAGAAGTCATCGCTGCCCGTGAAGGCGCGGCCCGTCTGGATGTTCGAGAAGCGGAGGAAGCGGTCCTTGTTGAATGACCACCACAGCTGCCAGTCGCTGCTGTCCTCGATTCGCCCGTAGCGGTCGATATCGTAGGGGTCCTGGCCAGGCATCACCGGCAGTCCGCCGAGCGGAATCTCCGGGAGGCCCATGGGAGGGGGAGACTGGGGTCCAGCGACTTGAGGGCCGGCGCCGCCGCCAGCAGGTCCACTCGCGGGGCCAGGTCCGCCGGCGCCTCCGCCAGCGGGACGCGGTGCGTCAGCAGGTCGAGCGCCCCCACCGGGGGCGCGGGCTCCACCGCCTCATCATTGGAAGGCGAAGGTCCAGTCGGCGCATCCGATGGCGCCTCCAAGGACCACGGCCGTGCGTGCGAGCAGGACGTTGAACGAAGTCATGGGGTCTCTCCCTGTGAGGGGGTGGAATCGAGGAGCTAGCGCTTGGCTGCGTCGCGGCGGCGCACTCCACGTCTCAAGGATACGAGTCTGAGGGGATCCAATCGAGGCAATGAGTGGATTCGACGCCCCTGCCTTTGGGAAGCGCCACGCGACCAGACTGTTGCGGGGAAAAAGTGGTTTCTGACCCGTTCCGGGGCGGAAAGGGGGGCGCTGCGGGTCTACCATGCGGCCTGCCGCGGGACGGGCCCTTTCGTCCGCCGCGTGGCTTGCCCGAAATGCTTCGCTGCGTGGCTCGTTCTGAGCACGCGCGGAGGTCACCGGCGGGGGCGGCGCTCTCTGGCGCCTGAGATGCACCCCTCGAACCTGATCCGGCTAGAACCGGCGTAGGAAGTCCCATGACTCAGACTGAAGACCACACCAGCGACACCCTCGAGCCCTTCGAGGAGAGCTTCCCCAGTTCCCACAAGATCCACGACCGGATCGAGTGCAACGGTCACGTGCTGCACGTACCCAAGCGCAGGATTCACCTCTCCAACGACGACGACCCGGTCGACGTCTACGACACCTCGGGTCCCCAGGGATGCGACGTCCGCGAGGGCGTCCCCCGGCCGCGCACCGAGTGGATCAAGGCGCGCCAGGCGGCGGATAGCACCGGCAACTTCAGCCAGATGCACTACGCCAAGCGGGGCATGATCACCGAGGAGATGGCGTTCGTCGCCTCCCGCGAGAACGTCGAGCCGGAGTTCGTCCGTGACGAGATCGCGCGTGGGCGGGCGGTGCTCCCCGCCAACATCAACCACCCGGAGATCGAGCCGATGATCATCGGCACGAAGTTCCTCGTGAAGATCAACTCGAACATCGGCAACTCCGCCGTGACGAGCTCCATCGAGGAGGAGGTCGAGAAGCTCCAGCGCAGCATTCGCTGGGGCGCCGACACGGTGATGGACCTCTCCACGGGGGACAACATCCACGAGACCCGCGAGCACATCATCCGCAACAGCCCGGTGCCGATCGGGACCGTGCCGATCTACCAGTGCCTCGAGAAGGTCAACGGCAAGATCGAGGACCTGACCATCGACCTGTTCATCGACACGCTCATCGAGCAGGCCGAGCAGGGCGTGGACTACTTCACGATTCACGCCGGCGTACTCCTGCGCTACGTCCCGCTCACGGCGAAGCGGGTGACGGGCATCGTCAGCCGCGGCGGCTCGATCATGGCCAAGTGGTGCCTCGCGCATCACGAGGAGAACTTCCTCTACACCCACTTCGAGCGCATCTGCGAGGTGATGAAGAAGTACGACGTCTCCTTCAGCCTCGGGGATGGCCTGCGGCCGGGCTCTATTGCGGACGCCAACGACGAGGCGCAGTTCGGAGAGCTTGAGACCCTGGGCGAGCTGACCAAGATCGCGTGGAAGCACGACGTCCAGGTGATGATCGAGGGGCCGGGCCACGTGCCCATGAACAAGATCAAGGAGAACGTTGAGAAGCAGATGGAGGTCTGCCACGTGGCGCCCTTCTATACCCTCGGCCCGCTGACCACCGATATCGCTCCGGGCTACGATCACATCACCAGCGCCATCGGTGCGGCGATGATCGGGTGGTTCGGCACGGCGATGCTCTGCTACGTCACTCCCAAGGAGCACCTCGGGCTACCCAACGCCGAGGACGTGCGGCGGGGCGTCGTCACGTACAAGATCGCGGCGCACGCTGCAGACCTGGCGAAGGGGCACCCCGGCGCGCAGGCGTGGGACAAC
>CAJQPT010000043.1 GCA_905480285.1 uncultured bacterium
AAGCCCAGCCCTCGTTCGGTCCGGTGGGCACCAGCGCGGCGGACGTCAGTCCAGCCACGGCCAGCGCCGCGATGAGCCCCGCTGAGGAGCGTTGGGTGATCATGTCTTGGGTCTCCTTCGCCGCGGGGGCGAGCGGTTCGGGGAGGGGACCTCCCCCGCAGGGCCTATCGGCCCGCTTGATTCGAGGCTACGCACCCAAGCCGAGACCATGCGCATCAATCGGTCTCAATGGGGAGGAGGGACCCCTGAGGGCCCCAAGGGGCACCTTGCCAAGGGGTGAATATCAGCGCGGCGCCCCCGTATGAGCCCCTCGGCGGAGAGATCACACCGCCCCAGCACCACGCGACCCCACCCCGAGAAGGAGACCCCATGCCCCAAGATCGCCACCAGTACGAGTGTCCCAAGTGCCAGTGCAGCCGCTTCGATCACGGCGTCATCCGCACCACAGGCGACGGCCTCTCCCGCTTCTTCGACATCCAGAACCAGCGCTTCACGCACATCACCTGCAGCGACTGCGGCTACACGGAGTTCTTCAAGAAGACCGTCAGCACCGCGGACAGCGTCCTCGACCTGTTCCTCGGCGGCTGAGCGGCGGCGCCGCTCAGTGGTAGCGCGTCACGACCACCACGTGGATGGCGATCAGCGCGACGACGCTGATGGAGCCCGCGATGTGGAGCGGGAGCCAGAGCCGCTCGAGCCCTCGGAGCTGACGCCCGGGGATCCGTGGGCTGAGCAGGCCGAGGACGCAGTTCGCGAGGAAGACCCAGACGAGCGCGGCCTGGTAGCCGTAGCCCGAGGACAGGGCGTGGATCATCAGCAGGATCGGCGCCGCCGCGCCGATCCAGAGGTGCTGGACCAGCAGCGCCTTCACGTCGGTCCCCGGGCGCCGCCGCAGGACCACGTAGGCCCACTGGAACGCGACGAGGACGGTGAGGGCGAAGCCGGTCACCACGCGGTAGGTGGGGTCCGCGTAGATCGACCGCAGGCCCTCGGGCGTGGGCACGCCCAGGAAGGGCAGCAGCGCGAGGACCAGCGCGACGGTGCCCCAGAAGATCGGGCGCCTCGTGTGGGCGGGGTAGCGCACGGTCAGCGGCGCGACCTGACGAGGCCGATGAGCGACGCGACGGTGTCCCGGGAGACGCTGCGCTCGATCTCCTCCATGAAGACGTCCGCGCTCGGGAGGACGCGCTCACCTTCGCGGGGCCAGCGGTCCCCCACGGGGGGCGGCTCCTCGAAGGTCGCGGCCTTGGCGAGGTAGCGCTCGTAGGCGAGGCGCGTGCACTCGCGGTAGACGTCCATCAGCTCCACGAGCCGGTCGAGGGAGACGGTGGCCTCGGGGTAGGTCCAGGTCGTCGCCCCCATCACGTCGCCCCGCGCCCAGTCGTCCCGGGGCGAGTCCACGTGGGCGTTGTGACAGGTCACGCAGGCGTCCGCGCCGGCGACGTCGGGGAACATCGCCGTCTGCATTCCGAGCTCGGGGTCCAGGAAGAACTGCGGGTCGCCCGTCGCACGCAGCTCGGCGAACTCCTCGGCCTGCTGTCCCTCGAAGCGGTTCCCCTCGACGATCGGCGCGTCGGAGCCGAGGAAGAGCGCCAGGGGCGCAGGCTTGCGGTTGAGCTGCCGGGAGGTCTCCTTGAGGAAGAGCGCCGGCAGCGGCCCCGCGTCCACCCCGTCGTCCTCCCAGTCCTCGGCGAAGCTCAGGCCCACCTTCTTGCCCGCGCCCACGATCTCGCGGGTCCACAGCGTCCGCGCGACGTCGTTTTCCCGCGCCAGCACCGCGAAGGCCTCCTCGATGGGCACCGAGGCCTCCACCGCGCCCTCCTCCTCTAGCGGCGGCGGCGCCGTCACGAAGAGGTAGATGCAGAGGGCCGCGAGGCCGAGGAGGACGGAGGCTCGGACAAACATCAGAAGCACCCTGACCCTATCGGTCACGCGACGTCCGCGCCGGTTCCCGTTTCTCTCCGTACATAGGCGTCCCGCTGTCCAGGTGGCGAAGGACCTCCCGGCCCCCGAACGCCTCCTCCAACGACTCGGGCCACTCGTGGTGGTGGTTCCCATGGAAGTCGTGACAGCGCAGGCAGGTGTCCCACCGCTCCTCCGCGGCCAGGGCCGCGTGAGTCGGCGTCGTCCGATCCTCCCGCACCTCCATCCCCGAGTGACACGTCGCGCAGAACTGCCCGGTGTTCTCCACGTGCCGCCCGCTGTGCTCGCGGTGGCAGGTGATGCACAGGTGCGCCGCGATCTCCTCGCGCTCGTCCGCGTACTTGGGCTGGGTGAACACGTGGGTGGGGTGGTGGTCCTCCTCCCGCTCGTGGCAGTCGAGGCAGATCCGATTCGTCACCGGCAGCCGCCCGATAGCCGGCGCCGTCTCCCGCAGCCCCAGCCCGAAGGCCACCGCCGCCTGGACCTGCTGCCGCACCGTCCCCGGCGCCGAGTCATGACAGTCCGCGCACTCCAACGCCCCATGCCCAGGATTCGCCGGCCCCTTGGCCAGCACCTGCCCATCGTCCCCCCAAGAGAACACCGCCAGGAACACCGCCCCCACCGTGGCCCCGATCCGATATCCGACCTTCCGCCGCGCCCTCCTGGAGGCCCACCGCTCGCCCCCCCGAGCCGGAGCCTGACTCCGACAAACCCGCTCTCCTACAGCCTCTCCCACCCCATCCAAGGGGGCCGCCGCGCGCGGATGGGAAGATCCCGAATTCGAAGGCTGATCCATATCAAGCCTGACCTGGCAGGGCTGGCGGCACCAGAGACCGGGGCACCGAGGCCACGCCTCGACACCGCCCACCCCTCACCCATCCGTCAAGGAAGGACGAATGAGGCCGCGGTACTTCCACAATACCCCATAGAAGACGGAGGTGTCGATGGCCGACGCCGTCGAGCGCCCATTGATGGAGGGGGTGGGGTCCCCAACTACAGAATCAGCGGCAACTCATGGTCTCTCACACGAGGCCACCGCCCGCAACACCGCCTCAGGCAACGCCCCGCGAGCGGCTCGAGGTCAACGCCTCCCCTGGGCGTGGGAAGCCCCGACCCAGTGCCTCCCTAATCTCGAGGCCCCTTGCGTGCGACGATCATCAGCCCGAAGAAACGCTGCGCGAGGCGCTCAGAGAAGGGCATGAATCGGATCAGGGCCCAGGTCGACCCTCGGTGGCGGGCAAGGACGTAACCAAGGGTATCGATCTCGACATCTTGGAATCCCTCATCTCGATACGACCTCAGGACATCGCGCTTGCTTCGGTAGAACGTGTTCCCCTCAAGCCAACTCAACCAGAAGCGGACCCAACGAATGGGGTTCCGCTCCTTCTTTCGGCGACCAAGACCTGAGAGCTTCCCGGCAAGCAACAGCGGAGCCCGGACCACGTTGCTTCCGAACCAGTGCGGCATGGGGGCTCGGCAATGGACCTCGAAGACGGTGCCCTTGTGCGGGAAGAAGTTGATGAAGGTCCCGCCGCCGCCGAGAACGCGTCCTATCTCCCGTAGGTTCTCGTTGAAGTTAGGAATGTGCTCGAAGACCTGATTGGAGATGACGAGGTCAAAGGCGCCGTCATCGAAGGGAATCACCTTCCCGTCAGTGAGCCGGACTCGGTCCGCGAGGCCAGCCTCTGAGATGTGCTCAGGAATATCCAGGTGGCCCCCTGGCCCGGCGTACTCGCACCCAAACATGTCGAGGCCACGACGCACTCCCTCCTGAACAACCTCACCGTGCCCGCAACCAAAGTCGAGCGTGCTCCAAGCGCACGAAGAGGACTGAAGTGCTTCGACGCGATTTAGAAAGTAGAGATGAGTCGCCTTCAAGGTTTATTTCTCTCGTCCAAGTACCTGCAGCATGGCTAGGTCTGCATCGGGACCCCCACGTAACGTCTAGACTGGGCCATTAGCCCCACACTAACGCGCGGCGTTGTCATCGGAACAGTACACCGATCCTACTGGCCGGCCTACAAGTCAATGAGAAGAGCGTAGAGCTGCTCGTACTGGCGCACCACGGCACGGATATCAAATCGATCTCGTACGCGATCCATGCCTTCCTCGGATCGCTGCGGTCGGTCCTTCACGAGACTGAGTATCGCATCCGCTAACGCGTGGGGTGATCGGGGGGGGACGAGTACCCCGCATGGCCCAACGACCTCCTGGATCGAGTCTAGGTTCGTCGCGATGACAGGCACCCCCAACATCATCGCCTCGGCCACCGCGAGCCCGAAGCCCTCGACCACAGAGGGGAGAACGAAGGCGTCTGACGCCGCGACAATCCGCGCAGCATCGGACCGATGCCCGAGGAGGGTCACCACGGAACCCAATCGGAGCTCCTGGATCAATGACTCCAGCGCGGGGCGAAGCGCGCCCTCACCCACCAAGAGGAGCCTCACACCGTCGTTCACCCGTACGACCTCACTCATCGCTTGCAACAGATCCTCGTGGCCCTTGCTCGGGTGAAGGCGTCCGACGCAGGCCAGGACGAAGTCGCCCTCGAGGCCAAGCTCAGCGCGGACGGCTGCCCGGTCCGTATCGCGCCGGACCCCATCAAGATCTTCCGTCGCAAGACCGTTCGAGATCGTGAAGTGGCGACGTCCTTCGAGGAAGAGCTCCTCTGAGAACGGCGCGCTATCGCCGAAGTATGTCGACTCCGCTGCCTCGGTCACGGCGGTGGTTGCGGTGGTCAAAGGCCGGGTCCACCGCTCCGCCACCCGCATGAGAGGGTGATTGCCCGAACGAAGGTTGTGGTGTGTTGAGACCACGACCTGACTCCCTGCGAGAAGTGCAGCGAGGCGCCCCATCACATGCATGTGAAACAAGTGGGTGTGAATCACGGCGAGCTTCCGGCGCCTCAACTGCCCCACGAGCCTCCAGGACGCCTCGGCACTCAGCTTGCGTCGCGCGCCGAGGTCGACCACCTCCACTCCAAGCTCCGCGAAGGCGCGCTTCAGGTCGCCAGGCCCCCCCCACATGACGACCACCGGCTCGAAGCGCTCCCGGTCATGCGCCCTGACGATCGAGAGCACCATCTGCTGCGCGCCCGCCCGCTCCAGGTCGTTGATGAGGTGCACTACTGTCTGCTTCATCAGGAATACCGCCCCGATGGGGCTACCAGCCGTGCGCGAGGGCGTCCCGTCCGGGGCGACTCCGAACCGCCACGGTCCTCGTCCAGGATCAACGGGGCTCCAGGTTAAGGAGTGAGCGATAGAGCCGATCAACGTCGCCTGCGAGACGGTCGACCTCAAAGCGAGCGATGTCAGCCTGCGACGCGTTCACCGCTGACGCACGAGCGCCCTCGTCGTCGATGAACCTCGCCAGGGCCTCCGCGAATGCCGCCACGTCGCCACTGGGAACCACGGCTCCGTAGCCCTTGGGGAGGATGTCTCGAATCCCCCCGACATCCGTGGTCACGATCGACTTGCCCGCCGCCATCGCCTCGATGAGCGTCACCGGCGTTCCCTCATTGATCGAGGTCAGGGCCACGATATCGAGGTCCGCATAGATCCGCGCCGTGTCATACCGTGCGCCTGTGAAGATCACCCGGTCTGCGATGCCCAAGTCGGTCGCCTTTTGCTCGAGCTCCCTGCGTATGTGTCCGTCGCCGACGATGAAGAAGCGGACCTCCGCCGTCACGTCCAATCTGGCAATGGCCTCAAGGAGCAGCCTGTGGTTCTTGATCGGCACCAGCCGACCGATGAGACCAACGAGGACGACCTCGGCGCCGAGGCCGAACTCAGCTCGAAGTTCCCCCAAGTGCTCGCCACAGTTCTTGAATTGATCAAGCTCGAAGCCGAGGGGGATACACGCGAACTTCTCAGGCCTGGCGATCTTGAATCTCGATGACAGGTCTGTGAGTTGAGAGGGACTGATCGCGATGATCCGATCTGACATACCCGCCAGCACCCGCTCTACCCGCTGGAACATCCGACTGACCCGAGGCGTGAAGTAGCCCTCGAAGACGTGTCCGTGGAAGGTATGGACGACAACAGGGACACGACATAGCCACGCGGCGAAACGTCCGATCGCACCGGCCTTGGCCGTGTGAGTGTGGACGACGCTGGGGCGGAACTTGCGGATCAAGCGGATGATCTGCCAGACCGCGAGGAGATCCGCGACAGGGCCCAGGGATCGTCGCATGGAACCAAGCTCAACGACCTCCACCCCGCGACGCTTCGCCTCCGGGATCGAACTCTGGTCTCCGTCGTCGAGAGCACCTCCAGCCAGGATGGTCTCGTATCCAAGAGGGGCGAGGTACTGAGACAGGTAGGTCGTATTCAACGAAGGCCCACCGATGCAGATCCTCGATTGAATCCGGAGTACACGAACAGGTTCCACGGTGCTTTGGGTTGAGGAGGCTCAGTCCGCGAAGAGGAGAGACTGCAAATGAGCGAAGAGCGTATCGTCGGACGAAGCTGGTGGTGGTTGGGGGCTTACCGTCCCACTGCAGGTGATGATCGATCGACACCTCGCCGAGGCTGGAGCGATTGCGGCGAAGTCAGGATACGCGAGGAGTGGCCTAGGGGATCGAACCGCTCACCCACGAGCAGCCTCAGAGGCCTCGCCCATGCTCATGGACCTCATCCCCTCGCGCTCTCGAAGGTGCTCGTAGTGCTTGAAGACCTCCCCCAGGAACCAGGTGCTCCTCTCGACATCGCCGCCGAAGTTGTGCGGGTGGGCCCACAGGTGAAAGACCGTTCCCGTGCGCGCCGCGTGATCCATCGCGCGCTTGATGCGTCGGAGACGCATCCAGCGTAGAGGCGCCAAGCCCGGGCGCTCCGGCCGAAGGAACCAACTCGCAGGCAGGTCGGCGGGTGGCTCCGCACCTCGACCTGACCACTCGGAGGTCAGGGGCCCAGAGAGATCGATGTGGGCATCCAACATCCTGAACCTCCGGCATCTCGACTCTGCGTGCGCGCCCCCTGAGAAGTTGTATGCCCAATGGTCCGGGTTTCCGCGGAAGGCCCTGATGCCGTGACTTCGGATCACCTCCAGGTTCGCAGGAAGGAACTGATTCCGGGGAAAGACAATGCTCTGGGTCTCGATCCTGAGCTCCAACCCAACCTCGCACGCGGCGGCGATGTCAGCGTCGAATTCGGCCAGCGAGACCCCCTCAGCTTGGCAGTCGAAGTGCGAGTAGGTGTGCGTCGCAACCTCTTGGCCAGGCGTGGCCGCAATCTGCTTCACAAGTTCGCGCGCGAAGAGCAGCTCATGCGGGATCCGACCCTCAAGGCGATCCACAAAATCGTAGGGCGAGTATCGGTGGTCCGAATAGGAAGGCTCCATAGCCGGACGGAATCGCTCGAAGTCCTCAAGACCATCCAGGAAGAGAAACCCCACCGTGGCCCACGTGGCGTGCACCCCGTACCTCTCAGCCAGCGCGAGGATCTTCGGGATCGCCTCGCGTCCACCCAGGAGCCTGTCGCGATAGTCGTCAAGGCTCCGATTGTGCAGCACGCCCCAGTAGAGCTCGAAGTCCATCGAGAACATGAAGGCCCCAGGCAGTTGACCCGCCGCGCTCATGCGATTCCTCGGTAGATGTCGGCCACCTGACGAGCGCATGCTTCCCAGGTAAATTCGCTCACCCGAAGCTCTCCCTTCTCCACCAGTTCAGCCGATAGATCGGCGCTTGAGACGACCGCAAGGATGCCCTCTGAGATGGCCTCCACGTCGTGTGGATCCACCAGGACAGCGGCGTCACCTGCGACCTCCGGCAGGGACGACACGCTCGAGGTCACCACCGGACATCTCGCCTCCATGGCCTCAAGCAAGGGCAGGCCGAACCCCTCAAAGAGAGACACGTGAACGAAGGCTGCCGCCGCACCGTAGAGGGCATCCAGTTGGTCGTCCGTGACGTAGCCGAGGCGGTGGATCCGGTCTGTGAATGACGACGCCTCGATCCTCGCGGCGAGGTCGCAGTGACCCCAACCACTCCCCCCCACAAGCACCAGGTGGTGAGGGATCCGATCCGCCAGCCCCTCGAACGATGACAGCAGCCTCCCGAGGTTCTTCCTGGGGCTCGCGCCGCCAGCGGCGAGGAGGAAGGGAGTCCCGACCGGAAGCCCGTCCGCAACTTCGGCCTGCGGTCCCTCTGGGTTCGACCGCGCGCGACGGGTGACCCCCTCCCCAACAACGTGCAGCCTGTCCGCAACGGTGCCACCGAGGTGAGCCTCCACCTCGTCCGCGGTCGCCTGCGAAACGCAGATCATCGCCGATGCGGACCTGGCCGCTTGCCGGAGTCCACGCCTCATCAACGCGGCGTCTGACTTCGGAAAGTACTGCGGATGGGTCAACGGCCCGATGTCATGAATCGTGACCACCCAGGGCAGGCGCGAGGGCACCGGGTATCCCAGCGCGAGAACATGGAGCAGGTCGAATCCTGGCGTGAGCCAGCGCTCGATTGCGGGCGCGCCAAGGAGGGTCCAGGCAAGCGGCGTGAGCCGCCGTCCCCAGGGCAGGACCTCGATTCCGGTGTCCTCACGGAGCGCGTCGAAGCCCTCGATCGACTCCGGGCTCCAGCTTGTCACGGGGACGACCTCGAGCGACGCCTGAGTCGCCCGAAGGGCGCGGAACAGGCTCCGGGAGTAGCGGGTGATCCCGTGCCCCCGGCTTGCCACGAACTGGTTCGAGTAGTAAGCAACTCTCATCGAGCTCCGCCCTCTCCGAGAGCGCCACAGGGCCACATATCCGCACGATGGCGGCCCACGGGCCTGGTCCCCATTTGCCTCAGAATCTCCCGCGACAGGCGCTTCTTCATCAGAGCCGAAGGTGGTCGGAATCCGGCCCAAGGACACCCTTCAGATCGAAGAGGACACACTCAGCCGTCCCCATGGCACGAATCCCGTCAGCGCCAAGGGTGAGGTATTCCCTGTGGGCCACGGCGACGATGACCGCGTCGTAGGACCCGGCCTCGGGTACGGCGGTCATGTCAATCGCGTACTCGGCCTTCGCCTCCACCGGGTCAACCAGCGGGTCGTGCACCGAGACCTCCGCGTTGTACTGCTCGAGCTCTCGGATCACGTCGATGACGCGCGTGTTCCGAAGGTCCGGGACGTTCTCCTTGAAGGCCAAGCCGAGAACCAGCACTCGGGCACCATCCACCTGGATTCGCTTACGGATCATCGCCTTAACAAGCCTCGAGACCACAAAGCTCCCCATGCCGTCGTTCAGCCTTCGGCCAGCGAGGATGATCTCCGGGTGGTACCCCACCGCCTTGGCCTTGTGGGTCAGATAGTAGGGATCGACGCCGATGCAATGTCCGCCGACCAACCCGGGGTGGAAGGGGAGGAAGTTCCACTTCGTACCGGCCGCCTCTAGCACCGCCGAGGTGTCGATTCCGAGCTTGTGAAAGATGATCGCGAGTTCGTTGACCAGCGCGATGTTGAGGTCGCGCTGGGTGTTCTCGATCACCTTCGCCGCCTCGGCGACCTTGATTGTTGGGGCAAGGTGGGTCCCGGCGGTGACGACCTGGCTGTACAGCGCGTCCACCACCTGCGCCGCGGCAGGGGTCGAGCCCGAGGTCACCTTGGTGATGCTCGTGATCCTCCGCTCCTTGTCCCCCGGGTTGATCCGCTCGGGACTGTAGCCAACGAAGAAGTCCTCGTTCAGAACGAGACCCGAGTGCTCCTCCAGGACCGGAACACACTCCTCTTCCGTCGCGCCAGGGTAGACCGTCGACTCGTAGATCACGAGGTCTCCGCGCTTCAGCACGTTCCCGATCATCTGGCTCGCCCGGAGGAGCGGCGTGAGGTCCGGGCGCTTGTGGGCGTCGATCGGGGTCGGGACCGTGACGATGAAGGTGTTGCACGGGGCCAGGTCCTCGACATGCGTCGAGAAGGTCAACCCTGTGGCATCAGCGAGCTCATCGCTGGATAGCTCCCGGGTCGAGTCGCGCCCATCTCGAAGCTCAGCCACGCGGGGCTCGCTGATGTCGAAGCCGATGACCGGACGCCGCTTGCCGAATTCTGCGGCCAGCGGCAGCCCCACGTATCCGAGCCCGATGACCGCCAGCGTCCTCTCTTGATCGATGCTCATCGCTGGTAGTACTCCCGATACCAGGCCACGAAGCGGCCCACGCCTTCTTCAACAGTCGTCATGGGCCTGAAGCCCACCCAATCCTCGAGCGCCGAGGTATCCGAGCTCGTCGCGGTCACGTCCCCCGGCTGGA
>CAJQPT010000044.1 GCA_905480285.1 uncultured bacterium
CCGGGCCAGCACGCGCGCTATCGCACGTTCAACCGCATCGGTGCCCCCCAGCGGGAGAGGTTCTTCAAGATGCTCCTGGGCACCGGGCGGCAGACGGCGGCTCCCGACCCGACGCTCCCGCGCTGAGTCCGCCCGCTGGACGCCCCTCCCCGCGCGCGACCTCAGCGCCCCTACTCTCCGCGCTCGTTCTCCCGCGCCTCTTCTCTCCGCGCCGTCTCGGCGCCCCGTGGGGAGGCCAGGACTCTACGCGGGGCCCAGGGAGGCGAGGACGCGATCGGCCCAACGCGACCGCGCACCGGACCTGCTCGATGGAGCCAGCCGCGAAGGGGCAGCTGTGCGCGTTGGACCGTGGGCGGTGACAGAGGGCACACTATCCCCGTTCGCGCGGGCACCACACGGCCCCATTGGCGTGAGTGCCCCCTCCCGAGAATCGTCACCATGGTCCACCTGCGAACTTGTCTGCTCCTTGTCCTCCCGCTCCTCGGAGCTGCAGAGACCGCCGCTCAGCGCAACAAGCCTGCGGTCCCCGACCTGACCGCAGGCGACGAACGGGACGACAAGCACGACTGGACCCTCGGACCCACCGGCGCCCGCGGGTGGATCTGGGGCTGGAAGCTCGAGACCACCGATGCACGGCAGATCCTTATCACCGAGGTCGCCGGCGGCTCGCCCGCCGAGGGCAAGCTGGAGCCGGGCGACGTGATCGTCGGCGTGGGCAGCTCGCTCTTCTCCGCCGACCCCCGGGCCGCCCTCGGGTTGGCTATCGGCGCCGCGGAGTCCGCCAAGGGCAAGGGCCGCCTTGACCTGAAGCGGTGGCGGAAGGGCAAGGTCCAGTCCGTCCGACTCAAGCTCCCGATCCTGGGCGAGTACGAGCCCACCGCGCCCTTCGACTGCGCCAAGTCGCGCAAGATCCTCGACGCCGCCTGCGACCACATGGCCGCGAACATGAAGGGCGGCATCGACGGCATGATGAACGCGCTCGCGCTCCTCGCCAACGGGGATCGGCGCCACGCCGGCGCGGTGCGTGACCTGGCGAGGAAGGTCGGGCGCCCGGACACCGAGCTGACGCTGGAGGGGAGGACGTCCGGGCTTCTGGCCTGGGAGTGGGGCTACCGGGCGGTCTTCCTCTGTGAGTACTACCTCGCGACCAAGGACCGCCAGGTGCTCCCCGCCATCGCCGAGTACACCGGCACCATCGCTCGCGGCCAGAGCCGCGTGGGGACCTGGGGTCACGGCATGGCATGGCCCGACCTCAACGACGGGCAGCTACACGGGTCCCTCGGCGGATACGGCGCGGTCAACCAGGCCGGCCTGGTATGCCACCTCGCCCTCATCCTCGCAGAGAAGTGCGGTGTCAAGGACCGCGAGATCG
Organism: uncultured bacterium; assembly: GCA_905480285.1. Taxonomy (GTDB): domain Bacteria; phylum Planctomycetota; class UBA1135; order UBA1135; genus Saltatorellus. Next base: position 1,373 of record CAJQPT010000044.1, read on the forward strand.
CCGAGGCCATCCAGCGCGCGAACCTCTTCGCCAGCTTCTACACGGGCAAGGGGGCCATCCCTTACGGCGACCACCGGCCTGGCTGGGACAGCCATGACGACAACGGGAAGAACTCCCTGGCCGCGCTGATCTTCGACCTCCAGGGCATGGACGAGGAGGCCGCCTTCTTCGGCCGCATGGCGGTTGCGTCCTACGACGAGCGCGAGCAGGGGCACACGGGCAACTACTTCAGCTTCCTGTGGGGCCCCATCGGCGCCAATCGGGTGGGCCAGGAGGCCCTGAGCGCCTTCCTCCGTGAGCAGCGCTGGTACTACGACCTCGCCAGGGCCCACGACGGCAGCTTCCCCTACCAGGGAGGCGCGGGGATGTCTGGCGGGGAGCACAAGTACGGCAAGTGGGACTGCACCGGAGCCTTCGTGCTCGCCAACACCTTCCACAAGCAGGAGCTCTTCATCACCGGACGGGGGGTCAACAAGAAGAACCGACTCGTGGGCGACGAGCTGACCGACACCATCGAGGCTGGACGAGGCTTCGACTCCTGGTCCAAGGGCTCGGAGCACTACGCCGAGAAGCGACCGGCAGAGCTCATGCGCGACCTCAAGAGCTGGTCCCCCGCGGTCCGGTCAAGGGCGGCCAAGGCCCTCGCCAGCAGCGGCGACACGCCAACCGCCGAGCTGCGCGTGATGCTCAAGTCCAGGCGGCTCGACGTCAGGTACGGCGCCTGCCAGGCCATCTCCGAGCTCGGTGCGAAGGCCGCGGCCGCGCTCCCAGAGCTTCGTCGCTGCCTGCAGTCAGACGATGTCTGGCTGAGGATCCAGGCCGCCTACGCCCTGTCTGCCCTTGGCAACCGCGCCCGTAAGGCCATCCCAGACATGCTGGAGCTGGCGCTGCTGGAAGAGGACGAGGACCCGCGCGAGATCACCCAGAGGTACCTCGCCTTCTGCCTCTTCTATCCCGGCGGCGCGCTCGGAATGCGGGGCCTGCTCTCCAAGAACCTCGGGGACGTCGACCGCTCGGATCTCCTGCCCGTCATCGAGCGGCTGCTGCTCAACGACGACGGTCGGGCCCGCGGGGCCATGGGCACCATCTTCAAGCTCATGACCCTCGAGGAGCTCAAACCCCTCCTTCCCCAGCTCGTCGAGGCCGTGCGCACGCCGTCCCCAAGCGGCGTGATGTTCTCGAACGGCGTCCGCCTCGCCGGCCTCGACTTCCTGGCAGCGAACCGCATCGCCGAGGGCATGGAGCTCTGCATCCTCGTGACCGAGATCGACAAGTGGGGAAAGCAGGACCGCATCCTCCGCTGTATGAAGGCGCTTCAGCAGTACGGGGGTGCGGCGCGCCCGGTCCTGCCCCAGCTACGCGATCTCAAGAAGCGCCTTCGGGCGCACCGCGAGGCGCGCAATCTCGAGAAGCAGATCCAGGCCTGCGTGGACACGATCGACGCCATCGAGAGCGCCGGAGCGTCCCCTGAGGTCCGAACCGTGGCGGAGCTCATGGGCTCACGGCGGAGCCGGCGCTGAGTCGTATCGGGACCCCGAGCCCCCCCGCAGGAGGCCCCACGCCTCCACGTGGCGAATCCGGCACTAGTTTCTGCTTGCTACCCATCCGTGGCCGATCTATCCCTTATGAACGGCGCGCGGCCGCCCATGCGTCCGCACTCTTTCCCATGCTGCAGCACCTCCGAGCTCTGACCCTGCTGATCCTGGCCCTGCCAGGGCTGATCCTGACGCCCGCCTCGGGCTTCGTGATCTGCCTCTGCGACGCAGAGCCCTCGGCACCGGTGACGATGAGCTGCTGCGGTGCACCGCCCGCTGGCGAGGCCGCAGGCATGGGCGGGACGGCATGCGACGGAGGCTGGCTCAGCGCCGGCTGCTGTGGCGAGTCCGGGGACTGCGGTGGCTGCCTGGAGGTCGAGCTTGACGAGGTCCTCCTCGCCGCCGTGGACGGTCCGGTCGGCGAGTTCGCCCCCGCCGCGCCGGGCGTGATGACCGTCGCGTCCGCCGCTCTCAAGCCGTCGTCCCTGCGGGGCAGCAGCGGGTTCATCCGGCCGCCACCGCCCAAGGAACGCCCCAACGCCGGGCTGCTACCCGGCGTCCGTCCGCTACGAATTTGATGCTCGGGACCCGCGCGTGACCTGTCATGCGCCTCGCCTCCAAGGTGTCCCGATTCTTCAACCCGTAGCCAGATGACCCGCCCGACCATCGTCGGCCCGTTGGCAGCGCTCAGCGCGCTCGCCTGCGCCACGCCTGACCCTGTATTCCTCGACGAGGGGAGCGCCCGCGCCGCACTCGGGGCCCGCGCGGACGCGAGCCCACCCCTCGAGCTCTCCCTGGCGACCGATCTCCCCGGGAGCCTGCTTGCGAGCCCGGGACCCGAGGCTTGCGCGCGCCCTGACCAATCAGGCTACTGGTACCTCCGCGCCGCCGCCTGGGCGCCCGAGGTACGGGCCGCACGGCGCGAACTGGCCGCTGCCCGCGGCGAGCAGCAGAGCGCTGGCGCCCCCGCACCCGTCGGCATCCAGGTCATCGACCAGGACTTCAGCGGCGACTCCGACCTTGTGAATGCCCTGGCCGCCTTCGACCTGATCGGACTCCTCGGGCTCGGACCTTCCGGCGCCGATGAGGCCGTCGCGGAGGCCCAGGTGGAGGCCGCTCGCGCCGCGCTCGAGGACGCCGCTTGGCGCGCCTGGCTCGACGCCGAACGAGCGCTTGTCCAGTGGCAGGCGGCAGCGATACGGACAGACCGCCTCGCTCAAATCGGCCAGCAAGCCGACAGGGACCTCCAAAGAGTCCAGATCCTCACCCGTGAGGGCCGCATCGGTCGGACCCATTCGGAGGCGGCCGAAGGAGCGGCCGCCGAGCTCACCCGGCGTCTCTCACTCGCGGCGGACGAGGCCTCGCGCGCCCGCGCCGGCCTCGCCGCCGTGGTCGGCCTCGACCCTCAGCGAGACCTCGCCGGAGCAGCTCCGGTGATCCCTGCGCCCGAAGCTCTGGGCCCGGCCGAGCCGGGCACCTGGTTCGACCTCGATGAACACCTCGAGTCCCATCCCAGCCTGCGGGTGGCTCAGCGCACCTTCGAACTCCGGGAGAGCCAGGTTCGCCAGGCTGCCGCGGACGCCTGGCCGGGGGTCGCTCTGGGCCCACGCCTCGGGTTCCTGGATCCAACCCAGATCGGCGGGGTCCTGCGAATCACCGTCCCCTTCCCCTCGAGCTGGGAGGGTCGGCTCGCCGCCGCAATCGAACGCCGCGACGCCGCCCTCGCGGCCTACGAAGATCAGCTACACCTCCTCCAGACGGCAGAGATCGACGCCCTGACACGGGTACGCCAGGCGGACTCACGCGTCGAAGGCGCGTCGGCCGACGTCGTGAAGTCGTTGCTTGGCGATTGGGAGGCAGCCAGGGCCGCCTTCCGTGTCCAGCGCACTCCCCTGGAGCAGTGGACCGGTGCGCTCCGACGACTGTCCATGCGGGCCACATGGGACATCGACGACTGGGAGCGCAGTGACCTGGCAGCCTTGGACCTGGTGGCGTCTCGTGGCCCCATGGCCGCCCCCCTCTTCATGGAGGGCTCACGATGAGCTCGGTCGATCAAGACGTGGACCTCGCCGGGCTCTCTCGGAGCGTGCCCTCAATCCAGCCCCCGCGAAGGGGCTGGGTGCGCGCCTTGGTGCCCCTGGCGCTCCTCGGCGCCTTCGCCTTCATTCTCCGTGACGCCCTCGTGGAGCTACTCACCGAGCGTATCCCCGTCACCTTGACCCGCCCTGTGCGCCTGGAGGGACCGGGCGAGAGAGTGACTCAACGCACCCTCCTGACCCAGGCGGCGGGATGGATCGAACCCGACCCGTTCCCCGTGCACGCACCGGCGCTCTCTGCGGGCATCGTCCGCGAGGTGTTGGTGCAGGAATCCGACAAGGTGAAGGCGGGGCAGCCCATCGCCCGGATGATCGACGACGACGCTCGCATCTCGCGGGACCGTGCGCGCGCCAGGCTCGCTGTCGCGGAGGCCGAGGTGGACCTCGCCGCAGCTGAACTCCGCATCTCCGAGGCGAGCTACGAGGCTGCCATCGAGGTCACCGCGGCATGCGACGCTGCGCGAGCCCGCCACACCGGGCGCGTGGCGGCTGCGGCGGAGGCCGCTGCCGCCGTCCGTGGCGGCCTCGCGGAGGTGTCGCTCGCCGAGAGCGAGGTCGTGGTCCAGCAGGAGCTGGCGGCCGCGGGGACCTCAGGGCCCCGCCAGGTCGAGATCGCCGTCGCGGGCCTAGAGGTGGCCTCCGGGCGGCTCTCGGCCCTGCGTGCCGCAGCGGCGCTCGCCAGCGCGGCTGCCATCGAGGCGGCCGCGGACCTCACGAGAGCTGAGCGCCACCTGGAGCTTCGCTTTGAGGAGCAGCGCATGATCGACACGGGCCAAGCGCGACTCGCCCGCGCCCGGGGCACCGTGAACGAGGCCAAGGCGTCGCTGGCGGAGGCTGAGCTTGCGCTCGGGCGGATGGTGGTTCGCGCCCCGCAAGACGGGATCGTCCTGGAGCGCCTCGCGGTCACCGGCGATGAGCTGGAGGCTGGCGGGCCCGTCTGCTCCCTGTACGACCCCACGACCCTGCGCGTGCGCGTCGACGTACCGCAGACCGACGTCGGCGCCTTGGCCGCAGGGCAAGAGGCGGAGGTCCTGGCCGACTCCCGGCCCTCCCTTCCCTACGCGGGTCAGATCCTGCGCATCGTCCAGCTCGCCGATATCCAGAAGGTGACCCTCGAGGTCCAGGTGCGCGTCCTTGACGCCGACGACCTCTTGCGCCCCGACATGCTGGCGCAGGTTCGTTTCTTCTCGAGCTCCGAGGACCCTGGGGCCAGCTCCCCAGGGGGCACGGCCGAGCGCGCCGCCCGCCGCCTCGCCGTCCCCGCCGAGCTCGTGCGAGACGGCGCCATCTGGGTCCACGAGCCCGACGGCGACCTGGCCGTACGGCAGCAGGTGCGGACCGGCGCCGAGCAACGTGGCCCCGACGGCCAGCGGCTGATCGAGGTCCTCGACGGCCTGGACTGGACCATGGAGCTCATTGATGGCGGCCGCGCGCTCCTCCCGGCGGACGCCCCACCAACGGGCGTCCCTATCGCCCTCAACCAACAGGCCGGCACCGCTGCCGGAGGAGAGTCACCATGAGCTTCATCGAACTCCGCGGCGTCACGCGCCGCTACCTCAAGGGGGGTCACGCCGTGACCCCCCTCGATGACGTCGACCTCGACGTCGCGACCGGTGACTTCCTCGTGCTGCTTGGCCCGTCAGGCTCAGGCAAGACGACGCTCCTCAACCTCCTGGCCGGGATTGACCGGCCAGACGAGGGGAGCGTGCGCGTGGGCGGCCAGGACGTGGGCGGCACGCGTGCCTCGAAGCTCGCGCGCTGGCGCGCCCGAACCGTCGGCTACATCTTCCAGCGCGCCCACCTCGTCCCGGTCCTCACCGCGTATGAGAACGTGGAGCTGCCCCTTTGGCTCCAGAAGCTGACGCGCGCTGACCGGCACCGGCGGGTGGAGCTGGCGCTCGCCGCCGTGGGACTGACAGACCGCGCGACGCACCTCCCCAAGCAGCTGTCCGGTGGGCAGGAGCAGCGCGTGGCCATCGCGAGGGCTCTGGTCGCTGACCCGGAGCTGCTGGTCGCCGACGAGCCCACAGGGAGCCTCGACGCCGAGTCGGCCGAGGGCATTCTGCGGCTCCTCCAGCGCCTCAATCAGGAGCAAGGCAAGACCATTGTCATGGTCACCCACGACGAGCGGGCGGCCCAGGTCGGCACCCGCGTCTACCGGCTGGAGCGAGGGAAGCTCGTCGAGGCAGAACCCGCGCAGGAGGTGACCCCGTGAAGGTCCTGCTCCTTGTCGTCCGCAACATGCGGCGCCGCCTGGGCCGAACGGTCCTCACGGTCCTCGGGGTGGCCAGCGCGCTGGCCCTCCTGGTGCTCGTGGAGAGCCTCGGGACCGGGTTGTCGAGGGCGATGGACGCCACCGATGCGGCGCGGACTCTCGTGGTCTTCAGGGATAACAGGTACTGCCCCCAGACCTCGTTCCTGCCGGAGTCCTACACCCGCCGCATCGAAGACGTGGAGGGCGTCGAGCAGGTCCTGCCGGTCAAGGTCTTCCTTAACAACTGCCGCGCGAGCCTGGACCTCGTCACCTTCCAGGGAGCGCCGGCGGCCGACCTCCTGGCCCAGCGCGACCTCGAGGCGATCTCCGGAGATCTGGCGACGTTCGAGCGCGAGAAGGACTCGGCCCTGGTCGGTCAGACCTTCGCGATTCGGAAGGGTCTTTCCGTCGGCGATCGATTTCGATTCGGCGAGATCGACGTGAAGGTCGCCGCCATCGTCGCCTCCCCCGACTCCACCCAGGAGTCCCTGGTCCTGACGCACCTCGAGTACCTCCAGCGCGCCGGCCCCGTCAATCGCCTCGGCACGGTCACCCAGTTCGAGGTGCTGGTCCATGAGCGAGCCGACCCCGCCGTCGTCGGCGCCGAGATCGACGAGGGCTTCGCCACCGCCGAGTCCCCGACCGACACCCGGCCGAGGGTCGCCTACCTCGAGAGCGCCACCCGGGACCTCCGCGAGATCCTGCGCTTCGGTCGGCTCCTCGGGCTGGCCTGCATCGTGGTGGTCCTGTCCCTCGTGGCCAACACGGTCATCATCGCCGCGCAGGAGCGTGTACGCGAGACCGCCGTGCTCAGGGCCATCGGCTTCAGAGAGAGCCACATCGCGAGCCTCGTGCTCGGAGAAGCGCTGGCGCTCTCGCTGACCGGCGCCGCCGTCGGAGTCGGCGGCGCGTTGTTGCTCCTCACCACCTTCCACCCGACCATCGGCAGCGAGGGCGTCTCCATCGAGTTCATGGTCACGCCCGGGCTCATCGGCAACGGCTTCCTGCTGGCGCTCGTCACGGGCATCGCAGCCGGCGTCCTGCCGGCCATCCGCAGCGCACGCGCCGGCATCGTCCAGTCCCTGGTGAGCTGACATGGGACTCCCGCTCGAACACTCGATACGGAACCTTGGCCGGCGCCCGACCCGAACGCTCCTGGCCGGCGTCTCCAGCGCCATGGTCGCGGCGCTCCTCGTCGCGACCGTGGCCTTCGCGCGCGGACTGGAGGCCACCTTCTCAGGCGCCGCAGACCCTCGCACCGCGCTCCTCCTCTCCTCTGTGGCCGATCGCGATGTCGTACGATCCACCGCCCAGGCTGGACTCGGCTCCCTGGTCCAGGCCAGCGTCCCAGGGATCCTCGCCGCCTCGGACGAGATCCACATGGGGACCACCGTCCTGCTCCCCGGGGACCGCGCCGCGTACTCGGGCTTCGTGCGCGGCGTCACCGACGAAGCGTACGAGGTGCACCAAGCCCTGACGCTCACGGCCGGCCGGCTCCCTGGCCCCGGTGAGGTCATGGTTGGACGGCTCGTCGCCGGTCAGACCGGCGTCCCCCCGGAGAAGCTCGAGCTCGGGCGCGCGCTCGTGATCGAGGGCGCGGAGCTCATCATCGTCGGCCAGTTTGCTGCGCCAGGGACCACCCTGGAGGCCGAGATCTGGACACCGCTGGAACCCCTCCGCGGCCTCTCCCAGCGCGAGGACTCCTCGTGCGTGTTTGTCCTCGTCGACGGGGAGCGCACCGCGAAGCTCCTCAAGCTCTTCTGTGATCGGCGCCTGGACCTCGAGCTGGAGATGGTGCCGAGCGAGGAGTACTACGCCGAGCTGGCGGACTACATGCGCCCCATCCGCTCCATGGCCTGGGCCCTCTCGCTCCTCATCGGGCTAGCCGCTCTGCTCGGCGGCGCGAACACCGCGATCGCCTCGGTCCAAGATCGCATCCGCGAGCTCGCCGCGCTCAGGGCCCTCGGGTTCAGCTCCTGGTCCATCGTGCGCTCGCTCCTCTTGGAGGCCGTCGTCATCGCCGCGGCTGGCGCGCTGGCCGGGCTTGCCCTCGGGCGCCTCGTGCTCTCGGGCGCCTCGGTTAGCCTGGCCATGAGCGCCTTCGAGCTACGGGCGGACGCGGTCGCGGTCCTCGTGGCCTTCGGATCCGCCCTCCTGATCGCCCTGCTCGGGGTCATCCCCGCAGCCCTCCGCGTTGTCCGCCTCCCCATCGCCATCGCGCTGGTGGAGGACTGATGGCGAGAGCGGACGTGAGGTCGCTCCCCGGCCCCTCGTCACTCACTTGCCTCTCGTCCCCAAGCGCCCCCAGCGGGCCAACACCCAGAACGTCATGAACCTCCTCCAAGCCACCGCCGCCCTCGCCCTCCTCGTCGCCAGCGCCAGCTGCTCATCGGAGGCCCCCGCCGCCGCCGAAGAGACCTCCGCCATGCCCGAATCCCTCTGGGCGGCTGCGCCAATGAGCGGCGCCGTGGACGTCCTGCAGGCCAAGCGGTCCCCAAGTGGCGAGGTCGTCGTCGTGAAGGGCCAGCTCCAGGACTTTGGCGACCTGGCCACCTTCCGCCTCGTGGACAACTCACTCGCGCCGTGCACCGACCAGTGCCCTGAGCCCTGGGACTTCTGCTGCGAGGACCCCACGGACGTCGCGGCCGCGACCATCAACGTCGAGTTCCTCGAGGGGGACTTCCCCGCCCCCTGGGGCCTCAAGGGGGCCCACGGTCTTGACCACCTCACCGCGGTCTGCGTGAAGGGCACGCTCCACACGGACGCCGCCGGGAACGCACGCCTCTCGGCGACCTCCATCGCGACCCTCTGAGGAGCGAGCGCGGTGGGGTCAGCGCTCAGCCGGGGTCTTGAACTCGGCTGAGGGGAGGTGGGCGGCGTCCATGTAGCGCGCCGCCTCCTGCACCCGCTCCGTGTAGTCTGGCCCCAGGGCGAGGTCTCGGTCCTCACCTGGGTCGTCCGTGAGATCAAAGAGGCGAATGGAGCCCGTCTGCATCGGCGAGCGGATCGCCTTCCACCTTCCGAAGCGCACGGCCTCGGCTGAACCACGCTCGTGGAACTCCCAGTACAGGGGCGTCGACGGCGGTGGACTGGCGCCCCTGAGCGTGGGCAGGAGGTCCCGTGAGTCGAGCCCCGCGGGCACCTCGGCGCCGGCCAGCGCCCCAGCCGTGGCGAACAGATCCTGGAAGTGCACCGGGCTGTCATTCACGACCCCAGCCTCGACCGTGCCTGGCCAACGCGCGATGAAGGGCACCCGGATCCCGCCCTCCGTGAGGGCACGCTTGATCCCACGGTAGGGCCCGTTGGAGTCAGCGAAGTCAGGGTCGTTACCGCCCTCACGGTGGGGTCCGTTATCGGAGAGGAAGATCACCAGCGTGTCCTCGTCGCGCCCCATTGAAGCGAGCGTCTCGAGCAGTTCGCCGACCTGGCGATCGAGCGCAGACACCATCGCCGCGTGCTCTCGCTGACGCCTGGGCCAGGGCCGGTCGGCGTACACCCCCAGCTCCGGCACCTCCATGCCGTCCGACCCGGCCTCGTTGTTGGCGTGTGGGATCGTGCTGGCGAGGTACAGGAAGAAGGGCTCGTCATCCGAGATGCTGCGGAGCCACCCCATGGCCTCCCGGTGAATCCGCGCGGGGGCCCAGTCATGACGCTCACTGGCCTTGCCCTGGCCCCACTTCCCCTCGCCTGGGACGACGTTCGAGAGCTCCACTCGCTGCTCCCCGTCCCAGAGGTGCGTCGGGTAGGAGTTGTGGGCGTGGAGCTGATCGGAGAAGCCAAAGAAGCGCTCGAAGCCCTGGCGTACCGGGTGCCCGCTGCTCCCGGCGTTGCCAAGCCCCCACTTCCCGAAGAGGGCGGTGCGATAGCCCTGGCCCTTGAGCACCTCCGCCACCGTGACGTCCTCATCGCGCAAGGGGACCCGACGATTCCCGCGCACCCGCGTGTGGCCGGCGTGCATCCCCGTCATGAGCACCGAGCGGCTGGGCGCACAGACCGTCGAGCCAGCGTAGCCCGCGGAGAAGCGCATGCCCTCCGCCGCCATGCGGTCGATCCACGGCGTCAGGATCTTCTCCTGCCCCTGACACCCGATGTCCCCCCAGCCGAGGTCATCCGCGAGCACCACCACAAGGCTGGGAGGCCGGCCCCCTGTCGCCCCAGGTGTGCCGTCCTCCTGGACCATCCGCGTCGCCGGCAGAGGCGCTGCCGCTGCGGTCAAGGGGCCGAGGCCGGGGGCGATGCACGCCGCGAAGATCAGACTGAACATCCCCAGAGCCTACAGGGGCCCGCGGCGGAGCGGCGCCTCAGCGCCGCTCCGCCGTTTGCCTCCTCCACGCGCGCCCCGAAGCTCCAGCGGACGTCACCGGGCCCTTCAGTGCCGCGGCCCGCACCGCCTCTCCAGCCGCGAGACGCCCCTGCCCACGAGCTCAGCGCCGCTGGGTCTTCGCGTAAGCCTCGAGCTCCACCAGGATGCCCGCGACGTCGTCATCCCCCAGGCGAATGCTGCTCCGCTGAACCATCTCACCAAACCAGGCCACCTCCTCGGGCTGGACCGGGCAGCCGATATTTCCGGTGGGCGCGTCGCTGGAGACCAGCTCCTTCCCATCGGCGTCAAGGATGACCATCCACGGGATGCCCCCGCTCCGCTCTCCGCGAAGGCGCTTGGCCACGGCGGCGCCGTTCGCGTTCCGCTCCACGTCGATCTTGATCGTGACGTAGTCACGCTCCATGGGATCCTTGACCCCCTGGCGCCCGAGGAACTCCTCGAGCTTGAAGCACCAGCCTCACCAGGGAGCGCCGAGGTGAACCAGGACGCGCTTCTTCTGCTGAGTCGCCTGGGCGAGGGCGCCTGCGAGGATCACCTCCGCGTCCGCGCTCGCCACCTTGTGCTCCCGCGCGAAGGCCCACATGCGCTCCCGGTCAAGCCCGTCCATGGCGATGGATCCCAGGGGGAGGCCGCCAGCGTCCAGCGCCAGGGCAGTGGCCTCCGTTGCGGTCACACCGAGCGCCGCCGCGAGCGACCCGCCCAGGGGAGCGGAGACCGCCTCGTACTCGTTGCTGATCTCCCGGCGCAGGGCCCGATCAAGCCGCGATACCTTGTTGAAGGCGGCCCGATCACCGTCACTCCCGAAGAGCACCAGCAGCCTCTTGTCCTTGCGAACCGCGCGCTCGGCGGCTTCGGTCAACTCCGCCGGAAGGGTTGACGGCGCGGGCTCGGCGAGGAGCGCCTGGACCGTGGCTTCGAGCGCCCCGTTCTGGAGGTCCGCGACGCGGACCTTGCCCGCGCGATCCACCACGTAGTAGTCAGGAAAGGAGTCCACCGCGAAGGCGCTCACCGTGAGCTTCCCCGGGCGGTCGATCGCTACGGGGTAGTCGATCCCCTGCTCCTCGACGAAGGCGGCCATCCGCTCGCCGCCGTTCGCCGTGTGCACCCCGATCAGGACCAGACCCTGGTCCCCGTAGCGCGCCGCCAGGTCCTTCAGACCCGGCACCGCACCACGACAGGGGCCTCACCAGGTGCCCCAGAAGTCGAGGACCACGACCTTCCCTTCGAGGGAGGCCCAGTCCATTGGCGCGCCCCCGGTGTTCATCCAACCGTCCACCTGGAGCTCGGGGGGAGCGTGGCCCTCGAGCGCCTCCTTCGCGGGGTTGGGGTTCTCGCGTGGGAAGTCGCCGCTCGCGAAGAGCGGGAGGGCCGAGAGCGCCGTGAAGACGGCGGCGAAGAGGGTTCGTCTCATGGAAATTCGGTCGCGCTGCGACGGGGCAAGTGGCTCTTCTCGTACACGTCGAGCGTAGCGTCGATCTCAGAGCCAGCCATGCAAAAGCGCGCGCGCCCGACCCGGCGCCCCCAGGCGTCTTTCAGAACCTCCCCCACCGGAAGTCGCCCCAGCCTTTGGCGTGTTGAGCGATCCGTCTACGATAGGCACCGGCCAATCCGCACCTTCATGATCGCTCGACGACGAACCCTCGCGCTCCTGGCGCTCTCGATCCTCGGAATCAGTCTGGCCTGGCCGCACCGGCGGGAGATCCTCGAGTTCCTGGCACCGCCTGAAGCGGACTACGTGGAAGACCAGTCGTTGACGGAGGGTTACGGACGCGCCAGCGCCGACCTCTCCGCCGCCTGGAGCGTCCCCCTGGAGCCCGGATATGGCAGCGCGGTGGTCTTCGATCGAGAGGCTTATGTGCTGGACCGCGAGATCGGTGTCGGGGAGACCCTGCGCGTGATCGACATCCTGGACGGAGCCCCCTTGTGGACGTTCACCTATCCCGAGCCCGGGCGGCTCCAATCCGCAGGGTCGCGGACCGCCCCCGCCGTCAGCGAGCGGTCGGTGTTCCTGTGTAGCGGCTTCGGGACGGTGCACTGCGTGGACCGCGCCACGCGTACCGCCACATGGAGGCGGCACCTGGTCGACGACCTCGGCGGCGAGATGCCCGACTTCGGGTACTCCGCCGACCCGCTGCTTTCCGGCGACCTGGTCATCCTGCCAGCGCTCGGGGAGTCGACCGGGCTCGTCGCGCTCGACCAGGGCACAGGCGAGGTGCGCTGGAGGACCCCCGGCGTCGGCACCAGCCAGTCACAACCCGTGCTGATGACGCTGCGCGGCGAGGAGTTTCTCCTGTTCATCTCCTGCGACGCCCAGGGCGCAGGTGAGAACTCCCCGGCGCCGGTCCTCATCAGCGCCTTTAACCCGCGCACCGGCACCCTTCGATGGCAGCGCCAGACGCTGCTCACCAACGTGCCAGTGCCGCCGCCCGTCGCCGTGGACGAGACCCGCTTCGTGATCACGGGGGGCTACGCGGGGGGCACGACCCTGATGAACCTCGGACGCTCGAACGCAGGGGAGTTCCAGGTCTCCGAGGACTTCCACATCGAGAAGGGGTCCCAGCTTCACCCACCCGTGGTCGTCGGTGAGCACATCTACCTCCTCGCCAACGAGAACACCAACGTCTCCCGTCTCCGGCGCGGACAGGGTGGGCTGCGCTGCTTTGATCTCGAGGGCGAGGAGCAATGGTCCACGGGGCGCGACCCCTACTTCGGACGCGGACACATGATCCAGGTGGGCCCCTACCTGCTGATCCAGGACGGCATGAGCGGCATCCTCCGCCTCTGCGTCGCCTCTCCTGATCGCTACCAACAGGTGGTCACCGCCAACGTCTTCGAGAGCCCGCCCAAGGAGCGCAAGCGCATGTGGGGAAGGATCGCCGGGTGGAACGGCACCCTCGTCCTGCGCGGCGACCGGGAGCTCGTGGGCGTCTTCCTGGGCGGAGCCCCACCGGGCGCTAGACGGGCGGGTGCGCAGCAGACCGGAGACCGGCAGGCTCCAGCGGGGGCTCCAGCGGGGGCTCCAGCGCAGGCTCCATCGCAGGCCGGGTCCGGCGAGCTCGACCGTTGATGGACCGCAGCGCCTGAGGAGGCCGGTTCACCTGCGCGCCGCGATCATGGAGGCCCGCAGCGCTCGACCTTCGAGAGTCAGGGCCTCGCCTGCTGGCCGTGGAAGAGGGGGCCCTGCTTCATCGACGCCCACCCGGTCCCCGGGACTCGAAACCGGACATGGCCGTCAGGGACATCGCGCCGCCCCGGCTCCGGACCCTTGACACTTCCACGTCGAACCGTGAACGTGCTCACCATGGGAGGGAGCTCCGAGTTCGAGGTGGAGGACGCCCTTCGGCGGGTGGCGGATATCCACGCCCAGGTCGCCCGATCCTCCTTCTTCAGGGGCTACCGCGCCGAGATCGCCGTGGGGCAGGCAGCGTTGGCGTTCGGCACGGCAGCTGCCGAGTGGGCGGCTTGGGAGGCCATCGGGCCCCAGACCCACGCGCTGATCTGGCTCGGGGTCGCCTTCGTCTGTGCCCTCGCCTCACTCGTCGACCTCGGCCTTCGATGGCGAACGCTCCCGCGGCCATCGGCGAAGCTCGCCACCCAGCAGCTCGTGCCCGCCCTTGGCGTTGGCGTCGCCATCGCTCCCCTACTCTGGGGCCAAGCGGAGCTCCTGCCGGGGATTTGGACCATGCTCTTCGGCGTCGGGCTGCTGTCCTCCGCACCGTACCTCCCGGGGCATATCCGGCTCCTCGGGCTCTTCTACGTCGCGGCAGGTGGCGTGATGGCCCACGCTGCCCACGTGGGCCTAAGCTCCCCGTGGCCGATGGGCCTGACGTTCTGCGGAGGGCAGCTGGTCGCGGCGGCGATCCTGCGAGAGATACAGGTCGCTCCGGCCCACGACGAGCGCTCCACCTCAAACCGACCGAGCACCCTCGATGACTGACCGCGACTACAGCTACGACGGCCTTGACCGCCTCCTCCACGAGCGAGCGCGGCTGTCGATCCTGACGGCCCTCTCCAGCGAGAGCGCAGGTCGATCATTCTCCGAGCTCCGCTCCCTGTGCGGCCTGACCGACGGAAACCTCAGTCGACACATCAAGGTCCTCGAGGAGGCCAACCTGCTCAAGGCCAGGCGCACGGGCAGTGGTCGCGGCTCGAATACACACCTGACCCTCTCTGCCCATGGCAGGCGCTCCTTCATGAGATACCTCAATGAGTTGGAGAGGGTGCTCAGGGACGCTCGGAGCTCCAAAGAGAGCGCAGGGGACGCGAGCCGGCCCTCAACGGCTTGATCGGCTGAGCACCCCGCGCCGCGTGAACCTGGTCGACCATCCAGCGCACCAGGCCAAACCGAACCCGCCGAGCGGCGGGCTCCAGGTAAGGGAGCAGATCCCCGGTGAGAAGTTCCACCCGCACCTCCTCAAGGGGGAGCCGGAAGATGGAGACGGGCCAGGGGAGATCAAGTCGAGTCCCGTAGAGGTGAGCCAGCTCATGGGTCACCGCCCAGAGCGTCACGCTCCGTGGCATCAACTGGAGCCTGGGGCTCAACAGGATCAACCCAGGCTTGATGGCCTTCGCCATCCGGGTGGGACACGGCTCCATCAGGCTGATCTGGATCTTCCCCAAGGGCTCCACACCGTGGGCCCACGCCACCTGGGAGTCCATGGACTCGACCAGCGGTATCGACGGCTCCAACCAGGCGAGGTCGGAAGAACAGCCGGCGGCGAGGACTGCCACCCCCGCCGCCAGCAGCCAATGAGCCCTTCTACCCATCCGTTGGCTCAAAGGTCACCTTCAAGCGGCTCGTGGACATCAGTTGCCCGGCATCCTTGCAGCGGACCGTCATCTCATTGACCGACCGCCGTGCCAGGAACGGGTCGAAGTCCACCAGGCCAAGCTCAACGTCGAATGAGGCCGTCGGCAGCGCTCCAGGGAGCCCCGTGGATCCGGAGACCCCGGAGAACGCCCTGTGGCCATTGACCAGAACCTGGGCTCCGAACACACCGCCGGTCCGGACCACCTCACCTACGAACCCGACAGGCGCCTGCGCGGGACCGTCCAAGCCAATCCGGAGGGCCTCATGGACGGTCACTCGGTCGCTCAGGACCGCCCGCTGACTTGCAGAGAGAGCCGCGGCGGGCCCTGCGTCAAGGCAGAGCTCCAGGAGCGACCAGGCGAGGACTCCGTCGGGAGCGATCACCGTCGCGCTCATGTCCTGGAAAGAGGCCCGCTGCCAGGTCCCAAGGTCCGAAACCCGGACCAGGGCATCGTCGTCAAGGAGGCGTGAGCTGAGGAGGACATAGTGCTTCTGAGGTCCCGTTGGCGCCGCCAGCCACGCAGCAGCTCCCGACAGGGAGGCACCCGGCGCCCCCAGCAGCCCGGGAGCGGTGGAGCAGTCCAAGCGGTCGCAGTCCTCGTCCGTGACGAGTGCTCGCCAGCCGGTCGCCCCCTCGGGAATCGGACCGCCTCCCCGGCCGTTCTTGATCTCACCGACCGCCGCACCCTTGAGGGGATTCCCATCCGGCCCCAGAAAGATGACGCAACCACACAACTCCTCGTTGCCAAACTCCGCCTTCCAGCCGCCCTTGAAGCCCAACTCCACCGGCCCGATCCCCGGCACATTCTTGACGACGGAGATCCCGATCTTGCCCTCCTCGGTACCGCGACACCCCACCGTCACCAGCGCTGCAATCACTGCAACCACAGGGGCCAGCCTCAGCCCCGCTCCAAACATGCTCGCCATCCTCGTTCCTCCTCGATGAATCCTGTGTGGGCGCCGAACAGCCGACGCCTCTGCGACCTCGACGAACGACCCCGTAGGCGGTTTCAGCCGCCCCACCCCTCGCAGCACGTCAGGTCGCGCTCAATGGCCTGGCCGCGTCGCCGGGATCGAGAGCCCCCTCGACGCTGCCTGAAGCGAAGCCCGCGAGCGCAGCACCACCTGCCCCCACCCCGGGGGCGAATCGGGCTCCGTGCTGCTAGGCTCGACCGCATGCAGCCCACCTCCAAGCCCTTCAGGGACACCCAGCCCGCGGGGCTCTGGCTCAAGGCGATCTTCCTTGTGGTCCTCGTTCTCTGCTTCGCCTTGGTCGGCCGAGCCAGCGGGGCCGCCGCCGGCATCTCCGCCGCGACCTTCGGCCTGGGATTCGTCTTTCGATCCCTGACCGTCGAGGTGAAAGACAGGGGCGTCCACGTGTTCTACGGCTCCGGCTGGCCCCGGAGAACGATCGCGCTGGAGCGCATCCTCGACCAGCGGGTCGTGCGCAATCGCTGGTGGTACGGGTTCGGGATCCGCCTCACCCCGTTCGGGTGGATGTGGAACCTCGACGGCCTCGGCGCCGTGGAGCTCGACCTGGTCGGCGGCAAGCGGTTTCGCGTGGGGACCAGGATGCCCCAGGAGCTGCGCGCTGCCGTGGAGGCTGCGCGCGCCCTCGCCCCCCAGGAACAACCACGATGATGACCCCTCAACCCCACGGCACGGGCCGCCCCACGCTCACCTTCACCCTCCTGCTCAGCGTGGGCCTCACCGCCTGCGGCGCGACCGGACCGGCCCCGCCCGCCCACGCTCCAGCCGACGCGCTCAACGTCATCCTCGTGATGACCGACGACCAGGGCTGGGGCGACCTCTCCCTCCACGGCAACCCTGCCCTGCAGA
>CAJQPT010000045.1 GCA_905480285.1 uncultured bacterium
CGCCGGAGCCGACGCCAGGCGTCGGACCACAGGCTCTCGCCCTTGAACTGGCGCGCCTCCTTCGTGAGCCGCGCGAGCTCGGCCTCGTCGATGGACCAGCGGGAGTCTTGAGGAGCGTCGCTCATCTCACTCGTCCTCCAGCGTGATGCGCGGGTCGAGCAGCGTGTACGCCATGTCGACCACCGTGTTGAGGGTGTAGACGAGCACCGTGAAGAGGATCGTCACGCCCATGGCGAGGGTGTAATCGCGGTTCGTCGCGGCGTTGATGAAGTGCGAGCCGGTGCCGGGGATGAAGAAGATCTTCTCGATCACGAGGCTGCCCGTGAGGATGCCGGCGGTGGCCGGTCCGAGGTAGGACACCACGGGGAGCAGCCCGCCCTTGAGGGCGTGGCGCATGACCACCGTGCGCGGCGCGAGCCCCTTGGCGTGGGCCGTCCGGATGTAGTCCGCGCTCAGGGTCTCCAGCATGCCCGTCCGAGTGAGACGGGCGATGTAGGCGGCGAACACGAGGCCCAGGCAGAAGCCGGGCAGGAGCATGTGCTGGATCGTGCCCCAGCCGGCCACCGGCAGGAGCGGGATCAGGAACACGAACAGGATCACGAGGAAGCTCGCGATCACGAAGTTGGGCAGCGCGATCCCGCCGGTGGCCGCGATGCGCAGGGTGAGGTCGAGGCCTGAGCCTGGTCGCAGCGCGGAGGCGATCCCCGCGGAGACGCCGAGGGCGATCGCGAACATCATGGACAGCACGCCGAGCAGGGCGGAGATCGGGAGGCTCTCCTCTAGGATGTCGTTGACGGTGAAGTCCTTGTAGCGGAACGACGGGCCGAAGTCCCCGGTCAGCACGCCGCCGAAGGCGCGGGTCGGCTCCCCGGCCGCGTCCTCAGACCTCCACAGCGAGAACCCGCCCTCCTCGTCGAAGGCGGCGAGGGCGCGCTGGTCATCCAGGTTGAAGGGCCCGACGTACTGCAGGTACTGGCGCCACAACGGCCAGTCCAGGTGGTAGCGGGCCTTGATGTTGGCCTCGATGACCGGGTCGAGCTTGCGCTCCCCGTCGAAGGGCCCGCCCTTCACCGAGTGCATCAGGAAGAAGGACACGGTCATCACCGTGGAGATGGTGATGACGAACCAGAGGAAGCGTCGGGCGAGGAAGCGCAGCACGGCTCAGTCGCCTCCCTCGCCGACGGCCGGGGCGGTGCCCTTGGGGTGAGCGGGGGGGTAGAGACCGTCGCGCGGCCCCCAGGCCTCCACGGGCTGCATGTCGTCACGGCCCTCCAGGCGCGCGCGCTTCGCCGCCAGCTCCTCCTCGTCCATCCAGTACCAGAACTTCGGGAAGTGCTCGTCCTTGACGTTGGGGAAGTAGCCGCCGAGGCGCGGGCTGAAGGTGGTCTGGGTGACGTAGTTGTAGATCGGCAGCACGGGCAGCTCCTCCACCAGGATGGCCTCTGCCTGCTGGAGCATGGCCATGCGCTTCGCGGGGTCGAGCTCCGCTGCGGCGTCGCGCACCAGGGCGTCGTAGGCCGCGTTGCCCCACCCGGTCTTGTTGTTCTCGCCGCCGGTCACGAACAGGTCCACGAAGTTGTTGGGGTCCGCGTAGTCGCCGATCCAGGCGGAGCGCGAGACGTCGTAGCCGACGTTGGACTGGGTGTCGAGGTACACCTTCCACTCCTGGTTCAGGAGCTTGGCGTTGATGCCGAGGTACTTGGACCAGGCGTCCGCGATGACCAGCGCGATCTGCATGTGCGCGTCCGCGGTGTTGTAGTGGATCTCGATGGTGGGGAAGGTCTTGCCGCCGGCGCCGTAGCCGGCCTCCGCGATCAGCCGCTTGGCCTCGGCCACGTCCGCCTCATAGGTCGCGCCGTGGGGCATGTTCGCGTTCGTGTACCCGGCGAGGCCGGGGGGCACGAGGGCGTAGGCGGGGACCTGGCCGGCCTTGGTCACCTTCTCGCAGATGTCCTGCCGGGGGATCGTCAGCGACAGCGCGCGACGGACGCGCGCGTCATCCAGGGGCGGCTTGGTGACGTTGACCCGGTAGAAGTAGGTGCCCAGGTAGGGGATGGGGTTGAAGTCCTCCCGGGGCATCAGCTCCTGGATGACGTTGGCCGGGGGCACGTCGATCCAGTGGCACTCGCCCGTGAGGTAGAGGTTGAGCGCCGTCGTGTACGACTCCACGGCCAGGGCGTCGACGGTCTCGAAGGCGACGTTGTCCGCGTCCCAGTAGCTGGGGTTCTTGACGAAGCGGATGCGGTCGTTCACTCGGCGGAACTCCACCACGTAAGGCCCGTTGCAGACGATGTTCTCGGGGCGCAGCCACTGCTGCTGCCAGCGGTCCGGGAAGCGCTCCTTCGCCTCCTCGATGTTGCGCCGGTTCACCGGGAACATCGGGTAGAACGCCATGAGCTCCAGGAAGAAGGGCGTCGGCGCCTTGAGCCGGAAGCGGATCGTGTACTCGTCGGGCGCGGTGATCCCGACCGTGTCGAACCCGTGCATCGCCTTGCCGTCCTCGACCTCCGTGGTGAACGCCTCGGCGCCCTCCACGTACCAGAGCATGTAGGCGTACTCGGCCGCGGTCTGGGGGTCGAGGAAGCGCTCGAAGGACCACATGAAGTCCTCGGCGGTGACCGGGTCGCCGTTGGACCAGAGGGCGTCTCGGCGCAGGTGGAACGTGTACTCGAGGCCGTCCTCGGACACCTCCCATCGCTCTGCGACCCCCGGGAGGGGTTCAAGTGTCTCGGGGTGAGACACGAGCAGGCCCTCGAAGAGCATCCGGATGGCCCGTCCCTCGGGCACCCCGGTCACGGTCGCGGGGTCCAGGGTCTGGACCTCGGTGCCGTTGTTGAAGACGAAGTCGGCGGGCTCGAGGCGGGCCCCACGGGTGGCGTAGATCGCCCCCCCGAGGAGGCTCGCCAGGAGGGCGACGGGGATGACCTGGCGGGCGATGCGTTGGAGGGCCATGG
This sequence comes from uncultured bacterium, assembly GCA_905480285.1. Lineage (GTDB taxonomy): Bacteria > Planctomycetota > UBA1135 > UBA1135 > Saltatorellus. The sequence continues at coordinate 2,955 of CAJQPT010000045.1, forward strand.
GAGCGCTGAAGCGGCGGGATGGGGGCCGGGCCGGCCGAGTCTAGGGCATCGGGCCCGCGGCCGGGCCCGATGCCTCCAGCTCCGGCTCAGGTTGGGCGCTGGCGCCCCGGGGTAAACAGGCACGGGCGGAGGCATGTGCGCCTCGGAGGCTGAGCGCGTGGGAGGCTGGCCGGCTGGGCGCCTGCCCGTGGAGGGTCAAGGGAGCCTGCTGAGGCGCCGACCCCCTGGGCAACGGATCTGTTGCGTTCAAGAACACCATTGCGATCACCGCCTTGATGCTCGACGCTGGGCACATGGAACGACGTGACTTCATGAAGGCGACGTCGCTCGCCGCGGCGGCGGGAGCGGTGAGTATGTCGAGCGGTTGCCAGGCCCCTGGGGCCAATGAGGGACCGCCTGGAGACGGCGCGCAGGAGCAGCCCGCGCCCGGTTCGCTGGACGCGATCTTTGCCGAGCACATGGAGGCCGAGCTGGCGGGGGACCTGGACAAGACCATGGCGACCATGACGCCGAACCCGCACATCGTGAACATCCCCACGATGATCGGCGGCCAGGGACCGGCCGGCGTGCGGCAGTTCTACGCCAACCGCCTGATCGGACAGTTCTTCCCGGAGGACGTGCAGTTCGAGACCATCTCGGAGACCGCCTCAGACAAGCACCTCGTCACCGAGATGGTCATCTCCTTCACGCACACGATCGAGATGGACCACATCCTCCCGGGCGTCGAGCCCACGGGGAAGTTCGCCGAGGTGGTGTTTGTGGTCATCGTTGGCTTCAAGGACGGGAAGGTCGAGTTCGAGCACATCCACTGGGATCAGGCGAACCTCCTGGTCCAGCTGGGGCTGATCGACCCCGCCGGGCTGCCGCTCACAGGGGCTGGGGCCGCGGCGAAGCTCCGTGATCCCTCGACTCCGGACCCGTTCTACAGCGAGTCCTAGCTGGCGACGGTGAGCCCCTGCTGGCCCGGTGAGTCTCTGCTGGCCCGGTGAGTTTCTGCTGGCGCGGTGAGTCCCTGCTGGCGGGGGGGGATGCCGCTAGGCCGGTTGAATGCTCGTGGCCCGGATGGATGCTGGCCAGCGGCGTCGAGCCCGGCCCTGGAGCCCTACTTGTCGAGCGCAATCAGAGCCCCGATAGCGCCGTCCACGAGGCCCGGGACCCCGGGACCGGCGGCGTTGGCCGCCACGAGGTAGGCCCTGTTGGTTCCGGGCGCGACCCAGACCGTGGCGAACCAGGTGGTGTTCGAGCCGCTGTGGGTCAGGGCCGTGCCCGCGGCCCACCCACGCTCCGTGACCATCCAGCCGCAGGCGTAGTCGTCCCGGCCGACCTCGACGAGCTTGGCCCGCGAGGCGGGGGTGAGGAACGGGGCGTCGGGATCCTCGGCCTCGGCGGCGGCGTCGGTGAACTGGAGCACGAAGCGCGCCCAGTCTGCGACGGGGAGGTGCACCGTCCCCGCCGGTCCGAGGGCGGCGTCGTTGTCGACCTGGATCGGGCGCGCGTTCCCCCGCTGGACCGTGTGGCCCCAGGGGGCGTCCTCCTTCCCGAGGGTCCCGGGGACCCCGAAGCCCGCCCCCTCGATGCCCAGGGGCTGAAAGACGTCGGTCACGATCAGCTCCTCCCAGGGGGCGTCGCGAGCGGCCTCGACCATGGCACCGGCGACCATATAGCCGAGGTTGGAGTAGAGGAAGCCGGTGCCTGGCGTGGCGGCCGGGGCCTCCTTCAGGGACGCGGCGGCGATCTCGAGGCGGCGTTCGCGCAGCGGCAGACCCTGGAAGGCCCTCCAGTTGGGCGCGTTCGCCGGCGCGCCGCTCGTGTGGCGGAGGAACTCGGTGAGGGTGGCCCCGCGGTAGCCCTCGTAAACCTTGGCCGCGAGGGCGGGCAGGACCTCCTCGAGGGTCGAGTCCCAGCGGAGGTGACCGGCGTCCACCTGTCGCGCCGCAAGCACGGCCGTCATGGCCTTCGTGTCAGAGCCCACGTGGACCGGATCGCCGGGCTGCATGGGGGCGTCGCTGCCGGCCTTGCGAAGGCCCCAGGCGGCGACCTGCGTTTCACCATCGGCCCGGGCGATGGCTGCCACGGCGCCCGGGACAAGGGCGCCTTCGAAGGCCCCAGCGAGGGCGTCCGTGATCGCCGGGGCCACCTGGGCGCGGCCGGCCGCCAGCGCAGGCGGCGCGGTCGTTTGTTTCTGGTCCAGGACGGCCTGGTGGGGTGAGCAACTGGATGCGGCGAGGGTCGCTGCCAAGAGCACGCTCAACAGTCGAGTCGAAGTCATCGTGCAGGAGCGCCCGTGGGAGCGTGCTGGGCGCGGAGGGCGGAGAAGGGGTCCCTGGGCTGGATCGGGGAGGTCAACTGTCGCCACCCGCCGTCTGGCCACTAAGGTAGGGGTCCGCCTTCGCCCCGGCAAGGTCGGCGATCCATCCGCAGAGTTCCCGAACGCCCCATGTCTGAACAGATGCACGAGTCAAAGCCCTCTCCCGCCCGCCCCTCGCGCTTGATCCTGGCCGTGGGACTCCTGCTCGTCATCGGCGTTGGAGCCTTCATGGTCCTGGGCGGCGGTGACGAGGCGCCGAAAGAAACGGACGCCCCCGCGGAGACCACGCCCACGACCACGCCTACGACCACGACCACGCCTACGACCACGACCACGACCACGCCTACGCCGGCTGCCGACTCACAAGCCGACGAGCCGAGCGAGGCTTCGTCCGACGCCGCGGTGGTGGACCAGTTCCACCCCGCGATCGGGGACGGCAAGGCGCCGCTGTATGGGGGGCGAGCCATCGTTCACGTCCCGTCGCTGCCAGAGAACATGTGCTATCCGATCGAGAACTCGGCAGTGACCCGCCGCTTCCTCTACGAGACGCACGAGACCCTCTTGCTCCAGGACTGGTGGTCCCACGACTACGTACCCGACGCCGCCGCGTCGTGGGTCGAGGAGGACCTGGTGATCCTGAACGCGGACGCCCCGGTCGTCACAGGGGAAATCAAGGCCCAGGTCGTTCGCCGGGGCGAAGGAGAGACTGGCTTGCGAGAGGTGCGTGCCGTCTACGGCTCGATCACAGATGCGGGCGCCAACTGGACGATCTCGCCGATCTCGAAGGGGTCTTCAATCTCCGAGCCCGTCCAGGTTCCCAAGGGCGCCGTCGAGCGGGTCGAGCGCGGCACCGTGTTCACGGTCTCTCTGCGCGAGGGGATTCGTTGGCAGCCCTCGTTGCTCTACTCGGCCGAGCAGTCGGCCCAGTTCGGGGAGCAATTCCTCGACGCCGATGACGTCTATTACTCCTGGTCCGTGTATCGCAACCCGGAGGTGAACTGCGACGAGAAGCGCTTCCAGTTCGAGAAGATCTCAGACTGCGAGGTTGTGGATGATCTGACCGTGCGCTTCTTCTACGAGAAGCAATACGCCTACGCGCTGGAGTCGATCGGCACGTCGTTGACCCTCCTCCCGTCGCACATCTACAACCTGCTGGATGAGCAGTGCCCTGAGCACGACGAGGGGGCCTCGCTGAGCAAGCAGGCCGAGCACCTGAACAAGAACCCCCACAACAAGATGTGGGTCGGCCTCGGGCCGTATCAGGTGACCGAGTGGACCCAGCAGTATGTGGAGGTCAATCGCTTCGTGGACGCCGACGGTAATCCGGCCTACTTCGATGCTGCCGTTCGCCCCGGTTACTTCGACACGATTCGCTGGCGCTACATCGACAACGACGAGGCCGCCATGAACGCGCTGCTCAACGGAGAGGTCGACTTCTTCGAGCGTGTGAAGTCAGAGGATTACTTCGGCGGTCGGGCCACGAGCGAGTCGTTCCAGGAGGAGTTCTACAAGGGCTTCTATTACATGGGTGCGTACGGTTACACCGGCTGGAACCTCTATCGACCCCAGGTCAAGGATATCGCCGTCCGTAAGGCCATCGCGATGGCCTTCGATTTTCAGACCTACCGGAAGACCCAGTACAACGGCCTTGCGCGCCAGATCACGGGGCCGGTGCCTTACCAGAGCGAGGGGTATCCCCGGGACATGGCCGCGCTGCCCTACGACCCCGACGGGGCGCTCGACATGCTCGAGGGTGCCGGTTGGTACGATCGAAATGGAGACGGGATCGCCGACAAGGACGGGGTCGAGCTCGTGATCGAGTTCCTCTATCCCAGCGGCAACGATGCCTCAAAGCTCTTCGGCATCGCGCTGCAGTCGGCGGTGGAGGACCTTGGGATCAAGATCAACCTCGCCTCCTTGGAGTGGGCGACCTTCCTGGAGCGGATCAAGTCTCGGGAGTTCGACGCATGCAACCTGGCCTGGGTGCCGCCCCTCGAGTCGGACCCGGAGCAGCTGTGGCACTCCAAGTGGGGCGCGCGGGACAAGAAGTCCTCCAACAACTCCGGCGTGATGGATCCCAAGATTGACGCGATGATCGAGGGGATCCAGGCGGAGATTGACCGTGAGGCCCGCATGGCGCTCTGGCGCGAATTCCACCGCTACATTTACGAGGAAGTTCAGCCCTACCTGTTCATGTACAACGTCCCGAAGAAGTTCGGCGCCTCCCTCAAGGTGCGCGGGATTCGCAACTCGGCGATCGACCCCGGCTACGTGATCCGCGACTGGTACTTTGTGGATCCGTCGGTCAAGGGGACGCGCGAGAGCCTCGAGAAGTGAGGGGCGGGTCCGGCACCGGGTATCCCCGGCCGGACGGAGCCAAAAAGCAGCGGCCCGCTGTCGAGTCGGACTCGACAGCGGGCCGCCCCTGTTGTCTGATGGGCCGCCTACAAGGCGCCCCGACCCTCACCGAGTCCCTTCCCCAACGTGCTCGCCTATATTCTGCGCAGACTCCTGCTGATGATCCCGACAACGATCGGGGTCACGCTGGTGATCTTCTCGCTCTACCACATTGCCCCCGGCGACCCCGCGCTCATCGCGGTGGGCAGCCAGAGCGATGCGGACCTGGGCGCCGCGAGCGACAACGAGTCGCAGATCGACAAGTTCCGGCGCGAGCACGGCCTCGATCGGAACATCGCGATCCAGTTCCTCGACTATGTCGGGCCCTTCAACCTCAGCGCTGACGGGCACGCCTGGTTCAGCTCACCGCGCTCGGAGCGGGTGGTGGATGAGCGCGACGTACCGGGTGATGGGGGAGAGACCATCGCGGAGGGCCGCCCCGCGCCCATCGAGCACCTCTACGAGACGTCGGTTGAGGAGCGTGCCACCCTGGACGAGCTCGTGACCGCCCTCGTCGAGTCGCCCTCCACCGATGGAGGCGGCGAGGCGAGCGCCGCAGCTCAGGCCGCCCTGGTGGACTTCGCCGCCGAATCTCCGGGGCAGCGGGACAAGGCGCTCGCTCGCGTCTTCCAAGGGCTCTTCGATCAGCGCCTCGGCGGCCCGACCCAGGAGCCCGTGATCCAGCGGGTCTCTGGCTGCCTCGCGGCGATCACCGGCGCGGCTCCTGAGCTATCCGAGGGGCTCACCGAGCTGGACGGCCCCCGGCACGAGGTGCGGCGCTGGTTCGCTTGGTACTACACCGAGGGCGGCGGAGATCGGACGACCAACTCCGGTGAGAAGCCTTACGGCGGTCTGCTCGCGTTCGACCTCGGCGAGGAGATGCAGTCGGGCCAGTCGGTGCGCGAGGAGATCCTCAAGCGGCTGAAGGTGACCGTGCCCCTGAGCCTCGTCGCGGTCATCCTCTCCTATATCATCGCGCTGCCGCTCGGCATCGCGAGCGTACGGCGGCAGGGCACGGCGCTCGATGGCGGGTTGACCATCGTCCTGTTCGTCCTCTACTCCATCCCGACCTTTTGGGCGGGGCTGATGCTGGTGCTGATCTTCGGCAAGACCGGCACCGACCTGCTCCCGATCCTCGGTCTGCACGACAAGGACGCGGACCCCTCGAACACTCTCGCCTACGCTTGGGACACGGTGCTGCACTGCATCCTCCCGGTGCTGACCCTGACGTATGGCAGCCTCGCCTATCTCTCGCGTCAGATGCGGGCCGGGATGCTCGACGTGATCCGGCAGGACTACATCCGCACGGCCAAGGCCAAGGGCCTCAGCGATGACCGCGTCGTGTATCGCCACGCGCTTCGTAACTCGATGATCCCGGTGCTGACCCTCCTGGCGTCGATCCTGCCGATCCTGATCGGCGGCTCGGTCATCGTGGAGTTCATCTTCGATATCCCGGGCATGGGCAAGTACGCGTACGAGGGCCTCTTGCGGCGCGACTTCTCGATCGTGATGGCAACCACCATCTTCGTCGGGGTCATGACCCAGTTCGGCATCCTGCTGTCCGACATCGCCTACTCCCTCGTGGATCCTCGGATCCGCCTCCACTGATGGTCGAAGAAGTCAGCAGCGATGGCGCGCCGAAGCGCAAGCCTAGCTTCAACGACATGAAGCTGGATGAGTCCGGCTTCGCGTCGGAGTACTCCAAGGACTACTCGGACCTGGTGTTCGAGCAGCTGGCCAAGCGCACGCTCTTCAAGGTCGGCGTGGCGGTCCTGACTCTGCTCTACGGGGTCGCCATCTTCGCGCCGATGATCGCGAACGATCGGCCCTTCAAGGTCGAGTCTGTAGATCTCAATAGCTACAGCAGCGCCCTTCGCATCCTGCGCCCCATGGCCAGCACCGCGAGTCGTCTGGCCGAGCAGACCGACGAGGAGTTCAAGGCGTCCCTTCGGGAGGTCGCGGATGGCGCCCCGAGGACTCGTGCTGCGGCAGCGCGGGTTGAGCTCGAGGCCGCTCAACTGCGGCTCGCCACCTTGCGCTCCATGATCCCCGCGGCTGCCGAGGCGGCAGCGGAGCCGCTGACGGAGTACGAGGAGCACTTCACCAAGGGGGCAGACCTGCTCGAGAGCGGTGACAGCGTGGCTGCTGCTGGGGAGTTCGGCGAGGCCAAGACCCTCGCGCGCTCACTCCGCAGGGATCTCAAGGCTCTTGACCCGGCCAACCCCGACGCCGGCGGCGTGCCGCTGACGAGCCGCACCGAGCGCCCACTCCTGGAGTCCGTCGCGGCCTGGGAGGTCGTCTTGATGGTGCTCTGGCTGCTGTGGGCCAGCTGGCCCCTTTGGAATCGCGTGTGGAACGGCGTCCTCCTCGGTGGCGACCGTGAGCGCATTCGGAACGCCCGGCGCCTGAAGCTGCTCGCCTGCTTCGGGCTGGCCATCCTCGCGAGCGTGACCTGGCGTGCGAGCTTCGGTCCGCCGGCTGAGTTCGACTTCGCCACCCACAAGCAGGGCATCACGGACGGGAGCGTGCTGCTGCTGGCGAGCGGCAAGACGACGGCGGATCTCGCAGCGGATCCCAGCGCCGCGATCGGCGCGCTGGTGTGGCCGATGGTGCCCTTCGGCTACGACGAATTGCACGCTGACGAGAAGTTCCGCCCGCCCACCTGGACGGGTAAGAGCGCGCGTGACCCGGAGACCGGGCTGCCGTTGGACCTCGTCGGTGATGACTCGATCGGCGGCCTCGCGCCGGTGGAGGTGCCTGTCGAGGTGCGTGCCGGCGAGCCCGCGCTGAATGCGGTGCGGCGTCACCCGTTGGGCACCGACGAGAGCGGTAGAGACGTGCTCAGCCGGATGGTCTGGGGGGGGCGAGTGAGCCTCTCGGTCGGCATTCTGTCGGCCGCGTTGCTCACGATCATCGGCGTGATCATCGGCTCCCTGGCCGGGTACTTCGGCGGATGGGTCGACATCGGAATCATGCGGGGGATCGAGATCCTCCAGTCGATCCCGGCGTTCTTCCTCATCCTGCTGGCGCTGGCCTTCACCGACCCCGAAACGGTGCCGCCCATGTTCGCCATCGTGCTGGTCATCGCCATCGTCCGCTGGACGGGAGTGGCGCGGCTCGTGCGCGGTGAGTTCCTGCGCCTCCGGGAGCAGGAGTTCGTGGTGGCGTCCCAGGCGCTGGGCTTCAGCTCGCGCCGGACGATCTTCAAGCACGTGCTGCCGAACGCCATGTCGCCGGTCCTGGTGGCCGCCGCCTTCTCGGTGGCGGCGGGGATCCTGACGGAGTCGGCGGTGTCGTTCCTCGGGTTCGGCATCCGCGAGCCCGACGCCTCCTGGGGCGCGATCGTGAACGAGTCGCGCAACCCGGAGAACTGGTGGATCCAGATGTTCCCGGGCGTGGCGATCTTTGTCACGGTCACCTGCTACAACCTCGTCGGCGACGCGATCCGCGACGCCATGGACCCCAAGATGAAGGTCTGATGGCGGACGCGAACGAAGACCAGAAGGACCTCCTCCGTATCGAGGGGCTCAAGACCTACTTCCACACGGACGACGGGACCGCCAAGGCGGTGGACGGCGTGAACTACGCCATCAAGCCCGGCGAGACCCTCGGGGTCGTGGGGGAGTCCGGCTCGGGCAAGAGCGTCACCGCGCTCTCCATCCTGCAGCTCCTGCCCATGCCCCCGGGCAAGTTCGAGGGCGGCCGGATCCTGTTCCGCGGCGAGGACCTGCTCGCCGCGGGCGAGGAGCGGCTACGCGAGATCCGCGGCAACGAGATCGCGATGATCTTCCAGGAGCCGATGACGGCGCTGAACCCGGTCTTCACCGTGGGCAACCAGATCGGTGAGACGGTGCGGCTGCACCAGGGGCTCGACGCCGACGCGGCGCGGGAGCGCTCGATCGAGATGCTGCGGCGCGTGGGGATCCCCGCGCCGGAGCAGCGCGTGGACGAGTATCCGCACCAGCTCTCGGGCGGCATGCGCCAGCGGGTGATGATCGCCATGGCCATGGCCTGCGACCCCTCGCTGCTCATCGCGGACGAGCCGACCACGGCGCTCGACGTGACCATCCAGGCCCAGATCCTGGACCTGATCAAGGAGCTCCAGGAGGAGGCGGGGATGAGCGTGCTGCTCATCACCCACGACCTCGGCGTCGTCGCCGAGACGGCTCACCACGTGGCGGTCATGTACGCCGGTCGCGTGGTGGAGTACGCCTCTGCGGACGAGATCTTCGGTCGCCCTCGGCACCCCTACACCATCGGCCTCATGCGCTCGCTGCCCGACCTCGCGGTGGCCGGCGAGCGGCTGACCACGATCCCTGGGATCGTGCCGAGCGCCACCCACTTCCCGAGCGGCTGCCGCTTCCGGACCCGCTGCCCGCTCGCGACGGACCTCTGCACCAGCGACGTCCCCCCGCTCGCGCCGGTGGACGCCGGGTCGTCTCACACCGCGGCGTGCCACCACCTCGAGCAAGCGCAGGAGCTCTGATGACCATGACCAGCGCCATGACCGAATCGGGAGCCGGCGACGCCGGGGCCGCGCCACTGCTCGAAGTCCGGGGCCTCAAGAAGCACTTCCCCATCCGCAGCGGGGTGCTCCAGCGGCACACCGGCGACGTCAAGGCCGTGGACGGGCTCGACTTCTCGCTGGGGCGTGGAGAGACGCTCTCCCTGGTGGGGGAGTCGGGCTGCGGCAAGACCACCGCGGGCCGCTCGACGCTGAGGCTCATCGAGCCCACCGCAGGCGAGGCGATCTACCGGCCTGAGGCGGGGACGGAGGTCGACCTCTTCAAGCTCGGGAAGGGGGAGATGCGCTCGTTCCGGCGTGATCTGCAGATCATCTTCCAGGACCCCTACGCCTCGCTCAACCCGCGGATCACCGTCGGCAACGCCGTCGGCGAGGCCCTCGAGGTGCACGGGCTCGCGCAGGGCTCGGCGCTCCAGGACCAGGTGGCCGAGCTGCTCAAGAAGGTCGGCCTGCGTCCGGACGTGGCCAACCGCTTCCCGCACGAGTTCTCCGGCGGCCAGCGGCAGCGCGTCGGCATCGCGCGCGCCCTCGCCTTGCAGCCCAAGCTCATCGTCTGCGACGAGGCGGTCAGCGCCCTCGACGTCTCCATCCAGGCGCAGGTGATCAACCTGCTCAAGGACCTGCAGGG
>CAJQPT010000046.1 GCA_905480285.1 uncultured bacterium
GTCATCTGCATGGATAACCTCGTCACGGGCTCGCTCGACAACATCGAGCACCTGTTCGGCAAGGAGGAGTTCCTCTTCATGCGGCAGGACGTGACGGAGTTCATCCACGTCCCCGGGCGGCTCGATGCTGTCCTGCACTTCGCCTCGCCGGCGAGCCCCATCGACTACCTGGAGCTTCCGATCCAGACCCTCAAGGTCGGCTCGCTGGGGACTCACAAGGCCCTCGGGCTCGCCCGTGAGAAGGGCGCCCGGTTCCTGCTCGCCTCCACCTCGGAGTGCTACGGCGACCCCGAGGAGCACCCCCAGAAGGAGTCCTACTGGGGGAACGTGAACCCGGTCGGTCCCCGGGGCGTCTATGACGAGGCCAAGCGCTTCGCCGAGGCCATGACCATGGCGTACCACCGCTATCACGGGGTGGAGACTCGCATCATCCGCATCTTCAACACCTACGGTCCGCGCATGCGGCTGAACGACGGGCGAGCGCTGCCCGCCTTCATGTCCCAGGCCCTCGAGGGCCGCCCCATCACGGTCTTCGGGGACGGCTCACAGACCCGCTCGTTCTGCTACGTCGATGACCTGGTGGAGGGGATCTGGCGGCTGCTGAACTCCGATGAGCCCGAGCCCACCAACATCGGCAACCCCGCAGAGATGACGATCCTCGAGTTTGCTCGCAAGGTCGTCGAGCTCACCGGATCCGCCTCGGAGATCTCCTTCCGCGATCTCCCTGAGGATGACCCCAAGGTCCGCCAGCCGGACATCACGAAGGCGAGAAGGGTCCTTGGCTGGGAGCCGACCGTCGACCTCGACACCGGGCTCCGGCGGACGCTGGACTACTTCCGAACGAAGGTCGGGGCCAAGGCGCCGACGACCGGCGCCTGAAAGGCAGGCCTGACGCATGTGTGGAATTGTTGGAGCCTGCCTCGCCGGCGGGGACGTGATCCCGGGGCTAGTCGAAGGCCTCTCGGTCCTCGAGTACCGCGGTTATGACAGCGCGGGCATCGCGGCGGTGAAGGACGGTGAGCTGCGCGTGCGAAAGCGGCGTGGTCGACTGTCCAATCTCGAGGAGGCCCTGGAGGACGGTGGACTCAGCGGGAGCCTGGCCGGGATCGGGCATACCCGGTGGGCGACCCACGGGGTCCCCAGCGACGTCAATTCACACCCGCACACCGGCGCCTCGGGGCGGGTCGCGGTGGTGCACAACGGGATCATCGAGAACTACGCGCTGCTGAAGCGTGAGCTCCTCGAGGGGGGCGAGTCCTTCCTGTCGGAGACCGACACGGAGGTCCTCGCGCGGCTGATCGACAGGACCTGGGCAGAGGAGGGCACGGATCAGGCCGCGCTCATGCGTGCCATGCGGCGCGCCCTCGCGAAGGTCTCCGGCTATTACGCCCTCGCTGTGCTCGCCAGCACCGACGATGGGACCTGCCTCCTGGCGATGCGGCAGGGCCCGCCGCTCGTGGTGGGCATCACGGAAGGCGGAGGGTTCCTCTCCTCCGATGTCCTCGGTCTGATCCCGCACACCCGGCAGGTGATCTACCTCGAGGACGGGGACCTTGCGCAGTTGGAGCCTGGTCGCCTCACGGTCACAGACGCGTCAGGGGCCGCCGTTGAGCGCCCCGCGCGGGAGATCGAGTGGGATCCGGCGGACTCGGGCCGCGGGGGATACCCGCACTACATGCTCAAGGAGATCCACGAGCAGCCTGACGTGATCGAGCGGACCTGCGTGGACCGGATCGACCTGGCCTCCGGCGACGTGCGCTTCGAGGGAGGCGCCTTCGACGACGCGTTCTGCAGCTCGATCGAGCGCATTCAGATCCTCGGATGCGGGACCGCGCTGCACGCCGGTCAGATCGCTCGCTACCTGATCGAGGGACTCGCGGGCCTCCCGGTGGAATTCGACTTCGCCTCGGAGTTCCGCTACCGCTCACCGCGGGTCGCGCCTGGAACCGTGGCCCTCGCGATCACCCAGTCGGGTGAGACGGCGGACACTCTCGGGGCCACCCGCCTCGCCCGGGAGCTGGGGGCGCGGGTGGCCTCCATCTGCAACGTGGCCGGGTCCTCCCAGGTCCGTGAGTCCGAGGCGACGATCCTGACCCACGCTGGGCCAGAGATCGGGGTCGCGAGCACGAAGGCCTTCACCGCGCAGCTCACGGCGGCGGTGCTCCTGGCGGTCCGGATCGCGCGTAGTCGCGGCACCATGTCCGCGGCCGAGGGCCGTGAGCTGCTCACCGAGCTCTCCGAGCTGCGGCCGAAGGTGGAGTCGCTGCTGACTCAGGAGTCCGTGGCCCGCACCCGGGACGCGGCGAGGACCCACGCGGGGGCCCGCGGGTTCCTGTTCCTGGGCCGAGGCGTGAACTTCCCGGTGGCGCTCGAGGGAGCCCTCAAGCTCAAAGAGATCGCCTACGTTCACGCCGAGGGGTACGCCGCAGGGGAGATGAAGCACGGCCCCATCGCGCTGATCGACCCCGGTATGGCGGTGCTTGTGATCAACGCCGAGGGGCAGGTGGCGGAGAAGACCCGCTCCAACATCGAGCAGGTGAAGGCGCGCGGAGGGGTGACGGTCAGCGTCGGGTCGGATGGTGCCAGTCACGCCATCGCAGACTCCTACGTCTCGGTGCCGCGCTCCTCGGAGTGGCTCTCACCGATCCTCAACACGATCCCGCTGCAGCTGATCTCGTACCACATCGCCGAGATCCACGGATGTGACATCGACAAGCCGAGGAACCTCGCCAAGAGCGTGACGGTCGAGTGAATGTCACGCGCCTCGGGTGAGGCCCAAGCCAGGCTCAAGCCGGAGGGC
>CAJQPT010000047.1 GCA_905480285.1 uncultured bacterium
CGCGGTGCACGCGCCGATCATGGCGCACGAGGAGCTCAAGGCGCGCTTCGAGGGGAGCGGGCTCACGGGGCCTGAGCTCGCCTACGCCACCATGGTGGCGGCGGTGGACGACGCCACGGGGCAGCTGCTCGACGCCCTCGATGACCTGGGCATCGCCGATGAGACCCTGGTGATCTACACCGGGGACAACGGCGGCCTCTCGGCCCATGCCCGGGGCGGCGAGCGCCACACCCACAACCTCCCCGCCCGCAGCGGCAAGGGCAGCGCCTACGACGGCGGACTGCGCGTGCCCATGGTCTTGCGCTGGCCTGGGGTGGTGGAGCCGGGCACGCTCGTGCGCGGCCCCGTGGTCACCCACGACCTCTTCCCGACGCTGCTCGGCGCGGCGGGCATCGACATCCCCGCGGATCACGCGGCGCGGGTGGAGGGGATCGACCTGCGCTCGGTGCTCGACGGCCGTGAGGCGCCGCCCAGGGACCGCTCGCTCCTCTTCCACCAGCCCCACTTCTGGGGCGTCAACGGCCCGGGCATCGAGCCCTTCAGCGCCGTGCGGGTGGGGGACCACAAGCTGATCTACTTCCACTCCGGCGCCCAGCTGGACGAGGCCACCGGCAAGCGCACGGGCGGCCCCCGCTTCGAGCTGTACGACCTCGCGGATGACGTGGGCGAGGCCCGAGACCTCGCCGCCGAGCGGCCCGCCACCGTGGCCGCCCTCGCGCAGGTCCTGTCCGCGCGCCTCGAGGCCGCGGGCGCCTCCATGTCCATCGACGTTTTGTCGGGCCAGCCCGTCCCCATGCCGCGGGCGAGCCTGCGCCGAGGGGAGTGAACGTGGCCGCGGTAGCGCGGCGCCGTTGGGCGGAGCGGCCTCGCGCCGCGGCGCCTAGACGTCGTACGCGAACACGCTCGAATCAGAGCTCATGCCCGCGTAGATCACGAGGAGCGCGACGATGATCACAGGGATCAGCACGAAGACCCAGTACTTGTGGATGGCGTCACGCATGGGGTAGAGGCCTCTCACCACGCCTCGACCAGGAGGTTGATGGCCTCCGCCTGCGTGTTCGGATTGGGGTGCCCGTCCATCGGGTTCACCACGAGCGTCCGCTCGTCCCGGCCCCGGAAGTGTTCGCCCAGATCGATCGCCAGGGCGCCCCGGGATACGAGCATGTCGGTGACGCGGCCGGTGTACGAGCGGCTTCCCTCGACGTAGTCGAGATTGGGCCATACAAGGAACGCGATCTCGGCGCCGGTCTCCGCGGCGTAGTCGAGGAATCCCTGGAGCTCCTCGCCGTGATGTTCAAGGGTCGCCTCATCGTCGTAGGCGTCCTTCAGCCAATCCCAATACACCGTGCCGAATTGACCGCGGACGACGCGCCAGTAGAACCAGTTGGCGAAGTGCGAGCGCGAGGTCAGCCAGCGCACCGGCTCGGGCGGGTGCTGCACGCGGACGGTCGGGGGAGGGTTGCCCAGGGCGATCGCTGCGCTCTCGATGTCGTTGATGTAGTAGGAGACCACGATCCGGTCTGGGGTCGCGGGGAAGGCCCGCAGCGCCTCGAGCTCCTGCACCGGGTTCCAGCCGTTCTGCGCGATGACGGCCACCTCCCAATCGGCGCCCAGACGCGCCTGCAGGACGCCAGCCATCCGATCGTCGATGTCCCTTGTTCCGTGTCCTGCGACGAAGGAATCGCCCACGAACAGGAGCGGCGACTTGCCGTTGAAGTCATGTTCCCTGTCGCGGTAGCCAAGGGAGTTGATCGGATTCCAGTGGCGCGAGAACCAGCGCTTGCCGGCCAGCGTCTGGAGGTAGCCGTCGCTCTGGTCGTGTCCGCCCACGAACCAGCACTCGGCCGCGAGGTAGCTCATCCCGGTCGTCAGGATCGACAGGGTCGCCCCGACGGCTGCCGTACGCAGGCCACCGCCCACCTTCCACTGCCGCCGGAAGAGCCACGCAGCGAGGACGCCGCTGATCACGAGCGCGCCGGCGACCCAGCCCGCGAATTCCCAGTGTCGCAGCATGACCGGATCTCGGGCTCAGCGCCCAGCCTCCTGGGGCGTTGGTCGGACCGCGAACGCGCCGTGGCCATGCCGCTCCGAGGTGTCCTCGCGGACGGCTCCTACCGACTTACGCTGGGCGGTCATGGGAGGGGAGTGTGTCTAGCTGCAACGCGGGGGACTTGGGGCGGGCGATGGGGAGACCACGGAGGCACGGTCACCGATCCGAACGTGCAGCGGGCTCTGGCCGAACGGTATCCCGGTTCGCAAGTCCATGCCAAGAGGCGGCTGAGGCTTCACTGGTGACGTGCGCGATCTGAGATGCCGAGGCTCGTCGCCTTGGCTCTTGGCGCCCTGGCGCGCGATGGGGCGTCAGGTCCGCCGGGGCCGTCGTTGCGTCCATCTCAAGTCTCGGCCGCCGTTCCTCTGACCCGCGAAGCCCCGTTTCAACGCGTCGCGTCTACGGATCACCGTCGCTCCGCCAGGCCCATCGAATCGCCCTCGTTGTGGAGGCTCTCCGTGACCGCTCAGGAGTCTCCGGATGGGGCGCGACAGTATCCAGGTCGCGACAGTGCCCCAGCGGCGACAGTCTCCCAGCGGCGACAGCGTCCCAGTGGCGACCGTGTCCGAATAGCGACAGCCTTCAATCGGCGGAGGGCTGCACTGGCGGATGGATGCACGAGGCGGTCGGGGTCAGCGCAACCGGTACTCCTTGCGAAAGCGCTGTTCGAAGGAGGCCCAGGTCTTCTCGTCCATGACTCCGAACGTGGCCTCGAAGGCCGCCGTCGTCACCCGTTGTTGCTCCGCCTGCAGGTCCTCCCCGGTGGTCGGGAAGGGGCCCGTTGCACCCGCAGACGCCTCGGCCTCCGCCTGGCCGTTGCGGATCGCCAAGAGGAACCGGAAGAACGTCCCGCGGACCTCGTCCGACGCCTTCGACCTTGGCGCCAGGAAGTGATCGATCAGGAGGAAGCCGAGGGCTCCAGGGACGATGGGGTCCTCCGCATCAAGAGTGGGGCTGACGGCCGGGATGCGGGTGACCGTCAGCGCGGCGCGCAGGTCGAGAGCTTCACCCTGCTGGATGGAGGCCTTCGCGGAGTCCACGAAGATATCCTCGGGGGCCGGCGTGACGCCGCGGCCCCTGAACCGCGACTGCATGACCCAACTCCGGAGGCCGAGGTTCAGTTCGCCTGGTAAGCCCAACATGAGGTCCGGGCAGTGCTCGTCGAGCCAGTAGGACAAGAGCTCGCCGTTGACGGTCAGGGGGAAGAGCTCTGGGAGGTCAGGGGACATGCACGCGAGTTGCTCGAGCTCGGCGAGGTCGGTGCCTCCCGCGGGCTCGTATGCGGAGAGAGCGTCGGGCGTTTCAAAGATCCGGAGGATCGGCGCGCGGGTGTAGGGGACGGTTCTCAGGGCTCCGAAGGTCGCGTCGAGCCAGTCCAGGGTGGCGTCGGCGTCACGAGCGGCGCTCTTCAGGGACCCGCACGCCCTGGAGCCCAGCAGGAGCGCCCGGCGCGCCTTGAGGGTCCGCCAGCCGATGGGCGGAAGGGTCTCCATGGCGAGGCGGTGGAGACGCTTCTCAGAGGCCTTGGCGTGCTCGACGGCCTCTTCCGCTGGTTCCCTGTCTGGCTCATTCTCCAACCTGTCGTCTGCGGCCTCTCGGTGCTCCGGGCCAACGCCCAGCAGCGTCTGGGCGGCGCACCTCGGCAGGGGCAGTGCTGCGCCCACGCCGATGGCGGCGGCGGACGCCTGCATCGCGGAGATCGCGACGAGCAGGACGGAGAGTGACTTCATGTGCGTCTATGAGGCGGGTGGTGGGAGGCGGCGGCAGGAGATATCAACCCTGGGGAGCGGGTGCGTGGAGCATGGCTTCAACCTCAAGCAGGTATTCGAAGACCTCCCCTTGGGGGCGCGCGAGTGATCGGTGCGAATCGGAAGACGACCTGCTGCGCCGGGGCCTCCTCGCTGCCCCCGAAGGCGTTGACCGTCTGCCGGATGACGCCGATGCGGCGGTCTAGCTCTTGCCGGGTCATCTCTCAGGCATCAAAGCACAGGACTCGGATCCTGTTCCAGATCGAGGGGCCTTGGGGACCAAGAGGCACACGTCGAAGCGAGAGGACTCGAGCTGCTAGGTGTCCTTCCAGGCGGTGGAGGGAGAGAGGGCAGGACCCCTGAGGTGGGCCTGCCGGTTCCATCGCTGGGCTAGGGGCGGGTCTTGCGCTTCATGATCTCAGCGGCGTCGCCGTCGACGGTGGGCAGGGGGAAGCCCTCGGAGGGCTGGTGCGACCTATCCATGAGGGCCTCGAGCGTGGCGACCACCTCGGGCTGTCGGGCCGAGAGGTCCACGGATTCGGTGGGGTCTGCGGACAGGTCGTAGAGCGCGAGCAGAGGGGCGCCCTTCTTCAGCCCGGTGCGCACCAGCTTCCAGTCCCCCTGGCGGACCGCCTGGGCGCCGGCGGGGCGGTACTCCCAGTACAGATACGGCCGCGCAGGGGCGTCGAGTTCGCCTCGAGCGGCGGCGGCGAAGGACACGCTGTCCGTGGCCACATGTGGGTCGGTCGCGGCGGGCGCCCCCACGAGATCGAGCACCGTGGCCGTCACGTCGACGGTGGAAACCACGTGGTCGGACACGGCGCCCTCAGGAAAGTGTCCGGGCCAGCTCGCGAGGAACGGGACGCGCACGCCGCCCTCAAAGAGCTGCCCCTTGTGGCCGCGGCGCTGGTCATGGCTGTTGAAGAACTCCGTGTCCACGCCGCCCACGTAGGTGGCGCCGTTGTCGCTGGTGAACAGCACCACTGTGTTGTCTGCCACGCCGCGGGCCTCGAGGGTGTCGAGGATCCGGCCGACCTGATCGTCGAGGAAGCTGATCATCCCCGCGTAGGCGCGGCGCGGGCTGGGGTGGGGCAGGTAGGACTGCTGCCCCAGGTACGGCTCTTCGTCCCACTCGGCGGGGTAGCGCTCCACGTACTCGCGGGGCACCTGCAGGGCGAGGTGGGGGATGACCGACGCATAGTAGAGGAAGAAGGGCTCATCCTCCTGGGCAGCGCCGTCGAGCCAGTCGATCATGTCGTCGGCGATGAGCTGCGGGGCGTAGCGTCGGGCGCCGCCGTCCGGGCCGTCGCCGCCGAAGCGCGCGTAGTACTCCTCGGCGCTGGCGAGGGGTTCCTGGAGCTTCTGGTGTGCCTTGAAGTGCTCGGCGCCCGTGATGGGGGCGCGCTCGCCGTCGTTCCACAGGTGAG
>CAJQPT010000048.1 GCA_905480285.1 uncultured bacterium
CTGTCGGCCTTCTTTGCTTCTCCTTCTTCCTCTTTCTTCTCCTCCTCTGTCTGCTTCTCCGCCTCGCTCTTCTTCTTCCCCCAGAGCTTCCCCCAGGGCCCCTCTGGCCGGCTGAAAGCCTCCTTGTCCTCCGCTGCCTTCTTCTCCTCCTCTGTCTGCTTCTCCGCCTCGCTCTTCTTCTCCTCTGGCCGGCTGTGAGCCTCCTTGTCCTCCGTCTCGCTCTTCTTCTCCTCCCCTGTCCGGCTGTCAGCCACCTTGTCTTCTTCCTTCTTCTCGTGCTCTGGCCGGCTGTCAGCGTTCTTTGCTTCTTCTTCCTCGTTCTTCTTCTCCTCTGTCTGCTTCTCCGCCTCGCTCTTCTTCTCCTCCCCTGTCCGGCTGTCAGCCTCCTTGTCCTCCGCCTCGCTCTTCTTCTCCTCCCCTGTCCGGCTGTCAGCCTCCTTGTCCTCAGCCTCCTGCTTCTCCTCCTCTGGCCGGCTGTCAGCCGTCTTTGCTTCTGTTTCCTCTTTCCTCTCCTCCTCTGCCTGCTTCGCCGCCCCGATCTTCTTCTCTAAAGCCTGCTTCTCCGGCACGTCGCTCTTCTCGTCCTTCTTGTCGTCCCCTCGCCGGCTGTCAGCCTTGTCCGAAGGCTTGTCGTCCTCCTTCATCTCTTCCTCTGACCGGCTGTCGGCCTTCTTTGCTTCTCCTTCTTCCTCTTTCTTCTCCTCCTCTGTCTGCTTCTCCGCCTGGCTCGTCTTCTCCCCCTCTGTCCGGCTGAAAGCCTCCTTGTCCTCCGCTGCCTTCTTCTCCTCCTCTGTCTGCTTCTCCGCCTCGCTCTTCTCCTCCCCCTCTGGCCGGCTGTAAGCCTCCTTCTCCGCCTCGCTCTTCTCCTCCCCCCCTGCCCGGCTGTAAGCCTCCTTGTCCAGTGCTCGCAGGACCTTTACGATCATGCGAACACTGTCCGGCCCGCAGTCGCCCTGTGCCAGGTTTTCTGCACAGTAGGCGTTCGGAAGCATCTTCTGGCCTGCCAAGCCGGTTGATTGCTTCGTCTGTTCTATTTGCAGCGAGCCCAAAATCTCCATCATATTCTCGACATTGAGGTTGAATATGGGCACGAAGTGCTTGCTGGCGAAGTAGATCGCTGCGCGAGGACGTCCGTCCTGGAACCACCTCATCGCCAGTGAGGGGTCCACCCGGCCTTGGTAGAGCACCACGTCCTCCGCCACACCCAGCGCCGTTAACAGCATCACCAGTTCCGACTGGCTGATGAAGTAACTCGACTTCATCATATCCTGCAGCTATTTGATAATGCACTTGAAATTTCAAAAGCCTACAGTTTCCCATGTTGTCCCATCCCTAAAAGGCTTAGACATAGATGTTGACAGAAGTCCCCGGCCAAAATTGCGTAAGTCTAAGAACAATCGCCTGCAACATTCTGGCACTCCTTGATCGGAGGCTTCCAGCCGGACCGTAGGGGATGCATTCGGGGATTATTTTGGAATTTTGTGTGAGTTGTATGATGGATTCTATAATGGGTTCTGTAGGGCATTGCATAACGGATTCTATAGGGGATCCTTAAATGTTTTTATAAATGTCACTTTCAAAACACAACAAAACCACCAACGGACGGCCCTGTTTGCCCGTTTCTGTCTGGAACTGTAGACGGGCCTCGGCGGTGAACCGAGCTGTGTCCGGCGTCTTGGGAAAGGACGCCACGATATCACGAAGCGCTTTGACCGCGACCTCCCTCGACAGGCTAGAAGCCCGGAGGTATTGAGACACCTTCTGCTCTAAGGTCCGGCTGGAAGCCTCCTTGTTCTCCGCCTCGTGCTCGAGATCAGGCCCCTTCTCCTCCTTTGGCGGGGTCGGAGTGTCGCCGCGGGTGCCGTGGTCCTTTGTCGGCGTCGTTGGTGGCTCGCTTGGCTCTGCGGTTGGCGGCGGCGACGGCTGCGAACGGCTGTAAGCCAGCAGGGTCGCCGAAACCAGTGTCATGAGTCGAAACACTGGGTGCTCTGGCGGTGGCTTCACAAAGTTGGCGACCGACGACCGCACGAAAGCATATTCTGATGCCCTTGCCGCGCACCACTTCGTCAAAATCGGTGTTGACATCATCATGGCCGTCCCCTTGCCTGACTCGACACGCTGGTTTTTCACGAAGCCTGGTGGCACTATCAGAAGGTGATTCGGAAGGAGGGTGGCCGTGTGAAAGCGGATGCCAAACGCCCCGCATTCTTTTAGGATTTCGTTGCTGACGAGGTTCTCCTTACAGAACTCGACGACTTTGGTCGGGTGCATTCTGGGCACATCGTTCTCGCCAGCTCCGTCTGAAAGACCGCTGGTGTTCGCCGAGTCTGCCATGGCAGCGAACTTGCTGAGCCCCATGAAGTCTGTCAAGACAATCTGCACCTTTCCGCTCATGAGGAGGTGTGCTGCCCCCATCTGAAGGAACTCGGTGGTCGTGGTGTCGTTGAGTTCTTTGGACGCGCTCGCAAACCACTCGTTAATCTCGGCCGGTTCTGTCTTCGCAAGTTTCTCGTCGTCACCCGGCGCACTGCTCGCAAGTTCGAGCGCAGCCCCTGCCCCCATCAGCTTGGATACCAAATCTTTCCGCATCTTCTTCTTGCCAGAAATCCCGCCACCCAGGGGTACCGCAACATGCCCATCACGCAGGAAAGTTTCATTCTTGGCCGTGGCCGTGGCCTTGAAGACCAGCAGGTGTAGGCGCAGCTCGCTCTGCTGGAGTTCGTGTGCCTGCGGGGCATTGATCACCACACAAGGCTTGCCTTGGAACAAGCATTCGTCCATCTTCCGTCTGAAAGACCCATCCTTGTAATCCACCGTGGCGATCTTCACCTCAAAATCGCTTGGGATTTTTGCCAACATCCCATCCCCACTTTTTGCCGGCTTCTTGGATGTTGGTGCCGGCCCAGCACTGCCAGCGGTATCAGCCCCTGTGGCTTTTGAGTACTGCTTCGACACTTGCAACCTTGCCGAGCTGAAGCGGCTTCCCTGATTCCGCGTGCTCTCCATCAGGGCTTTGATGGGTTCCTGGTAGCCCGCCAGCCGCTTCTTCGCGGATTCCAAATCCTGCTTTGTGCTGATGACCGGCTGTAAGCCCAGCTTCTTTTCTTCTGTCTCCAGCTCATCCCAAGTCTTGAGACCGTCCATGTTGTGGAAAACATTGGTGATCGACATGCTCGCCTCCTCAGCTCCTTTCACCACGTCGCTCTTCGTAGGGACCTTGTCCGGGTGAACCCCTGGCTTCCCCCCCAGCACCTCCAACTCCTTCCTGTCCCGTGCCATTGGACAAACGGACTCGAGCAGTTGCACACGCAGCTGCAGCAACTTGTGCATTTCCTTGAGCGAAGGCCAGCGGGCAAATATCTTCTCCATGTCTTGTCCGTCGTCGGCGACGGACAGTGTCAGCTTCTCCTTTACTGCCGCGAGTGTGCTGTATATCTTGCTGAGGAGATCGTCGAGCTGCAGTGACCTGCTGGTCTTAATCCTGAGGAGCTCGCCACTGTCGACCGGTTCCGATACGTCCTCCTTCTTCTGCTCGCCCCCCTCCTCGTCTGGCTTCCCTTCACCTCAATGAACTAGTCCCAATTGAGAATCTGAGATCCCTACTTCAACCGTTGAAATAGGGATCTCAAGGGACTGAAGAGAATTTAGGGGGGCTGCAAGGGAAGATTGCACAGGACTTGCAAAGGACTTGACGGGGACTTGGAGGGACTTGAAGGGGACTTGAAGGGGACTTGCGAGGGACTTGCAGGGGACTTGAGGGCGACTGAGGGGGACTGGAGGGGA
>CAJQPT010000049.1 GCA_905480285.1 uncultured bacterium
CCATGAACTCCTGGACCTCCCGCTGATCGGTAAGGTCCAGCTGATCCCGGGTGCGCACGAGGAGCTCGTGCCCCCCCAGCTCCTCGAGGTGCCGCCGGATGGCGCTCCCCGCCATGCCCCGATGGCCTGCGATGAAGATCCGCATGGCCTCAGGACTCCAGCGAGACGGGGACGTCGAGCCCGTGCTGGCGGAGCAGCGCGTGGCGGCGGGCGGTCTTGAGGTCCTCGGCCACCATCTCGGCGCACATCTCCTGGGTGGTGATCTCGGGCACCCACCCGAGCTTCTCCTTCGCCTTGGAGGGGTCGCCCAGGAGCGTCTCGACCTCGGCCGGACGGAAGTAGCGCGGGTCGACCCGGACGATGATGTCCCCGGCCTGGACCGAGGGCGCCGCGTCACCGGAGACGGCGGCGACGCGACCGATCTCGTCGACCCCCTCGCCCTCGAACTCGAGCTCGATGCCCAGCTCGGCAGCGGACCAGCGGACGAATTCCCGGACCGAGTACTGGACGCCCGTGGCGATCACGAAGTCCTCCGGTTCCTCCTGCTGCAGCATCATCCACTGCATCCGCACGTAGTCCTTGGCGTGGCCCCAGTCCCGGAGCGCCGAGATGTTCCCGAGGTGCAGGCACTGCTCGAGGCCCTGGGCGATGTTGGCCAGGGCCCGGGTGATCTTGCGCGTCACGAACGTCTCGCCCTGGCGCGGGCTCTCGTGGTTGAAGAGGATGCCGTTGCACGCGTACATCCCGTAGGCCTCGCGGTAGTTGACCGCGATCCAGTAGGCGTAGAGCTTGGCGACCGCGTAGGGGCTGCGCGGGTGGAAGGGCGTGGTCTCCCGCTGGGGGATCTCCTGCACCAGGCCGTAGAGCTCGCTGGTGGAGGCCTGGTAGAAGCGGGTGGTCTGCTCGAGCCCGAGGAACCGGATCGCCTCCAGGAGCCGGAGGGTGCCGAGGGCGTCCACGTCCGCCGTGTACTCGGGGGCCTCGAAGCTCACCGCCACGTGGGACTGGGCGGCGAGGTTGTAGACCTCGTCCGGCTCCACCTCCCGCAGGATCCGCGTCAGGTTGGAGGAATCCGAGAGGTCCCCGTAGTGGAGGGTGAGCTTGGGGTCCGGCGTGTGCGGGTCCTGATAGATGTGGTCGATGCGCTGGGTGTTGAACGACGACGCCCGGCGCTTGATGCCGTGGACCTCGTAGCCCTTCTCGAGGAGCAGCTCCGCGAGGTACGAGCCGTCCTGTCCAGTGATCCCGGTGATGAGTGCCTTCTTCGCCATGTGACTGAGTCTAGGGCTTGCCGATGAACTGCCCGATCTTGCTGAGGTTCTTGCAGGCGAGGGTCCCGAGGCCTCCCACGCCGGAGCGGCGCAGGGCGCGGTAGTCCTCCCGGCTCTTGAGGAGGATCTTGCGCAGGGACTGGTTGCTCTCACCGCCGACGCGCATCTTCACCAGGACCCGCGGGACGTAGGCCGCCTTGAATCCGGGGCTGCCGAAGTAGCGCAGGATGGCGTCGTAGTCCGCGGCGATGCGGTAGGTCGTATCGAAGCTCCCGTGCGCCTCGAGGACGGAGCGGCGCAGGTAGAGGGTGGGGTGCGGCGGCATCCACCCGCGCTTGAGGCGCCGCGGGTGGAACGGTCCGGACCGCCAGTGGCGGATCACCCGCCCGGGATCGTCCTGGGCCACGTACTGGAGGTCACCGTGGACCGCGTCCACGGAGGGGTCCGCGAAGGCCTCGGTGACCGAGCTCAGCACCTCGTCGTCCGCGAACAGGTCGTCGGAGTGCATGAGGCCCAGTGCATCCCCCGTGGCCCGCTCGAAGCCCTTGGAGAGGGCGTCGTAGATGCCCTCATCCGGTTCGCTGACCAGCACGGTCCGACCGTCGCGCATCTCCTCCATGATGGCGAGGCTCCCGTCCGTGGAGGCGCCGTCGATGAGGACGTGCTCCACCTCGGCGTCTCGCTGCGCCTGGACGCTGGCGATGGCCTCGCGGACGGTCGCGGCGCGGTTGTAGACCGCGGTGATGACAGAGATTCGCAAGTGGGGGCGAGCCGCGGTGAGCAGCTGGCAGGAATTGGCAGGAAGCCGGCTGGAAGCGCTGGCCGTCCAAGCTGACGGCCGTTCCGGGCTCAGATACTCTTCGGGTCGATGAAGAAGCCGATGTTGATCTGGAAGACCTCGGCGGCGAAGGCGCGGGTCCAGGAGCCGGCGGAGTGGCCGATGTAGATCACGTCGCCGGGCTTGATCTCGAGGGCGGAGGAATCGACGAGGCCGTTGCCCTTGATGGGGAAGGTGGCAGGGAGGATCTCTCCGGTCTCCAGATCCTTGCGGAAGACCGTCGCGTAGGGCGGGTCGGAGATGGGGTCCACGCCGCCGGCCATGGCGATGGCCTGCATCAGGTTGAACTCGGTCTCCGGAGGGTACTCGAGGGCGCCGGCGCTCTTGACCAGACCCACGACGGTGAAGCGATCCGGCTCGTAGCGCTCGACTTCGATGCGCTCGCCGCCCTTCAGGGGCATGTCGTAGAAGGGGACGTTCAGACCCCGGACCGGGAGGGCTCGGATCGTAGGAGCCCCGTCGCCGCCAGGGCTGTAGACGACGATCCGGCGGGCACCGAGGATCAACTGGCCCGATTGGACGATGCCGCCCGCCGCGGAGAGGGCAGCCGAGAGGGTCATCTGGTCGCTTCGGAGCTCGTGGACCCCGGCGGTGCCGACGGCGCCGTAGACGGTGACCGCGATCGTGTTGGGCTCCTCCACCGTCACGACGATGGAGGGGCGCTCGCTCAGGAGCTCGGGGAAGACGCTGTCGGCGATGGAGGCTTCGATCTCCTGGACCGTGAGGCCCGCGACCTCCACGGTGCCCGCGAGAGGCACCTCGATGGAGCCCGTGCTCGCCACCCGGGCGTAGTGCTCGACGCTGGTCTGCGGGAGCCCCTCGGCCACCGAGGTCGCCATGGAGGGGGGGACGCGGACCTTCAAGAGGTCCCCGGCGATGACCGTGTAGACCCCCGGCG
>CAJQPT010000050.1 GCA_905480285.1 uncultured bacterium
CGACGAGCTCGACGCGGCCACCGTGGACAAGTACGACTTCCCCGACTGCAACGATAACAACGTGGACGACCGCCTCGACATCGTCCACGGAGGCAGCTTCGACACCAACCACGACGGCATCCCCAACGAGTGCCAGTACGAGGGCGGCGACTTCGGGTCCTGCCCCGACGGGTCCTCGCCGATCTGCGCCAACCTGGACTTCTGGGCGGGCTGCGAGAACAACACCGGGGTCGGCGGGGGCCTCCACTGCCTGGGGCCGGTGGACGCTCTGGACGGCTTCCGGTTCTCCGGCACGAACCTGCCGGCATCCCAGCTCGCGGTGCTCTACCACTCGGACGCGACGGCGCCCGCGCCCGCGACCATCGGGAACGGGCTGCTGTTCCTTGGGGGCTCACTCAACATGGTCGGCAGCCTGATGAGCACCTCCTGGGACGGCACGCTTTTGACCGATCCCGGCATCCTCGCGGAGCTGGGTTCTGCCGCGCCGTTCGCGGGACAGTCCTCATTCTTCCAGCTCGTCTATCGCGACCTAGGCGGCCCCTGCGGCGCCAGCTGGAACATCACCAACGGCGTCAAGCTGAACCACTGAGGAGCGAGCTCGGCGTTCGCAGGGCCCCGCGAGTCATCGACTCGCGGGGCCCTGCTCGTTCCGCCTAGTGGCTTCGGATCTCCTCCGCGTGGAGGATCCCACCGAAGCACGAGCCGTCGATGAGGTCCTGAAGGTCCTGCCGGCGGCGTTCGATGTCATCGAAGTCTCGAACCACGCCAGAACCAGCGGGGTCGAGCACGGAGTTTCCGGTCAGGAATCCCGAGAGCACCGGGGGCACCCCAGGGACCGTCCACTTGATGTGGACGAAGTCCGTCTCTGTCTCACCGCCGTGGCAACCGTTGCAGGTATTGAGTGAGAACTGATGGCGGTCCTCCGTCGCGGAGGTCCCATCACCCTCCCAGAAGAAGAGCTCCAGCGGCGGAAAGGCCAGCACAGGGATGTCACTGGCTGCCCCTTCGATGCTTGCCATGATCAACCCGAGGGGGTCGTTGCCATCCATGATGTCCTTGACCACGACGCTGCCGTCCAGGGTGTCGGGCGGCGTGATTGAGACCGTCTCCTGCGTAAGGAAACCAGCGCTATCCAAGCGGAACTCACGGAGCTGCCAGTCCAAACCGCTGGCGAAGCCCGGCAAGAAATCGTTGGTCCGGAGCTGCCCCAGCCGGTTGGCATTCGGGTTGCTCGTGAGGTCAGTGAATTGAGTGGTGAGGTCCGCGAGGGCATCGTTGTAAGCCAGGCTGCCAACCGGGAGGTCACTCAGGTCGGCCCAGTCCTGGCCCCACTGCCGCACGTTGCAACCCGTCTTGTTGATGGCGTACTCGAAGATGGCGAGGAACCCCTCTTGACTGGCGTCGCAGCTCGCGTCCACGAAGCTGTAGACAATGCGCGCCTCGCCCGCCGAGCCGCTGCCATAGCCGTTGGTCTCCCTCAGGTCCAAGCGCAGCACCACCGCGATGGGGTGGAAGGGCGCCTGAGCCATGTCCAACACGCCGGTCCCCAGTGGATCCCAAGCGTCCAAGATCCTGTTCATGGTATCCAAGCGAGCGGGCGCAACATCTCCGTTGATGTTCTGCGCCGTACCCCAGTGGGAGAGCCAGTCCATGGCAAATACGGAGGGATCGTTGGTCCCCGCTAGCTCGGTCATGACGTGGGCGAACGCGAAGGCCCCGTCAGGGTTCCCGACGCCCGTACATGGATTGAGGTTGTGATCGACGTCGCCGAAGACCGACGTGTCCGTGATCATGAGCGAATGATCGGGGTCGACGGTCGTGCTCGCGCTGGTCGTGATGATCGGGATCGTCATGGGCCTCGGGCGCTTGACGAGGGTGCGTGAATTCACGCGCTCGACGAGCTCGCGGCCCTCGAAGATCGGGATCAGCACGCCGCGCTCGGCGGAGAGTTGCAGGTCTCGGGCAATCGCGCGCTCCTCCTGGAGATCGGCGCGGACGACGCCCGTATAGACGCCGTCACCGCCGCGCTCGTCCATGTCGCGGCCGTCGTCGCTGAACAGGGTCATCTTGCGGTCCTCGAGTTCGAGTCGAACCCGTCCGCCGCGGCTCCTGTCCGCCTTGAGTTCAAGGACAGCATCGCCGGGCCGCAGCTGCTGGGAGAGGTCGAGGCGGAACTGCGCCTCGGTGAAGGTCGGCTGGAGCTGCGCACTCGCGAGAGAGGTGAGGGCGAGCGCAGCGCCAACATGAATGGGGGTCTTCATGGGGAGAGGGGTTAGGGCTTGAGTCTGAGCGCACCGCCGCGCGGCGCGCATACAAGGGCACGTGCGCCGAACCCCTCCGAACGCGACAGGAATCCGGGGGGAGATCGGCGATGCCCCATCGCGGGCAGCCCCGAGCTTCGACCGACGCAGGCGTCGAACAATCGAGCGAACCCTGTCGCGTTCACGCGACGCCGACACATGTGTGATCGACCGGCGCGACGGCGCCTCGAACCCCGAAGGGGGTCCGGCCGGGCGACGCGAGAGCCAGTCAACGGACGGGTCTGGCTCTCTCGGTCCAGCTCTCCCGCCTGATCTCGACTCGGCTCCGCGGCTCCTCTCCGCGGCTCCTCTCCGGGGCCCGACCCGCCGAGTCCGCGACTCCATCTCCCCCCAGCCGACCTCCTCCCGCGCGGCCCTGACGTCATGACTCCAATCCGAAAGATCCTGCGCAGCTATCGCGGCTCACTCCTCTTCTTGATCGCCCCGTCGATCCTCTTGTTTGTGACGGTGAAGGAGGTCCGCGCGCATACGTTGAGCGTCGTCACACAGCCCTCGCTCGCCGCGTCTGACGCCCCTACCGACCCCAACGACCCCAACGACCCCAAAGACGCCGACGACGCCGACGACTCTGAAGCGAGGCCGCCCCTTGAGCGACGGGTCGCTCTCTCAGGGCCTCTCCCCTGAGTTCTTCCCCCTGGCGCCTCGCCGCTCACCCCCAGGCGGCGGGGCGCTTGAGGCGCGGCTCACGCTCCAACGAGACGGACGCCGCCGCCCCATGGGGAGCAGACGGCGTCCGAGGCTCGTTCCGGCCAGGGGCGAGCCCTGGCGGTCAGCGGCTCACTGGAACTGGACCGAGATCCCGTCCGTGAAGTTGGAGGTCGCGACGCCGCCGACGGCGTCCCGGTGCCAGGCCTGGAAGTTCCAGGTCTCTCCCGCCGCGATGGCCACAAGGCCCGTGGGAGTCGGGGTCTGAGTCAGGTCGAGCGCCAGGGTGAAGGCTCCCACCGCCCCGGAGCTCAGGATCTGCCCCGGGCCCACGTAGCGACCGATGGAGCCGCCGAGGCAGAGGTTGCCCTGGCTCCCTCCAGGATTGGCGACGAAGCCCTGGGCCTGGCTCGTCAAGAAGAACCCAAAGGCGTTCAGGGGGAGGTCACCAGCGACGAGAGCGAGGTTGTTCTGCGAGACCGAGGCGCTCCCCGTGACCTCGACGCTGCTCGGCGCGCCGGTGGAGTTCGCGGAGCCGGGGCTGCAGTACCGGGTCCCGATCGACCCCACCCCGTCGAGGATGAAGTTGTCGAAGCTGATGATGTGGTTGCCGAACCAGAACGCGCCGCCAAAGGGCCGGTCCATGGCGATGCCAATGTAATCCACGTCCTGGATGATCGCGTTCCAAAGGGCGTCTCCGGAGAGGCCGCCCAGGGGACTGCCAGGCAGCGCAGCGAGGTCCCAGCCAGCGGGCGTGGTGGTCGAAGAGCTCGGAATGGGAGTCGAGACGGTCGTCCACGGCGAGGAGCCGAACTGGAAGAGGTCGCCGGTGTACACGAAGGCCCAGGCATCGTCAGCGAAGTCCGTCCGGGTCCCACCGTCGTTCGCGATCACAAGGAACGGGCGGGTGCCGAAGTTGGAGGAGCCCACCTCCACCTGACGATCGAAGGTGAACGACGTCACGCCCAGCCCGCGGAAGTCGCCCTTCCAGGGCTGGTTCACCGCCCCCGGCACCACCATGGCCGCCGGCAGCTGGGACGCAGAGTTCTGCACCGTCACCTCGATCCGGCCACCGGGGTTCCCGCCCGTGGTCATGTGGACGCCCACCAGAGCGGGGTTGAACTCAACGCCCCAATCGTCCGTGTTGGTGACCTCGAAGTCCTCGGTGGCGACCTGGGCCGCGGCGCTTGAGCTGAGGGCGAGGGCGAGAAGGAGGGAGTTGCGCATGACGGAGGCCGGGAGGGGGGAGGGGACGGCGGAGAGAACAAGATAGTCCCCGGATAGCAGACTCGCCGACCCGGGGAGGCCTGGAGGCTATGGGCGTGACCTAGAGTGCGACAGCCGGGCCAGAGACCGCGATGGCGCAGGCGTCCGGGTGGAGGTGCTCGGCGGCCACGCGCAGCACATCCTCGACGTTGACCGCAGCGAACTCCGCGGGGAGGCGCTCCAGATGATCGGACGGGAAGCCGTGAATCTCGGCGCTCACGAGGTACTGGGCGCGACGCGCTGCGCGCTCGAAGCCCATGGCAAAGGACCCCACGAGGTAGCTCTTGGCCACCGAGAGTTCCTCCTCGGGCACGGGCTCTTGGCCGATGCGCCGCATCTCCGTGGCGAAGCCGTCCAGGGCCGTGTGCACGTGCTCCGGGCTCGTTCCGATGTAGGCGCGGAACATGCCCGGCAGCTTTCCGGCGGTCCCGTGAATGTCTGCATGCACGGTGTAGGCGAGGCCAAGCTCGTCCCGCAGGATCCGTGTGATTCGGTTCGTGAACCCCGGCCCGGTACCGAGCACGTGATCCATGACTGCCAGCGGCACGTAGTCAGGGTGCGCACGCTCGATCCCGAGGTGGCCCAGGTGCACGTGAACCTGCTGCCGGTCACGCTCAAAGGCCGCAGTGCGGCGCTCGATGGGCGGGAATGACGGCTTGGTCCGCTCGTGGGGTGCCCCCACGGGCACGGCTCCAAACGCCCGCTCCGCGTGGTCGCGGACCTGGTCCGGGTCGACGTCACCGACGACCGCGATCACCAGCCGCGAGCCGCACCAGTTCGCCGCGCGATGAGCGCGGAGGTCCGCGGCCGTGATGCGCGAGACCGACTCGAAGTCGCCGTAGGTGTTGCGGCCCAGGAAGTGCTGGTCGCCGTACACCAGGCGCTTGAACAGGATCCCCCCCTGGGCCCGCGGGTCATCCGCCTCCACCTCGAGGCGCGTCTTCATCCGCTGGAGCTGTCGCTCGATCATGGCGTCGGGGTAAGCCGCGTCCGTGACGAGCTCACCCAGCACTTCCATCAGGACTCGCCACGCCGTCCCGGCCACGGCTCCAGAGAGGCCCATGGCATCTCCGCTGACGCCACCTCCCTCGGGCTCAAGCAGCGCCGCGATGTCCTGGTCTGTGCGCGCGGACGTGCCCTGATCCGCGAAGGCTCCGGTGAGGTGAACCACCCCCTCCTTGCCTGCAGGGTCGAGCCCCGGACCGCCCCGCACATGGACGCGCACCGCTGTCACCGCCGAGGACGGCCGACGATGGACGAGGAGCACCGCCCCGCAGGCGAGGACGAACCGCTCCCTCTCCACTTCGATCCTGGGGGCGTCTGCCTTGGACTGAGCGCTCATGCGGTCACCTCCGCCGGCGCCGGCCGGGACCAGGCGACCACTCGCCGATCAGGGCGCAGGAGGCGCTCGCAGGTGGCCATGAGCGAGCTGGCGTTCACCGATGCACGCCGCGCCTCGACCTCGAGGGCGTCCTGCCAGCGGAGGTCCGTCGCGTACTCTCCCAGGGTCTCGGCCACGTCCGTCACGGTCTCCGAATCAAAGGCCTCGCTCGCAGCCAGGAGCTTCTGGGCGCGGGTCATCTCGCCTTCTGCGACGAGCTCCACGCAGAGGCGCGCCACCTCCTCATGGATCGCCGCCTCGAGCTGCTCCGTGTCGGCGCCATGGACCGCCTCGGCATAGATCCAGAAGCCGCCGCCGCGGGCGCGCGCATCGTTGTTGGCGGACACGCTGGTGGCGAGCCCCTCGTCGATCACGAGCCGGCGGTAGAGCCGAGAGAGCTTCCCGCTCGTGAGCACGGAGACCACGACGTCCATGGTGAAGTCCACGTCGGAACCGAAGGGCCCGCCCGGATAGGCCACGATCATGCGCGACGCGTTGTCGTCCCACGTGGTCTCGATCCTCTCCTCGCCGTCCAGCTCGACCTCGAGCGCGGGGTCGGGCCGCCCTTCGCCAACTGCCTCGTCTGCGGCTTGGTCCTCGATCGCGCCGAAGCGGGCCGCGACGGCAGCCAGGGCCGCCTCCGGCTCGACGTCGCCAGCGACCACCAGCGTCGCGTTGCCAGGCCGATAGTGACGCAGGTAGTACGCCCGCATATCGTCGGCCGTCATGGGCTCAAGGGTCTCGCGATACCCGATGACGGGCCGGGCGTAGGGGTGCTCGCCGAAGAGCGCCTCCGAGACCTTTCGACTCAGTGAGCGCCAGGGGTCGTCGAGTCCCATGGAGAGCTCCTCCAGGACGACCTTCTTCTCCGCCGCGAACTCCTCCGGATCGAGGAGCAGGCCCTGCATCCGATCGGCCTCGAGGTCGAGCGCTCGCTCCCAACGGTCCGAGGCGAACTCGAACCAGTAGGCGGTGTGGTCCGGGGTCGTGAAGGCGTTGTTGCTCCCACCCAACACCGTGGTCTCCAGGTCGATGGCGCCCTTGCCGTGCGCCTCCGTGCCCTTGAACATCATGTGCTCGAGGAAGTGGCTCACGCCCGCCTCAGGACCGGTCTCGTGCCGCGCCCCCACGCCGTACCAGACCATGACCGCCACGACGGGGTCGAGGTGACGCTCGGCGATCAGAACGCGCATCCCGTTGTCGAGCCTTCGCTCGTGCACGGTTGCGCCGCAGTAGGTGGGGAGAGTCTTCGTCATGGATGTTCTGGTTCTCAACGGCGCCGTCGACCGCCGCGGCGGCGTGAGCCGCGAGCGCTGCCGCCGCTTCCACGCGCCCCCCGGGAGGAGCGCGCGCCACGAGCCGAGGCGCCGCCGCGCGTGGATCCGCCCGAAGAGCCGCGCTGGGAGCCGCGCCGAGAGCCCCCGCCTGAGCCCCCGCCTGAGCCCCCGCCCGAGCCACGGTCGAAACCAGCGCCGCCCGAAGAGCGGCGCACAGGTGTCCTGGGCAGCCCCTCCGGAGCCCCGCCGGCCTCCAGCGACTCGTGCTCCGCGAGGAGCGCCTCCACCTCCTCGCGGCTGAGGGCGCGCCATTTGCCCTCGCGCAGGCCCCGGATGCCAAGGGGTCCGATCTGGGTCCGGGTGAGCGACGTCACCTTGTAGCCGACGCGCACGAAGATGCGGCGCACCTCTCGGTTGCGCCCCTCCTGGATCGTGACCTCCAGGGTGGAGCCTTTCGCGGTCCGCCGCTTCACGATCACCCGGGCGCCCGCGGTGCGTCCCTCGGCGAGGTAGACGCCCTCGCGGATCTTCTGGACGGCATCGTCTGTGATCTGCCCCGGGATACGCACGAGGTAGGTCTTGGGGACACCGAAGCGCGGGTGCGCGATGCGCTCCGCGAACTCACCGTCGCTGGTGAGCAGCAGCAGCCCCTTCGACTCCTCGTCGAGGCGGCCCACCGTGAAGATGCGGCCCTTCTTCGGATCCGTGATCAGGTCGATGGCGCGCGGCTTGGTCTCCCGGATCTCGCTGGTGCAGACCACGCCGGCCGGCTTGTGAAGGATGTAGTAGCGGCGCTCGCGAGGGTCGGACTTGAGGATGACCCCGTCGACGTCGACCTCCTGGGTGCGGGGGTCGATCTTGGTGCCGAGCTCGGTGACGATGTCTCCATCCACGAGCACCTTGCCGCCGAGGATCAGCTCATCGCTTCGACGACGGGAGGCGACCCCGTTGTCCGCGAGGAACTTGTTCAGGCGCACCATCTCGGCGTCGCGCTTCGCGTCCCGCGCCGAGGACGATCGAGCGGGGAGTCGCTTGCCGCCGACCTGCTTCAGGCGCGGCCGTCCGCCCCTGGCGCTTCTGGTGCCTCTGCCGCCTCTGGCGCCGCTGCCGCTTCTGGCACCGCTGCCGCCCGAACCACGTCGGGCTCTTCTCGCTCTTCTCATGTCTAGCTGTCCTGCCTCACGGCGGTCAGTTCCTGATGGTCGGTCGGGCCCGGAGGACCCGTAGCTCCCCGTCCGCGTCGACGATGCGCGCGTTGGGAAGGTCTGCAGGGAGCACCCATGTGCCCCCACGTGTGAGGGGAAACGCCTCGTCGTCGACTCCGTCGACGTCCAGGCGACCCGACCCAGAGAGTACGAGGATCGCCGTCGGGCGTCCCTCCGATGCCATCTCTTCCGGATCGTGAACGTCCAGAATGTCCACTTCGAAGCGCTCGCCCCTGCGCAGGGGGGCGATCTGATTGACCGAATCGGCTCCCCCTGAGCCCTGGAACTTCAGCGGCCCCGGGGGCTGTGGGGCCGCGCCGAAGTCGATCGAGCGCAGGGCCTCGTCCAGGTGCGTCTCCCGGGGACGCCCGTCGAGGCCGACCCGATCCCAGTCGTAGATCCTGTAGGTGGTGGTCGAATTCAGCTGCACCTCGGCCAGGACCAGCCCGGCCCCCATCCCGTGCACCACCCCGGGTGAGACGTCGACGCCGTCTCCCGCTCGGATCGGATATCGGCCGAGGAGATCGACCACGTCCGGCGTTGAGGCGCCGACGGCGAAGGACGTCGCGTCCACCCCGTCGCCGAGGCCGAGGAAGACCTCCGCTCCAGGATCAGCGTCGAGCAGGTACCAGCACTCGCTCTTGGGCTGCACGCCCAGCTTGCGAGCGGCGGTCTCGTCCGGATGGACCTGGAGCGACAGGTTGGTGCGCGCCTCCACGAGCTTCAGCACGAGGGGGAACTGCTCGTCGCCATCGAGCGTGACCGCTCCCATCAGCGCCTCTCGCTCGGAGAGCATGAGCCCGCGGAGCGAACGCCCCGCGAACGGACCGCAGGAGATCACCGAGGCGTGACGGTCCTGGTCACTGACCAGGAGCACCTCGCCCACCGGTTCGGACTCGGGCCACGCAGACTCCGCCACATCCTCTGCGCAGAGGACGTCGCGCAGCGCGCTGCCACCCCAGACCTTGGGGACAGCATGCGGCTGGAGTCGGAGAGGGCGGGCGATGACCATGGGGCAAGCGCGAGAGCCTAGCCGCAGGGGTCAGGCCTCGGGGGCGCCAGGTCCACAGAACCCCAGTTCCACGCCGGCCCCGCGCCCGCTCCGCGCCGGCTCCACCTGGGCAGACCGGTTCGCAACCCCTGGAAGCCGCAGGTCCCGCCTGCGACGCTTCCAACTGCAGGGTGTCCGTCCGCCGGACCTCAGCCTGAGGGAGCTCAGTCCGCGAGAAGACGCTGCGCCTCGGCGAGCGCCGTGGGCTCTGCGGCCCCACCGGCAATCATGTCCGCAATCTCGGCCACGCGGCCCTCGCCAGAGAGCCACTGGATCCGCGTCCGCGTCCGGCCCCCGTCCACCTCCTTGGAGACCTGGAGGTGCCGGGTCGCGCGCGCGGCGATCGCCGGCAGGTGCGTCACGCAGAGGACCTGGTGGTGCTCCCCGAGCCGCTCGAGGTTGCCAGCGACCTTCGGGCCGAGCCGTCCCCCGACACCAGCGTCCACCTCGTCGAAGATCAGCGTCGGCGTCGAGCGCCGGACGGCCAGCGCGCCGCGGAGCGCGAGGAAGATCCTGGCCGCCTCGCCGCCGGACGCGACCGCGCGCAGGGGCTGCGGGTCCTCGCCCGGATTCGCCGCGAGGAGGAGCTCCACGGCCTCAGCGCCGCTGACGCCGAACCGGCGGCGATCCGTCTCGGGGTCAGCGTCCGCTTCGGCGACATGGGGAACGAGCGCCATGGAGAAGCGCGCGCGCTCGAGGCCGAGCTCGCCGAGCCCGCCCTCGACGGACTCTTGAAGCTTGGCGCCGAGGGCGCCGCGCGCCGCCGTCAATCGCCTCGAGGACTCGGCCAGGCTCCCGCGGGCTGCAGCGACCTCGACCTCCAGGGCCTCGCGATCCACCGACCCGTTCGCCATGAGGTCCAGCTCGTCCCGCAGGGACTGCAGCCGCTCTTCGAGGCCCGCCACGTCGGTGCCGTACTTGCGCTCCAGCCGCTCCAGCAGGCCCAGGCGATCCTCGACGTGCTGCAGGCGCGCGGGGTCGGCGTCTACTCCGTCGAGGAAGCCGCCCAGGGAACGGCACGCCTCCTCGAGCTGAAGAGACGCCTCCCGGAAGCCCGCCGCGGGCTCCTCGAGGTCGGTCACCCGGCTCGACCAGTCGGTCACGGTGCGCTCCGCCCGGCGCAGCAGGTCGAGCGCGCTGTCCTCGGCCTCGGAGAGCCCGTGAAGCGCGGACCCA
Organism: uncultured bacterium; assembly: GCA_905480285.1. Classification (GTDB taxonomy): domain Bacteria; phylum Planctomycetota; class UBA1135; order UBA1135; genus Saltatorellus. The sequence continues at coordinate 10,323 of CAJQPT010000050.1, forward strand.
AGCTCCGTTCCCAGCTCGGCGGCGTGGCGCAGCACGCTCCGCTCGGCGCGGAGGTTCTCCGCCTCGAGGGCCGAGGGGTTCGACTCCTCGAGCTCGCCCACCTGAAACCGGACGAGGTCGAGGCGCTGAAGCCGCTCCGACTCCCCCGCCTCGAGGTCTTCGAGCTGGGTCACCAGCTCGAGCCAGCGAGCGCGCCGCTCCCGATAGCCCTCCAGGGTGTCCTGCAGCCCGCCAAAGGCGTCCACCAGGCGGAGCTGCTCCACGGGCTCGAACAGCCGCTGGTGCTCGTTCTGACCGTGGATCTCCACCAGCTGCCCGGCGAGGCCGCGCAGCAGCTTCTGGGTCACGGGGCGGTGATTGACGTGGGCCCGTGTGCGCCCGTCGCGGCCGATGGTCCGCGTCAGGATGAGCTCCAGCTCGTCCTCCTGCTCCCGCTCCTCCAGGGCCTCGGGGAGATGCTCCGCGAGCCAGCGTCCCACGAGCTCGCCGTAGTCATCGAGAGGGAGGACAAACCGGCCCTCCACTCGAGCCCGCTCGGCTCCCTTGCGGACCATGGAGGCCCGTGCCCTGCGCCCCAGGAGCAGCTCGAGGGCGTCGACGAGGAGGCTCTTGCCCGCGCCGGTCTCCCCCGTCACCGCGTTCAGCCCTGTTCCAAATTCCAGCGCCGCCCGTTCAAAGAGGGCGAGGTCCTGCAGCGTGAGTTCAACCAGCATCGTCCAGATGAAGATCGCACGGCCCCCCCGCCCGTTGCAACCACCATCGCCACGTCCGGGCCCCGACTCATGGGCGAGGCCCCGGTGGCGCTCTCCCCCCTGTCCGCCCCCGGACGCCGCTCGTCGGCGACAAGTCCTGATCAGCTGCAGACCCCCAAGGGGCAGAAGGCCACCAAGGAGCCGAGACTCCGAAGAGCAGAGGACCCCCAGGAGCTGGAGACCCCGAGCGGCGGCAGGCCCTGCCTGCTAGCCTGAGGAGCCATGGACCTGAGCTTCCCCCATGAGCCGACTGCGGACCTCCTGGAGCAGTTCCAGCGGGACGGACACATCACCCTCCGTCGGCTCCTCGATCCGCTGGAACTCGAGGTTCTCGAGCCAGGCCTCTCCGCGGCGGTACACCGCGGCGACCCGACCGCCGGAGTCCCCTGGGAGGCGCGCTCGACCTACGACCGCGCCTTCATCCAGGTCGGCGACGTGCACCGGCGCTCAGAGGATGCCCGTCGCCTCGTCTTCTCTCGCCGGCTCGCCTCCGCGGCCGCGGCCTTGCTGCGCGTGCCGACGATCCGCCTCTATCATGATCAGGCCCTCTACAAGCTCCCCACCGAGGGAGAGGGCGGCCACACGCCCTGGCACGTGGACCAGTACTACTGGCCCATGGCCACAGACCGATGCGTCACGGCCTGGATCCCGCTGGTCGACGTCCCCGACGACATGGGGCCGCTCACCTTCGCCAGCGGCAGCCACCGGCTCGAGGAGGGCCGCGACATCGAGATCTCCGACGAGAGCGAGGCCCGCTGCGACCGTGCCCTGGCCGAGGGCGGGTACATGCGCAGCCGGGAGCCCTTCGATCTGGGCGACGTCTCGTTCCACCTGGGGTGGACGTACCACAGCGCGCCACCCAATCGCAGCACCAAGGAGCGCAAGGTCATGACGGTCATCTACATGGACGGCGAGATGCGAGTCGCCGCGCCGTCCAACAGCCACCAGCACGACGACCTGAGAAAGTGGCTGCCCGGCCTGGCACCCGGGGACCTCGCCGCCAGTGAGGCGAACCCCCAGCTGTGGCCCGCAGGATGAGCACCGGCCTCCGGCGTTGATGCTCGGCGCTGCACCTTGGCAGCCGCCTCTCAGCGCTTGGCCAGCGCTTCGGTCTCCGCCGCACACTCCGCCTTGAGGCGCAGGAGCTCGGCGCGCACATGGGGCGGGAGGTTCGGTGCCAGGGCGCGGTCGAATTGGCCGCTGGCGAGCTCCCAGCCGTCCCTCTCCATCAGCTCCAGCGCACGGATGGCGTGGAGCACGGTCCCCGCTGGCGTCTGCTGCTCGGACCAGCGAGCCTCGGTCACCTCGATCCACGCCCGGCCCGCGTGCATCTCTCGAACGACGACCTGGAGCTCCAGGCGATCGTTGGAGCCCGCGGCGGCGAGGGCCGCAGCGGCCATCGAGCCGCGGCGCGCGAAGAGCCGCGCCTGGGGCGCGTCAAACTCCTGCTTGATCCAGAGGAACTGCTCGTCGGCCCAGAACTCGAAGGCGCGGAAGGCTCCCGGGTCGAAGCGAGTCAAGAAGGCGCTCCAGTCATCGACCTCCCGGCAGACCTGAGCCAGGACTCGCTGGGGTTCGCCGAGGCGAAGCTCTGGCCGCTGGCTCAGGTCGAGCACCGAGACCGTCGGCGCCTCTGCGACCGCGGTGGGCGAGCCACCCAGAGAGGCCGGGTCCGAGGGAGCCGGCGCCTGAAGCAGCATGGCAGCGGCGAGGGGTACGGTGAGGAGGTCGAGCATGGGCGCGGGGTCCGAGCAAGCCCTCGGCGCCCCGACGCGATGACATCGACAGGATCTCCCCGCTCCTTGAGGTCCCTGGCTCAGCGCCCGTGAGCGGCCTGCCAGGCCGCCATGGACGCCCGCAGGTGCACCGGGGCTGGGAGTCCGATCCCGTAGGCCTGGAGGCCCACGGGGCCCTCGAAGCCCACCTCATCGAGTAGGCGGAGCAAGCCACCCAGATCGTGATCCCCCGCACCCAGAGGCTGGATCAGCTTCGCCCAGCTCTCCCCGTCGACGTCGGCTCCGTTGACGGTCACCGCGAACAGGCGCTCCCCCGCCCCACGCAAGGCGGCGGCGGGGTCCGTCGCGTCCTGGACCCTGAGGAAGTGACAGAGGTTGAAGCAGACACCCACCTGCGGGCTGTCGAGCTCCTCCGCCAGCGCGAGAGCCTCCTCGTCGGTCTCCATCCAGAAGCCCGCGTGCGGGTAGAGCGCGAGCTCCACCCCGGTGGACTCGGCCAGCGCCGCGAGGTCCGCGAGGAGGCCGAGGGCGACGCCGCGCTCCTCGCGGTCTGTCGGCCACTCGAAGTCCCGGGGGAAGCTCGACCGAAGCCCGAGCCAGACCATCCCGGGCCCGCCCGTCATCGCGGTCATCGCAGCGCGCAGCTGCTCGACGCCAGAGCCCTCGGGGTCAGCCAGGTCCAGCACGTGGTAGGCACTCCACAGGTCGCCCCCCGCCGCCTCCGCGGCGGCCCGGACCTCGCCCACGCGATCGCTCCCCCAGGCGATGCCGTCAAAGCCGAGCTCGAGGGTCAAGCGGGCCTGGTCCGCGGGCGCGCCCGGTCCCGTCCCGGTGTGCATGGCGACGAACGGACGCCGCGAGCCGTGGGAGCGGCGGTCCGCCGTCGCCGGTCGCCAAGCCTCCACCGACCACACGCCGTCGTCATCGAACGACAGCAGGCACTCGTCCCGACCGATCAGCCGCCCGGAACCCGACGGCGAGGTGAAGCGGGCGCGCACGGAGCGATCCGGGCCGCTCGAGAGCTCCACGCGGGCCGCGCCAGGGAAGGGCGCGCCGCTGCCGCGCATGGTGCTCGCCAGCTCAACCGCCACCTTCTTGGCGGAGCGACGCTCCCCTCCGCCCTCGTCCACGGAGGACGCGAGGAAGGGCTCCACGATACGCGGGTCCAGTCGAGACATGGCGTCAGCGAAGCCCAGCGCGAGGACCCGCGGCTCCAGCCGTGGATCAGGCGCGGCCACCCGGAAGGACATCACGTGCTGCCAGGGCAGGTCGTCGGTCTCGCGGGCGAGCTCGAAGCCGCCGGCCGCCATCTCGCGAAGGACCTGGGCCTTGCTCATCTTGTGCCGCAGCTTGATGGGGACGGATCGGTCCTCGGAGCGGAACTCCACGAGCACCACCTCACCGCCCGGCCGCAGCGCCTTACGGATGTGGCCCAGCACTCGCACCGGGTGCGAGAGCTCGTGGTAGACGTCCACCATCAGCACGACGTCGCAGGAGCCCTCCGGGAGCCGCGGGTCATCCACCGTCGCCTCCACGTACTCGAGGTTCTCGAGGCCCTTGTCCTCTGCCCGCTCCCGCAGGAGCATCAGCATCTCTGGCTGCAGGTCGACGGCGAAGACCCGGCCCGCAGAGCCCACATCCCGCGCCAGCGGCAGGGTGTGGTAGCCGTTGCCGCACCCCAGATCACAGATCGCATCCCCAGGCGCCGCCGCCAGCCACGCGCGCAGCGCCGCACCGTTCTCTTCGTCCTCCCGGGTCTCTCGCAGGAGCCAGGGAGCGCCCGCCCAGTGCATGGTCCTCGCGATCCGTCGACCGAGGTATTCGTCTCGCCCTTCCGGCGATCCCTCGGGATCAGCTCCGTCCTGGAGGGAGAGGGCGAGGAGGCCGAGGCAGAGCAGGTGAATCATGTCGGGACGCTGCGGGGGTGGGAAGCGCGAGGAGGCGGGAGAGGTGCCGGTCGAGGGACGAGCGGGGCTGTCTACGAATGTGACACGCTAAGGAATCGCCGACGGACGATCCGAGCGGTGTCTCGAATCGGTCGATGACGGGGCCATGCGGGCCGTCCCCTCCCGCTCCCCACCATGCGCGATTCGTCTCACCAGCCCTCAGCGATGCCTCCTCTCCTGGAGCGTCCGCTCCAACGCAGCCCGTCCGGCGCCGGCTTCGCGCTCATCGAGATGGTGATCGCAGCCTCGATCCTGATGATCGGCGCCCTCGGCTTCCTGCAGCTCTTTACCGCCGCCGCCGATCTCAACGGGGCCAACCGGGAGGGGGCCGTCGCGCGCGAGGCCGCCCAGCGGGCCCTCACACGACTCGCCGCCTTCGAGCCCCGTGAGAGCCTCTTCGCGCTCCACAACGAGGACCCCGCTGATGACCCTGCGGGCGAGCCCCTCGCGGGCTTCCTGCTCTCGGGCTTCGAGGTCGACGGGCTCTCGCCACGGGCCAACGACCCCGACGGCCTCGTGGGGCGCGTGATCTTCCCGATCGATCCCATCACCGGCGCCCTGCACCCCGAGTTTCAGTCCTCTGACTTCTCCGTTGCTCCCGCCCTCATTGGCGCCGGCGTCTCGGCGGAGGTGGCCCAGGCCTATGGCCTGTTGCTCCCCATCGCCGTCCGCCTCGAGTGGCAGCACAAGGGCCGACCCGTCCAGCACGAGATCGTCACGCTGATCTCACCTCGATGAAGCACCTCCCGAAGACGTCCTTCTCCGGGGTTCGCGGGGGCTTCACCCTGCTCGAGGTCCTGATCGCGCTCACGGTCCTCGCCCTGCTGCTCTCCTCCGTCGGGCTCCTCGCGTCCGGCAGCAAGAACGCCTTCAGCCGCGGCACGACCGTCAGCGCCATGGAGCTGCGAACAGGGCTCACCAGCAGCGTCATCCGGAGCGAGCTCTCCCTCGCCCTGGCCGGCTCGCTCATGCCAGAGATCCAGTCCGGCCAGCGGGTAACGGAGCTCACCTACGTCCGCGCCTTGGGCTGGGAAGGCGAGACCACCATCACGACCGCGCCGCGGACCCTGCGCTTCGAGATCGACCCCACGGAGGCCAACAACGGCGCCGATGACGACGGTGACGGGCTCATCGATGAGGGCATCCTCGTGCTGATCGAGGATGTGGGGCTCCCCACCGAGCACCGCCGCGTCCTCGCCCGCGGCCTCGCGGAGTACGCGGAGGGAGAGGTCTTCAACGGCGTTGACGACAACGGTGACGGCCTGGTGGACGAGTCAGGCTTCGCCATCGAACGCATGGGCGCCGCTCTCGAGGTCACCGTGACCCTCGAACAACGACCCCCCGGGCGCGAAGAGACCATCCAGAGAACCCTGCGGAGCTCGATCCTCCTGCGAAACTGATGAAGCTAACACGCCCCCTGAACCACGATGCGCCGACGACATCACGCGAAGCGAGCCGGTCCGGCTCGGTGCTCGTGACCGTCATCATCTTCGTGATGGTCCTCGCAGGACTGGGGAGCTCGATGCTCCGCGTTGACCTCTCGATCTCCAACAGTCGCCGCTCCGATGGCGCTGCGCAGCGGGCCTACTTCGCGGCCGAGTCCGGGATCGATGAGGCGTTCATTCTCCTCCGCTCGCGGCTGCTGGCACCTGAGGAAGGCGACACGGTCACCGTCGGCAGCGAGCAGATCCCGAGGACCCTCGCCAACTCAAGCTACTGGGCCGAGGTGACGCGGCTGGATGCCTGGCGCTTTCAGGTCATCGCCACCGGCGCCTGCGACGACGAGCGAAAGCGCCAGGAGTGCGTCTTCACCACGGCCCCGGACGGCTTCTTCCAATACGCGGCCTTCGCGAGGGACGGCCTCTCCCTGGGCGACGGCTCGGTGACGAACAGCTACGACCCGACGCTGGGCACCTTCGCCAGCCAGTCCTCCCGTGGCAACGGAGGCGTGGGAGCCAACGGCAACGTGACGCTGGGCGGGAACACGCTCATCAACGGGGACGCGGTCACGGGAGAGGGGGGCTCGATCATCGAGAACGGCGCCAATGTGGTCATCACCGGCGACCGAGGCTCCCTCGACGAGGGCATGACGTTCCCGCCCATCGAGCCGCCCGTGGTCACGTCGAGCGGTCCGCTGGACGCCACGGCGGACTCCACCATCGGGCCGGGTCTCATCGGCTTCGACGAGGTCTCGGCGGAGGGCGGTACGACGCTGACCATCGAGGGTCCCGCGCAGATCGTCATGTCGAGCTTCACCCTCGGCGGGGGGAGCTCGCTGGTCATCGACAGCTCCAACGGGCCCGTCGAGATCTACACCGCGGGCGACTGGGACATCAGCGGCGACTCGGCGGTCCGGACCACCAGCGAGTCCGCGCGCGAGTTCCAGCTCTTCATCGGGGGTGACACCGACAGCGGCGCCGACCCCGCTACGGTGAGCTTGAACGCCAACACGGTGCTCCACGGGGCGATCTACGCCCCCGACGCTTCCATCAGCGTGCCGGCTGACTTCGAGCTCTTCGGGAGCCTGATTGCGCGCAGCCTCACCTTCGGCGAGGCCGCTCGCCTGCACTTCGACGAGTCGCTCCTCTACGAGTCTGACGAGGAGACCCTCTCGCTCGAGACGCTGATCTGGCGCCCCGTCTCCTCAGACGGGACCCCCGAGTCAGGCACGCCAGGCGCCTGACGGAGGCTCGCGGTCCCAGCGTTGGGCCCCTTGCCCCAAGGGTCCCCTACGCGCTGGGTTCTTCAGCGCCGGATTGTTCAGAGTCCGATTCTTCAGAGTCCGATTCTTCAGAGTCTGATTCTTCAGGGTCCGATTCTTCAGGGTCCGGAGCTCGCATGAACCAGAGCCCCGAGTTCCCGTAGACCCGCGGCTTCTCCTCGTCCGACAGTCCCAGATCCTCGGGTCGCAGGTCCTTGGGGTGGGTGTGAAGCACGAGGACCCCACCGGGAACCACGGCCTCGGCGAGGACGGCCCGGACCACGGCCAGCATGGTCGCGCGGTCCCCGGGAGCCCGCCAGATCGGATAGGGCGGGTCCAGGAAGGCCACATCCGCCCACCGACTGCCGTCAGGGCGACGCCAGGCGTCCCCGATCAGCGCGTCGCCGGGGGCATGCTCCACCTGGTCGTCGGAGACGCCGCAGGCCTCACAGTTCTTGCGGAGGACCCTCCGTGCCGAGCTCTCTTGCTCCACGAAGCGGACCCGACGCGCCCCCCGGGAGAGCGCCTCCAGGCCGAGGCCCCCCGAGCCGCTGAACAGGTCGAGCACCTCCGCGTCCACGATCTCGTCTCCGAGGATGTTGAACAGGTTCTCCTTCACCCGGCCGAGCATGGGCCGGGTGTCCTCGCCCGGGGGCGCGGCAAGCCGCCTCCCCTTGAATTCTCCGGTGATGATGCGCACGAGCGGAAGAGTAGCAGGCCCCCCGTTGGAGCAGCCCCTCCCGGCACCTAGGATTCGTAGGTGAGCAATTCCGTTCCGGCCCCCATCCCCCGCCTCCACGTCAACATCGACCACGTGGCCACCGTCCGGCAGGCCCGCCGGGAGGCGTTCCCTGACCCGGTCGAGTGGGCGCTGCGCTGTGAGACCGCCGGAGCCCACGGCATCACCTGCCACCTCCGCAAGGACCGCCGCCACGTTCAGGATGCGGATATCCACCGGCTACGCGAGGCCGTCACGACCCTGCTCAACCTCGAGTGCAGCCTCGATGAGTCGATGCTCACCATCGCCGAGAAGAGCGGCTCCGAGGCTTACTGCCTCGTCCCGGAGAACCGCCTGGAGATCTCCACGGAGGGCGGGCTTGACGTCATCCGGGAGACGCCCCGCCTGAGGGACGCCGTCCCGCGCCTCACCGAGGCCGGCGGGGTCGTGTCGATCTTCATCGACCCGGACCCAAGGCAACTCGACGCGGCCGCCGCCCTGGGAGCTCCCTTCGTCGAGCTGCACACCGGGGCCTACGCCAACGCCCGCGGCGCCGTCCAAGAGGCTGAGCTCGCACGGCTGGCGGAGGCGTCGCGCTACGCCCGTTCGCTCGGGCTGAGGGTCAACGCAGGGCACGGGCTCGACTTCGAGAACACCGCCCCCGTGGCCGCAATCGGGGGAATAGAGGAGCTGAACATCGGCTTCGCCATGGTCGCTCGTTCGCTCTTCGACGGCGTGGACCGCTGCGTGAAGGACATGCTGCGCCTCATCGAGGGAGCTCGAAGTTGAGCTCGGAGGACCTCGCCTACCTGCGCGGCGCGATCACAGCGCTGCCGACGCCCTTCCGCGACGGGGTCATCGACCTCGAGGCCCTGGACCGACTCGTGCAGCATCAAGCTCGCCAACGGACGACCGCGGTCGTGGTCGGCGGCGCGACGGGTGAGGGTTGGTCCCTCGAGGTCGATGAGGTGGGCCAGCTCGTGGCCCGCACCGTGGCCAGCGCGGAGGAGAGCTCGGACTATCGGCTGCGCGTGATCTTTGGCGTGACCGAGGTCAGCTCGGAGCGAGCGGCCAGGGTCGCACGGAACGCCGCCCTGGCGGGCGCCGACGCCCTCCTCGTGAGCGCTCCCCCCTTCGCCATGCCGGACGTCAAGGGGGTCATTGCCCACCTGCGCCAGATCCTCGATGCGCTCCCCAGCGATCTCCCGCTCATCACGATCAACGAACCGGAGCGGACGGGAACAGACCTCGACCCCGAGGCGCTCAAGGAGATCCTCGAGAGGGTCCCTGAGGTCGCCGCGCACTGCGAGGCCGGGGGTCGCCCCACCCGGGCCCGGACCCTGGCGGCCGAGCTCTCGATCCCCCTGCTGGCCGGCGAAGATCGAATGATCGGCCCGATGATCCGCAACGGCGCCCAGGGCGCCATCACGGTCGTGGGCAACCTGGTGCCCGGCGAGGTGGCGTCCTTCATCGAGGCCACCCGCGCGGACGATCCGGAGGCCGACGCGCTGGAACGCAAGCTCGCGCCGCTCATCGACGCCCTGCGCATCACGACCAACCCCGTGCCCATCAAGGGTGCCCTCGCTGCCCTCGAGGCGGCGCGGAACGACGTGCGAGCGCCCCTCCTGCGCCTCGACACCCGCCAGCGCACCGCCTTGGAGCGGTCTCTGACCCTGGCGCGGCTGCTGATCCCCACCTGAGCGAGGCCCTCTCGGGTCGGCGCCCCTGACAGTTAGGCGCGCCAAAGTGGCACCCATGGATGCCAAAAGGGCGTCAATGGGCAGCCTGACCCGGCCTGAGGCTGCCCCGGGGGGGCAAAGAGCGCGATCGGGGGCATGGCATGCCCGTTGCCTTCTGGAGTGTCCGGTCCGCGTTCTGCGGGCCGAGCAGAGGTACTCCAACATGCAAGCTCAATACACCCACCGCTCCCAGGCTGCGCTCGCAGCCGCACAGGAGCTCGCCGTTCGCTCCGGGCACCCGGAGCTGACCCCCGCGCACCTGGCTTCGGCGCTCCTCGAGGAGCCCGAGGGGGTCACGTCCGCGGTCCTCGACAAGCTCGGGGTGGACCCCCGCGCCCTCCAAAGAGAGCTCGAAGAACAGCTCCAGCGGCTCCCCCGCATGAGCGGCGGCCAGGTCGCGGGGTCACGCGCCCTCGCGGAGGTGATCGCGGAGGCGAACGCCGCCGCGGGTCAGCGCGGCGATGAGTACGTCTCCACGGAGCACCTGCTGCTCGCGCTGGCGGCGAAGGGATCCCCCGAGGTCGCGGCCCTGTTCACCAGCCGCGACGCGGGACCCGATCGCATCGAGGCGGCCCTGGAGGACGTACGCGGGAACCGCAAGGTCACCTCCCCCGACCCCGAGGCGACCTTCGAGGCCCTGGAGAAGTACGCCCGCGACCTCACGGCCGACGCGAAGGCCCAGAAGCTGGACCCCGTCATTGGCCGGGACGGCGAGATCCGCCGCGTGATCCAGGTCCTCTCCCGGCGCCGCAAGAACAACCCTGTGCTCATCGGCGAGCCCGGGGTTGGCAAGACGGCCATCGCCGAGGGGCTCGCCAACCGCATCGCGGTGGGCGACGTGCCCGACGGGCTCAAGGACAAGCGCGTCATGTCCCTCGACCTGGGCGCGCTCCTGGCGGGCGCGAAGTACCGCGGTGAGTTCGAGGAGCGCCTCAAGGCGGTCCTCGAGGAGATCAAGGAGGCAGAGGGCGAGATCGTCCTCTTCATCGACGAGCTCCACACCCTCGTGGGTGCAGGTGGCTCGGAGGGCGCTGTGGACGCCGCCAACATGCTCAAGCCCGCGCTCGCGCGAGGCGAGCTCAAGTGCGTGGGCGCGACGACCCTCGACGAGTACCGCAAGTACATCGAGAAGGACGCTGCCCTTGAGCGCCGCTTCATGCCAGTGACGGTCGACGAGCCCTCGGTCGACGACACCGTCGCGATCCTGCGCGGCCTCAAGGAGCGCTACGAGGTGCACCACGGCGTGCGGATCCTCGACAGCGCCCTGGTCGCGGCCTCACGTCTCGCGGACCGCCACATCACCGACCGCTTCATGCCCGACAAGGCCATCGACTGCGTCGACGAGGCCGCGGCGCAGCTGCGCACGGCCATCGACTCCCTGCCGCAAGAGCTCGACGAGATCGAGCGACGCCAGCGACAGCTTGAGATCGAGCGCACCGCCGCGTCAGGCGAGGACACCGAGCGCAACGCCGCCCGCATCGGGCTCATCGGGGAGGAGCTCGCGGACCTCGAGGAGCGCGCCAGCGCCCTGCGGACCCGCTGGACCACCGAGAAGGACCTGATCCGCTCCATCCGAGCGGGTAAGGCCCTCCTGGAGGAGCTGCGGGCCGAAGCCGAGCGCGAGGAGCGCGCCGGCGACTTCGAGCGCGTGGGCCAGCTGCGCTTCGGCGAGATCCCCGAGACCGAGGCTGACATCGAGGCCTCCTCGGAGGAGCTCGACAGAGTCCAGGCCGAGGGCGCCATGCTCCCCGAGGCGGTGGATGACGAGATGATTGCCAGGGTCGTCGCCCGCTGGACAGGGATCCCTGCGGACAAGCTGCTCGAGACCGAGCGGCAGAAGCTGCTCCAGATGGAGGACGGCCTGCGCGCCCGCGTGGTCGGCCAGGACGACGCCCTCGCCTCGATCAGCCAGGCGGTGCGCCGCGCCCGCGCCGGGCTCGTGGAAGAGACGCGTCCCCTGGGCGCCTTCCTGATGCTCGGGCCCACCGGCGTCGGCAAGACGGAGACGGCCAAGGCCGTCGCGGAGTTCCTCTTCGACGACGAGCGAAACATGATCCGACTCGACATGAGCGAGTTCATGGAGAAGCACTCGGTGAGCCGCATGATCGGCGCGCCTCCCGGCTACGTCGGCCACGACGAGGGCGGCGTCCTCACCGAGGCCGTGCGGCGCAAGCCCCACAGCGTGATCCTGCTCGACGAGGTCGAGAAGGCCCACCCCGACGTGTTCAACGTGCTGCTGCAGGTCCTCGACGACGGCCGCCTCACGGACGGTCAGGGTCGCACCGTGGACTTCACGCAGACGCTGGTCCTCATGACGAGCAACCTGCGGGGGGAGGGCGCGGTGAAGGACTACTTCCGACCCGAGTTCATCAACCGCCTCGACGAGGTGCTGACCTTCAAGGCCCTTGAGAGGGACCAGATCCGCAGCATCGTGGATGTGCAGGTGCAGCGCCTCTCGCGCCAGCTCACGGACCGGGACATCGAGCTCGTCCTCACTGACGGCGCCCTCGAGGCCCTGGCCGAGGAGGGCTACGACCCCGAGTTCGGCGCCCGGCCGCTCAAGCGCGCCCTCCAGCGCAACGTGCAGAACCTGCTGGCCGAGGCGATCCTTCGGGACGACATCCGGCCGGGGCAGACGGTGACCGTGGACGTGCATGAGGGCCTCTTCGGCATCTCGGCCAGGGAGACCCTGACGCCGACCCTGCTCGCCTCCTGACCGAGGTGAGCTCGCCCCTGGGAGGCGAGGGGAGTGGTGGCGGCGCGCCGATCGCAGGAGCGATCGGCGCGCCGCGCTCATGACGCCTTTGGTCTGCGGCCGGCGCGGTCCCATACTCGGGGTCCACCCAGACCTCCTCTCCACCACCCAGAACCATGCTCCGCCTCCTGCCCGCCACCCTCCTGCTCCTCACCGCCTGCGCCGGCCCGGGCCCCGCCCAACACTCCAGCGCGGACCTCCAGCAGACCCAGGTCGTCCACGACGTGTTCTTCATCCTCGAGGATGGCTCCCCAGAGGCCTGCGAGGCACTGGCCCAGGCGTGCTTGGCGCTGAGCAGCATCCCCGGGGTCCTCCATTTGACCGCGGGGATCCGCGACGAGAGCCAGCAGGGCCGCGCGAACCGGCAGGACTTCCACGTGGGCCTCCACGTGGAGTTCGACAGCCCGGAGGCGTACGCGGCCTACGGACCCCATCCCACCCACCAGACCCTGATCGAGGCCTTCAAGGACAACTGGAAGGCCGTGGAGGTCTTCGACTACTTCCCCAGTCGCTGAGCGGTCGCGCCCCGCCGGACCCCTTGCGCGGATGGGACCCCATCCGTGGCCCCACCACCGGCCTCGATCGAGGCTGCCCCAGGGTGGGGCGAGGTCTCGGTGCCCTGGTGGCCCCCGGTGCCCCCCCGCCGGGTACCCTTCCGCAGCCTCCCACATGCTCTACCTGCTCAAGTCCATCGCGCAGCACAGCGCGCTGCTCAAGGATCTCATCGCCCGGGATCTGAAGGCGCGCTACGTGGGCTCGAGCATGGGGTTCTTCTGGTCGATCCTGTTCCCGGTGATCAACCTCCTGGTCTTCACGTTCGTCTTCCGCGTGATCCTCAACACGCGCTGGGGCGACGAGCAAGGGGCGCTCGAGGTCTCCCTGGTGATGCTCGCCGGCATCATCGTCTGGACCGCCTTCGCGGAGTCGTTGAGCCGGATCACCAACTGCCTGGTGGATAACTCGAACCTCATCCAGAAGGTCGTGTTCCCGTCCCAGATCCTGCCGACCTACATCACCACTTCGGCGGTGATCAACATGTGCATCGGGCTGCCCATCGTGCTCGGCGCGGTGGTCTGGTTCGGCTTCCTCTCCCCGCCCCAGGCGGCCATCGAACGCGAGCATGCCTTCGCCGAGATCTGGGAGGGCTACGACCCGGGCGCTGAGGGCGCGACGCCGCCCCCGCGGGTCTTCGTCTCCACCGAACGGTCCTGGCACAGCTCCACCCGCTACCGCCTCGAGTTCTCAGGCACCGCGACGCGGGGCGTCGACTACGCCGCCCCCACCGACATCGTCGAGCTCCCCGCGGACCGCTCGCGGATCTACGTCCCGATCATCCCGCTGCGTGACGCGGAGGCCGAGGGGGACGAGACGATCGAGGTGCGGCTCATCGCCGAGTCAACGGTGGAGCTCTGGCAGCGCCAGGTGGTCCTGGTCCTCAAGGACAACGCGCTCCCTCCGACCGAGGTGCGAGACCTCGGCCTGTCCACGGCCCCCTACACGAGCGATTCCCTCGGACGGAGCCGCGCGCTCTCGCTGGGCGTCTCCCTGCTCGCGCTCCCTGGCCTGCTCCTGCTCTTGATCGGCTTCACCACCGGCCTCGGCGCAGGCCTCGCGACGCTCAACCTCTACTGGCGGGACACCTTCCACCTCGTCGGCGTGGGCACCACGGTCTGGATGTTCGCCACGCCGATCTTCTACCCCGGCCCGCTGGTGGAGCGGACGCCCTTCTGGTGGCTGCTGGACATCAACCCCATGCACTGGTTCATCGCCATGTTCCGGCAGGTGACCCTGTACGGCGAGTGGCCCGCCACGGGCGACCTCGTCAAGTTCACCGCAGCCACGGTGATGATCATGTGGCTGGGCTTGGGTCTCTTCAGGCGCCACCAGAGCCGCTTCCCCGACCTCCTCTGAGGCACCGATGGCTGACCCGACTCCGAGCGTGCTGATCGTCGACGACTTCCTCGACGAGGAGGCATGGACCGAGGTCTGGACCCACTTCCAGTTCGCCGACCTCTCGCCGGTCTCGCGCACTGCCGGTGCTTGGAAGCTCGGGGACGGCGTGCCGCTGGGCGGCGACGAGATCGTGACCCCCGCGCGCGACGCCGAGATCGACGGCGACCAGCCGAAGGAGGGCGTCTACCCGAGCGGCACCGCCCTGGACCGGGTCGTGGAGGCACTCCTCGGCGAGGCGGCGGGCTTCACCCCCCTCGTGGGCGAGGACTGGGCCCACGTCACTGCGCGGCCCTACGTCTACCCAGCCGGCGCCGGGCTCTCCTGGCACGGCGACGACAGCGCGGTCTACTCGGGCGCCTACATCTACTACGCCCACCCCCACTGGAACGCCCACTGGGGCGGTGAGCTCCTGGTGGCCGACGCCGACGTCTCGGCCGACCTCCCGATCATGGGGCACCGCTTCGACGACGAGGGTTACTCCGCCGCCCTGATGGAGCATGGCGAGGGACGGTTCGTCCTCCCGCGGCCCAATCGACTCGTGATCCTCGGCGGCGCACCCCACATGGTCACGCCCGTCCGACCGGCCGCGGGATCCAACGTCCGCGCGTCCGTCAGCGGCTTCTTCCTGCGCGAGCCGCTCCCCGAGGGCCGATGACCGCCGAGTCCGTCCACGCGGCGCTGCTGCTGTCCTACGACGGCCGCTTCTTCAACGGTTGGCAGCGTCACCCGGGCAAGCGCACGGTCCAGGGCGCCGTCGAGGACGCGGTCGCCTCCGCGTTCGGCGCGCCCGCGCTGATCGAAGGCGCCGGTCGGACCGACCGCGGGGCCCACGCGCTCGGGCAGGTCGCCACGGTGGAGCTCCCGGGCGCCGCCAGCGAGGACGAGATCGTCACTCGCCTCAACGAGGCGATGGAGGGCGACGTGATCGTCGAGGAGGCCCGCCATGTCCCCCCTGGATTCCACGCCCGCAAGGACTCCGTGAGCAAGGTCTACCGCTTCGCCCTCTGGAACGAGGAGGAGCTCCCGCTCGAGCTGGAGCGACGGGTATGGCACGTGCACGGCAAGCTGGACGTGGACGCCATGGCCTTCGCCCTCGGGGCTCTGGAGGGAGAGCACGACTTCTCCTCCTTCGCCTCCAGCGGCGGCTTCGACCGCAAGAACAGCGTGCGGCACCTGCGCACCTGCACCCTCGGCGCCGAGGGGCCCCTCGTGGAGATGTCCTTCGAGGCAGACGGCTTCCTCTACAAGATGGTCCGTAACATGGTCCGCGCCGTGGTCCGCGTGGGCGAGGGCAAGCGGCGAGCCGAGGACATGCTCGATGTGCTCGCGGCCCGGGATCGCAAGGCAGCCCCTGGGTCCGCGCCGGCCTCCGGGCTCTACCTGGACCAGGTCCACTACGAGCAGCCCCTCTTCAACCGATGAGCGCCGCGCCGGAGCGATTCACGACCCTGGCCGCGGCCTCGCGCTACGAGCCAGAGAAGATCAAGGGATCGCGCTTCATCGCCTGCGTCGCCCCGGCCGCCACGTCCGAGGAAGCGTCCGGCTTCGTGGAGTCCGTGCGAGCAGACTTCTCGGACGCCCGACACGTGTGCTTCGCCTGGCGCCTCGGCGCCGCCGGCGACGTCACGCGCTCGAACGACGACGGCGAGCCCAGCGGATCCGCCGGCCGCCCGATCCTGATGCAGATCGAGGGGCACGAGGTGTCGAACGCCGTCGCCGCGGTGGTCCGGTACTTCGGCGGCGTCAAGCTCGGCGTCGGAGGCCTGATGCGCGCCTACGGCGGCGCTGCGGGACAGGCCTTGGATCGCGCGGAGCTCCTCGAGGTCGAGGTCCAGGTGCGCCTGCGCTGTGTCCACTCCTACGGCGACTCCGGCGCCGTCCAGGGCGTCCTGGCCGCCTGGGACCTGACCGCCCAGGATGAGGAGTACGGGGAGGCCGTCTGCTTCTCGATCGATGTCGGGCTGCGCGCCGTGGAGGCCGTCGAGACCGCCCTGAGAGACGCCACCGCCGCTCGCGCGACCACCGAACGCCTCGAGGGAGCCTGAGCGCCATGGCCCATGACCCATCCAAGAAGAGCGCGGCGCTGGTGAGCGCCTGCCTGCTGGGGCGAGAGTGCACCTACAAGGCCTCCCACAACGGAGACGGCGAGCTGTCCCGAAGTCTCGCCGCCGCGGGGATCGAGGCGGTGCCCTTCTGCCCCGAGGAGCACGGGGGCCTCGGCACGCCGCGACCGCCAGCCGATCTCACCGCCCCCTCCGAGGATGTCCTGGACGGCAACGGGCAAGTCCTCACGAACACGGGCGAGGACGTGACCCTCGCCTTCGCCCGGGGCGCCGCGGGCGCCCTCGAGGTCTGCCAACGGCTCGGACTCACGCGCGCCTTCCTCAAGGAGCGGTCCCCCTCCTGCGGCTGCGCCACCACCCACGTGGACGGCGAGGTCGTCGAGGGCCCCGGGCTGACGGCGGCGCTCCTGCGCAGGCACGGCATCGAGTGCACTGGCGTAGAAGGTCGCAGGAACTGAAGGGGGCTGGCCACAGCGCGGCGCGGCGCGGGGGAGATTCGGTCGAGGTCCTGTAAGGGCTGGCCTCCGGGCAGCGGTACCGGCCCCGACCCGGTACCTTCGGCCCCATGGCCATCCACCGTCTGACGACCTACTCGCTCGCCCTCTCCGTCCTGCCCCTCTTCGCCGCCTGCTCGGAACGCAGCAGCGGGAGCCTGCCGTCCATCGAGGGCGGCCCAGGCACCGAGGAGTCCGCCGCCCCCGCTGGCGCGACCCCGAAGCCGAAGATGCCCAAGCGGGGTGAGACCCCCGCCATGACGGCGGCCAAGGTCCCCGGCTCATCCTCCACCGCCGCAGCAGCGTCCGCCGCAGCAGCGTCCGCCGCAGCAGCACCCGCCCCGGGGACGCCTGCCCCCAGCGCGGCCGCGCCGCCCAAGTTCGTGCCTCCGGCCGAGCTGAGTCGCTTCGCGGATCCGAACCAGATCGCCGACGAGGACCTCGGCAAGTACCACGTCAAGTTCCGCTGCTCCGTGAACGGCGAGGACGTGGGCACCATGACCTTCGCGATGTGGACGGACCTCGCCCCCATCACGACGCGGAACTTCCTCAGGCTGTGCGACGAGGGGTTCTACGACGGCCTCACCTACCACCGCATCATGCGCGACTTCATGGTGCAGGGCGGCGACCCGACCGGGACGGGCGGAGGCAACGGACCCTACGGCACGATCCAAGGGGAGATGTCCGACGACACAGAACGCGCCCACGGCTACGGCGTGCTGTCGATGGCCCGCATGGGCAATGACCTGAACTCGGCCTCGAGCCAGTTCTTCCTCTGCTGCGACGAGTCCCCGTCGGTCTGGGGCCTCGACGGCAAGTACGCGTCCT
>CAJQPT010000051.1 GCA_905480285.1 uncultured bacterium
CTTGTTCCCGAGCCCCTCCCCCTTCGACGCGCCGGCGATCAGGCCCGCGATGTCGACGATCTTCACCGACGCGGGGATGACCTTGTCGGTCTGGATGAACCGATGGATGGTCTCCAGGCTCGCGTCGGGGACGGCCGCCACCGCGACGTTGGGGTCGATGGTGCAGAAGGGGAAGTTCCCCTCCTGCGCGCCGGCCGCCGTCAGGGCATTGAACAGGGTGCTCTTGCCGACATTGGGCAAGCCTACGATTCCACAGGAGACGCTCATGAGGGCGGAGAGAATAGCGTCCCGGCGCCCTCCGGGGTCAGCTCAACTGCCCGGCCCGGCGAGGGCGAGGCAGTCGATCTCCACCAGGACGTCCTTGGGGAGGCGCGCCGCCTCGATGGTGACCCGCGCGGGCGGCTCGGCGCAGTCGAAGGCCCGCCCGTAGATCTCATTGACCGTGGCGAAGTCGCCCATGTCCTTGAGGTAGATGGTGCACTTGACCGCCTGGGCGAAGCTGGAGCCGGCGGCCTCCAGGACGGCGCCCAGGTTGGCCATGACCTGCTCGGTCTGCTCGGCGACGCCGCCCTCGACGATCTCCATGGTCTCGGGGATGAAGGCCACCTGCCCGGAGCAGTGCACGAAGCCTCCGGCCACGATGGCCTGGTTGTAGGGCCCGATGGCCCCGGGGGCCTTGTCGGTCTTGATGGCGGTGCGCTCGGACATGGAGGGTTCTGGGTGGTGGGATTGCGGAGCGGCGGACGCGCGCCTGGCCGATGGGATCAGAAGCGTCCGGCCAGCGCGAGGACGACCGAGGGTGGAACAAAGGGCGCGAGGTCCCCGCCGAGTCGCGCGATTTGACGGACCAGGGTGCTGGAGACGTGGGCGTGCTCTGGCGAGGAGAGCAGCATGACCGTGTCCAGCTCGGGGGCCATGGCCCGATTGGAGAGGGCCAGCTGGCGCTCGTACTCGAGGTCCGCCGAGCTGCGGATCCCGCGCACGACGGCCGTGGCCCCCATGCGCCTCGCGCCGTCCACGAGCAGCCCGTCGAGGGCGGTCACTTCGACGTTCCCGAGGTCCGAGGTCGCCTCCTCGAGCAGGGCGACGCGCTCGGCCACGCCCAGCACATGGCGCTTGTCATGGTGCGCGGCGACCGCGACGAAGAGGTGATCGAAGAGCACCGACGCGCGCTCGATCAGATCGATATGACCGAGGGTCACAGGATCGAAGGTGCCCGGAAAGATGGCCCGGTGGTCCTTGGGATTCGACATGGACCGACATGGTAGCCGACAGTGCTCCCCCCGGCCCTCCCGAGCTCCCCCCGGCCCTCCCGAGCTCTCCCTGGCGGCCCTCGCGCCCCTTCGACAGGCGCTGCTGCCGCTGCAGGGGCTCGCTGGGTCCAGCGGGGCTCTCCTCGACTCGGCCGAGCCCTTCCGGGGGGACGGCCCGCCCCTCGGAGGGCTCCGCTGCGCCTTGGCTCACGCGGACCCGAAACCTGCCGCGTGCCCGCACGACCCTTGGGGAGGGTGAAACGAGACAAGGCACTGCGGGATGAGGGTGGCGCCCAATCGCTAGACCCGCCGGGTCCGCCGAACGGCGCACTCGAGAGCCCATCCGAGAGCTCGGGCGGGGACACGGCCGCTGCGCCTTCTCCGGGCTCCTCCGGGGGACCGGCGCCCGCGCTGCTGGCGGCGGGGGTCGCTTGCCTCGGGGCAGGGGTGGGCTCCCTCTTCGCAGGCTCCGCGCAGGTCGACCTCGGGCTCCTCGGGCTTCTCGGGCTTCTCGGGCCAGGGAGCGCTTGCGCTGCAGCGGCCATGGCCCTCGCCGCGCTGGCGGCGCGACCTCCGGCGATCCGCCAGCGAGCGCCCCTGCTGCTCGGCGCCCTCGCGCTGCTCTGCGCGGGCCGTGCCGCCATCGCCCAGCGGGAGCCCGTGGCTCCTCCAGGACAGCCCGCCGTCGGGCACGTGCACGAGCTCCGTGGGAGCGGGAGCGGGCGCGGGGCCTCCGAGGCGTGGACCGTCGGCGGGCAGCCGGGGCTGATGATCCTCCCCCGGGGCGCCGTGGCCCCCGGGGATCTCGTCGCCGTGGACCCCGGGGCCCGGCGAGCGGGCCGGGCCAGGAGCACCCACCGCCCCCTGTCCCCTCGCACGAGCAGCCTACGCCCGCGCGCCGACGAGATCGTCCGTATCCCAAGCCCCCGAGCGAGCGCCGCTCGACCGGAGACCGACGGCGCCCCAACCGCGACGAGCAGCCGAGCCCGGCTCGCGGTGCTGCGCGGCCGGGGGATCCGCGCCTGCCTGGCGCACCCTGACGAGACCTGCGGGGCCCTGCTCGCGGCCCTGGTCTTTGGCGAGCGCCGCGGGCTCTCGCCAGAGCTCACCGATCTGTTCACCCGCACCGGCACCCGGCACCTGCTGGCGCTCTCGGGCTTCCACGTCGGGCTGCTCGCGGTCCTCCTCGTGATCCCGCTCGCGCGCCTCCTCGCCGGCGCCTCGCGCCACGGAGCCGCGCTCAGGGGCAGCACACTCCGGCCGGGGCCCGCGCTCCTCTCGGCCGCCATGATCGTCGCCTTCATCCCGCTCTCAGGCGGGGGCGCGCCGGCGACCCGGGCCGCCATCGGGCTGGGGCTCGCGCTGCTCTCGCAGCGCCTCGGGCGCCGCCCCTCCGCCCTCAACCTCATCGGCGTCGCGGCCCTCGCCGAGGTGGCCATGGACCCCCTCGCCCCGACCCGTCCCGGGACGCAGCTCTCCTACCTCGCGACGGCCGCCCTGGTGCTGGCGGCAGGCCCCCTGGCCCGAGCCCTCGCCGGAGACCCACAAGATGGCGGCAGCACGCCGCGATGGATGGACCCCGTCGGCCCCACCGGCTGGCCCCGGCCGCCGATCCTCGTCGCCCTCGTGGGGCGCGTGCGCGGGCTCTGCTTCGGCGCCCTCGCCGCGGGCACGGTCGCCTCCCTCGCAACCCTCCCCGTGGTCTGGAGCGTCTTCGGGGAGTGGAGCCCCGTGAGCCTCCTGGCCACCCCCGTCGCCACCCCACCGCTCGCCCTCCTCGTCACGGCCGGGTGGCTCCGACTCCTCCTGCCCCTCGAGGCCCTTGACCGCGTGGCCAGCTGGTCCGCGGACGGGTTGATCACCTGGCTCCAGTGGATGGACCGCCTGCCCGGGACACCACTCCCACTCCCCGAGCGCCCCCTGTGGCTCATCCTCCTGGCGAGCCTCTCGGTGGGACTCGCCACGTACCGACCCCGTCATCACCTGAGCGGACGGATCGCGCGGCTGGGGGCGGCAGCCTTCGGCGTGCTCCTGCTCCCCTGGCCGGGTCCGGCCCTCGGCCCGGGCGCGCCCGGCCCGATCCCGAAGACCCTCGAGCTCCACGTCCTCGACGTGGGCAACGGCACCGCGGTGGTCGCGCGGGCGCCCGGCGCTCCCACATGGGTCCTGGACGCTGGGTCGCGAGATCGACTGGCGGTCGCTGAGGAGGGCGTCGGCGCGCTGCTCCGGGCGCTGGACACGGGGGCCATTCGGGTCGGCGTCTCCCATGACCACGAGGACCACGCCGGAGCGATCCCCTGGATCGTGGGCCGATGGGACGCCGCTGAGCTCCACGCGCCCGTGGCTCCGGATGAAGGCGGCGCCTTGGGCGCGGGGAGCGGAGCACTCGACCCGGTCCATCCCCGCGGGGTCATCTGGCTCGACAGCGCCCTCGCCGGAGACCCCGACCCACCCCTGCGGGTGGCGGCGATCTCATCGGGAATGCCCGACCCCAACGAGGGCTCGGCCATCTTCGACCTGCGCTGGAGTCCCCGGGGCGAGCGCCCGGTCCGGGTGGTGCTGTGTGGAGACGCCGAGGGGCCCGGACTGAGAGCGGTCCTGGACGGCGGCGGAGAGGACCCGTGGCTCGAACCGGGCCCCGTCGACGTCCTCCTCATGCCCCACCATGGTTCCCGGACCCGACACCTCTCACGCCTCCTCGAACGAACCCAGCCCACGCTCGCGGTCGTCAGCGGGGATGTCCCAGCCTACGCCGACGAGCTGCAGCGCCGTGGGATCAGGCTCCACGTCACGGGCCGTGACGGCCCTCTCCTGTGGCGGCCGCCACCCCCTGCGCGAGCCGGCTCCCCCCCCTTCCCCGGGAACTCCGCTAGCGAGCGTCACCGAACCCATCCAAGGGCGTATACCGGAGCAGCAGCCGCACCCATCCACGCGGTCCGCGACTCCCATGGAGGAGCCCTGCCCATGATCAAGTCCCTCGCTCTGCCACTCTGCCGGGCTCTCCGACCGGCTCTCCGTCCGACTCTCCGTCCGGCTCTCCGTCCGGCCATCAGCCTGGCCCTCGCCGCGACCTCGGCCGCTGTGGCATCCGCCGCCGTGGCATCCGCCGCAGTGACATCCGCCGCAGCGTTCTCCACTGCAGCGCCCCTGGAGACACCGGCAGAGTCACCCATCGAGGGCCTCCCCCTGGCCCGGACGCCGGACGACGAGACACCGGATGACGGGACTCAGGACGGCAAGACTCAGGACGACCGGACGGAACGCGCGGTGAAGCGCGTGCTCAAGCTGCGCGGAGGGAGCTTCCTTCGCGGCCCCAGCCGCAGGAGCTCCACCGGGGACTGGAGCGTCAAGGTGGCGGGCGGCTGGCGCACGGTGCCCGCCAACGCGGTGCTCGAGGCGGTCGAGGAGCGCGTCGCCCTCGCTCGCCTGGAGGCGCTCTGCGAAGAGGAGGCTCGCACGCCCGCCGAGCAGGTGGACGGCGCTCTGGAGTTGGGGCTCCTGCCGGAGGCCTGCGAGCTCTGTGACGAGCTCCTCGACCGCCACCCCATCGACCTCGAGCTGCGGGCCGCCGCCGCCCGGGCAGGCCGGTACCTCGGGGGGCTCCCCGCCAGGGGCGTCGAGGACGAGCTCCCCAGGCTGCTGGACCTCGGGGCGAGTCCCTCACGGCTCATGCGAGAGGCCGTGGTCGAGCGGCTCGTGACCGCCGCAGACCGCGAGCGCCTCGCGCAGACCCTGCGCGCCGAGCTGCGCGACCGGCGGCCCTCCCGGCGAGCCTTCGCGGCCTTCGCCACGGGGAGGCTGTTCCCCCGCGAGGACCCCCGCCTGCTCCTGATCCACGCGGTCTACGACCCCTCGCCGCAGGCGAGGGAGTCCGCGGCGCGGGCGATCTCCGATGTTGGCGCCTACGAGGTGGCCGGTCCCCTCATCCGGGCGCTGGACTCGACCAACGGCGCCCTGCGGCTTCGTGCGGTGGAGGCCCTCGGCGCCAGCCGCGACGGGGCCTTTGTCGAGCCCCTCATGGGCCGTCTCTACACGCTGTCGGCCCGGGCTGGCTCAGGGTCGGGATACCGCCCCCCGCGCTCCCACCTGTTCGTCGGGACCCAGCGGGCCTACGTCCAGGACTTCGACGTCGAGGTCGCCCAGGGAGCTTCGGTCGCCGACCCCGTGGTGAATACCCTCGTGGAGGGTGTCGTGCTCGACGTCAGCGTCATCGGCGTCCAGGAGGTCGAGGTCCGGACAGAGCTCCGCTCGATCCGCGGAGCGCTCGGACAGATCACCAGCCGCAGGCCCGGCTCGTCCAACAAGACGTGGCGCTCCTGGTGGGAGAGTGAGGCCGCCAAGCGCTACCGCCGCCCCGAGGCGATCAAGACAGACGCCCCGCCGTCCTCCCACGGCGAAGCGTCCAGCCGACGCGAAACCGCGCCGGCCCCCCGCTAGCTCCGCCGCCCCGCAGGGTTGCACCGCGCCTCTGCAAAATCGGCTCCTCGCTTTCAGCGTGGAATCCGCCCTCCAGCGAAGAGTAGGGTGGCCCGGCCCGCTGACCGAGGGGGCACCCATGGGGAGGGAATCAGACACAAAGGCCGGGGACACTGGTGCGGCACAGGAGACCTACGCGGCACGGGATACCGACGCAGCACGGGACACCGACGCAGCGCGGGGCGCAGAAGCTGGCGCCGCGCTGCGAGTCCGCGGCCTGCGCAAGCGGTACGGCGCGACCGAGGCCGTCAAGGGCGTGGACCTGACCGTCCAGCCTGGCCAGGTCTACGGCCTCCTGGGTCCCAACGGCTCCGGCAAGACGACCACCCTGTCCTGCGCCCTGGGCCTCCTCTCCCCCACCTCGGGCACCTGCGAGGTCCTCGGCGTTCCGTCGAGCGCGCTCCACCGAACCCGGGGCCGGGTCGGCTGCGTCTTCGACGTGCCCGCGCTCCTCAAGGGGCACACCATCGCACAGAACCTCGCCTACCAGTCCAGGCTCCGCGGACACGCGGGCGGCCGGGACATGAAGGACGCCCTGCGGCGCGTGGGTCTCGAGGGGTTCGAGCGGCGCAGCGCCGGCGGCCTCTCCCTCGGCCAGGAGAAGCGGCTCGCCATCGCCGGCGCGATCATGGGCGAGCCGGAGCTCGTCGTGCTCGACGAGCCCCTCTCCGGCCTCGACCCCATGGGCGTGCGCGGGATGCTCGAGCTCCTCGAGGAGCTCGTGGCGGGCGGGCAGACCCTCGTGCTCTCCAGCCACCGCCTGCACGAGATGCAGGAGATCCTCACCCACGCGGCGGTCATCCTCGACGGCGAGCTGGTCCGCGAGGCCCCGCTCGACGCCTACCTCGGTCAGGACGACACCTGGACCATCGCCGTGCGAGACGAGGACGCCCTCCGGGCGAGCCTCGATGAGGGCTGGTCCCTCAAGCCCGGCCCCGTCGGTGAGGGGACCCTGCTCCTCGAAGCCCCCGGAGTCGGCGGCGAGGAGCTGCTATCACGGCTCGCCGACACGGGCGCAGGACTCCACCACTTCACCGCGGCCCGGATGGGCCTGCAGGCCTCCTTCGAGGCGCTGGTCGAGGAGCGCCGCGCCGCGGCAGGAGGGTCCCGATGAACGGCGCCCTCCGCGTCCTGCGCGCCGAGTTCATGCGCATGCTCGCCTCCCGGGCGGCGTGGGTCGGCGCGCTCATGATCATCGCGGTCCCCGCGCTCCGGATCTGGGCGGCGTCCTTCGCCGAGCGGGCGAAGGCCATCCAGGCCATGGGCTCCGGCGCGACGTCGAGCGGCCTCAGCGAAGGCACGGGCTGGGCCATGCTCGTGAGTGGTTGGCGGGCCGGGATGATGCTCGCCACCGCGCTGCTCCTCGTGCAGGGAGCCCGCTCCATCGCAGGAGACCGGGAGACCGGCGTCCTCCGGCTGGCCGTGACCCGCTCCGCCTCCAGGTCTGGAGCGGTGGTCGGCCGGGCCCTCCTCGGGCCCATCCTGGTCCTTGGGATGGTGACGCTCGCGGGCCTGACCGCGCTCCTCGCCACATCCGCCGCGGGCGGGGACTTCGGCGACCTGGTGCAGGACGACTACCCGATCTTCACCGCCGATGAGGTCATGACCGAGCTCCGGCGCGCGCTGCTCGTCTCCTCCCTGGGGCTCATGGCCATCCAC
>CAJQPT010000052.1 GCA_905480285.1 uncultured bacterium
GCCAAGAAGAAGCCGGTGGCCAAGAAGGCTGCCTCGCGGAAGAAGCCCGCGGCCAAGAAGAAGGCTTCGAAGAAGTCGTCCACCCGGCGCCGCTGACCTGTGTCCGGGAGCGCTCGGAGCTCAGCGAGCGGTCGGGAACTCGTCCTGGCCTCCGCTTCGCCGCGGCGGCATCGGCTCCTGGCCGAGGCTGGCCTTGAGTTCCGGATCGTTCCCGCCGACGTGGATGAATCCATGGACCTGGCCCTCCCGGCCGGGGGCGTGGCTGAGGACCTGGCGCTCCGCAAGGCCCGCTCGGTCGCGGCACGTGAAGGGTGCGATGACGCCCTCGTGCTCGGCTCGGACACGGTGGTCGTGCTCGGAGAAGACGGCACGGCTGGGCGCCGCTTTCTGGAGAAGGCGGCCGACGCCGAGGAGGCCTCCTCGATGCTCGCTGCGCTCTCCGGGACCCGTCACCGGGTCATCACGGGGGTGGCCCTTGTGGATGCTCGTACCGGAGCCTGGCGGGCGGTCCACGAGGTGACCTGGGTGACCATGCGCACCCTGAGCGCCGCAGAGGTGGCGGCCTACGTGGCCAGCGGTGAATGGGTGGGCAAGGCGGGTGCCTACGCGATCCAGGAGACCGCAGACCGATTCGTGGTACGCCTCGAGGGGGGCGGTTTCGACAACGTCGTGGGGCTGCCTGTGCGCCTCACTCTTGAGCTGCTCCTCGGCATAGATCCCACCTTGATTGTGGGTTCCAGCGCCTGAGGCGTGCATGCCCGGGCCGAGGAGACTATCCTTCTGGCCCGAATCCGGGCCGCGCCGCCACGACGGCGCGCCGAGACGGATACCAACATCATGAAGACCAGCATCCACCCCAACTACGTCGACTGCTCCGTTCGCTGCGGTTGCGGCAACGAGTTCCAGACCCGCGCCACCGTGAAGGAGCTGAAGATCGAGATCTGCAGCGTCTGCCACCCCTTCTACACGGGCAACCAGAAGTTCGTCGACGCGGCCGGCCGCGTGGACCGCTTCAAGCGCAAGTTCGCCAAGAAGGGTCAGAAGTGAGCTCGGAGCGGCGGTCGTTCGCCGCCGCCTGACGTTCGCAAGGGTTCTGCCAGGGACATCTTGGAGTTCGACGCCGCCCTCGTGGCGCAGCTCAAGCTGCGCGCCGACCGGTTCGAGGAGATCACCGGGTTGCTCGGTGACCCTGATGTGGCGGCGGATGGCAGGCAGCTCGCCGTTCTACTGCGTGAGCGTGGTTCGCTCGAGCGGGCGCATGAGATGTTTGGAGAGCTGAATCGTCTTCGACTCGCTCGTTCCGAGGCCGAGACCATCATCGAGGACGGCAGCGACGACGAGCTGGTCGCGCTGGCCAAGGATGAGCTGGGCGGACTGGTGGTCGATGAGGATCGGCTGGATGAGCAGGTCAAGCTGGCCCTCATCGCGGATCCGACGGACGAGCGCCGGAAGGTCATCGTTGAGATCCGGGCGGGCACTGGCGGGGATGAGGCGACGCTCTTCGCCGCGGACCTGTTCCGGATGTACACCCGCTTCTGTGACGGGGAGCGACTCAAGGTGGAGTTGCTCGGCCTGAACGAGAGCGAGGTGGGGGGATACAAGGAGGCCACCTTCGGCGTCTCCGGGGAGAACGCCTGGCGGCGTCTGCGCTTCGAGTCGGGCGGGCACCGGGTGCAGCGCGTGCCCTCGACGGAGACCCAGGGGCGGATCCACACCTCGGCCGCGACCGTGGCGGTGCTCCCGGAGGCGGAGGAGGTGGAGCTCGAGATCTCGGACGGGGATCTGCGCGTGGACACCATGCGCGCGGGAGGGGCGGGGGGGCAGCACGTCAACAAGGTGGAGTCCGCGGTTCGTATCACTCACGTGCCGTCTGGCATCGTCGTGGTTTGCCAGGACGAGCGGAGCCAGTCCAAGAACAAGGTGCGGGCCATGCGGATCCTCCGCAGCCGCCTCCTTGAGGCGGAGGAGGAGCGGCTCGCCTCGGAGCGATCGGAGGCCAGGCGGACCCTCGTCGGTACCGGAGACCGTAACGCCCGGGTCCGGACGTACAACTTTCCCCAGAATCGGGTGACCGACCACCGTCTGGAGGACAGTGACAAGAAGAACTTCAATCTCGACGGGATCATCGAGGGGCGCTTGATGCCCATGCTCGAGGCCCTCGAGGACAAGGACCGCAGAACGCGTCTGGCGAATCTCTGACGGTCTCCGCATCCTGTTTCACCCGTCCTCGGGCCCCATACCATCCGGGGGCCGAGCCCCAGCCACGATAGCCTCACCCAAGACCCATGACCGACGCCAACGACGCCAAGACCTCCTCCCGCGGAAGCGGTACCAGCCAGAGCGGAGGCGAGCCGCCCAAGCGCGACCTGGAGCAGGCGCCGCTGCTGCTGAGGAAAGCCAGCGTCGTGCTGATGTGCGGGGCGGCGCTGCCCTGGATGTCGGTGATCGTCACCAAGGGGCACATGCCCTGGGGCGTGTGGTTCGGATCCTGGGTGCTGACCCTGATCGCTGGCTGGCTGCTCTTCGATGGCGCCAAGGCGCGCTTCGGCGCGAAGGCCAGCGGCATCAGCAAGGCGCTCGTGAAGATCAACCCCATGGGACCGGTCGGCGCCTCGCTCGCGGTGTTTGTGGCGGCCTTGGTGTGCTGCTTCTTCGGTGAGGTCTACTTCAGCAATGACACGTTCATCGGTTTCGCGGTCCCCGAGGGCTCCGAGCTCGATCTGAGCAACAGATATCCGCTTCGGGCTGTGCTCGAGTTCGGCACCCTGTTTCTCGCGCTCGCCACCTTCGCCCACATCCAGGCGTATGAGTATGGCGGGAAGTTCAACCCCATCTTCCCCCTGATGTTCCTCGGGCCCGCCGTCGCGGGTTCGTTGAATGCGATCGGCTCCGCGACGCAGGTCTCAGACCTGGGCGTGCTCGGTCTGGTCGGGCTGCTGGGGTCAGTCGGGGTGGCGGCCGGCGGCATCATGGCCATGTACACCATGTACGTGACCATGAAGGTGGCCAAGGAGGAGGGGGACCGTAAGCGTGACGCTGCCCGGGAGCGCAAGCGGGCCGAGCGTGAGGCTCGGCGAGGCTGACCCATTCACTCCCGCGGCGACCAATCCCACGGCGAGGACCGCCACGCGAGTCCGGGTGGCGAACCTGGACGTCAGGGTGAGTCGGCTGCTCAGGGTGAGCCGGCTGCTCAGGGTGAGTCTGCGGCTCAGGTCGCTTCGGCGGCTCAGGGCGGCCGACCCCCGGCGCCCCGGACGGCCCGAGAGATGCTCGCGCTGGCCCGTGGGTTCCTCGAGCGCAAGGGGCTGGGGGAGGCTCGGCTCGAGGCGGAGTTGCTCGTGGCCCACGCGCTTCAGGTGGACCGGCTAGGGCTCTTCATGCGGCTGGATGCGCCGATCCAGGGCGCTGAGGTGGACCTCGCCCGTGACTGCCTGGTGCGCCGGGGCCGGCGCGAGCCCACCGCCTATATCGTCGGGCAGAGAGAGTTCTTCGGGCGCGACTTTGCTGTCGGGCCCGGGGCGCTGGTGCCCCGCCCCGAGACCGAGCTGATTGTGGATCTGGCCCGTGAGCGCATCCCCGCAGCGAAGACGGCGGGGCTGCGGGTGGCGGACGTGGGGACGGGGTCGGGGTGCCTCGCGGTGACGCTCGCCCTGGAGCTCGAGGGGGCGGTGGTGGACGCGATCGACCTCTCGGAGGAGGCCCTTGCCTGGGCTTCGCGAAACGCGGAGAGCCACGACGCGAGCGTTTCCCTGCACAGGGGAGAGGGGCTGGAGAAGCTGGAAGAGCTCGCGGGGGTCGGCGGGCCATTTGACCTGATCGTGAGCAACCCTCCCTACGTGGAGCCGACGGAGAGGGAGCTGCTCTCCCCCGAGGTCCGGGAGCACGAGCCGCCCCTGGCGCTGTACGCGCCGTCTGCGGACCCCGACTTCTGGGCTCGTGGGCTGATCGAACTGGTGCCGCGGGTCCTCAAGCCTGGAGGCCTGCTGCTGGTGGAGCTGGGCCATCTGCAGGGCCAGCGCGTCCATCAGCTCGCAGAGGGGAGCGGCGCCCGCTCGGCAGAGATCGTCGATGACCTCGCGGGTGTCCCGCGCGTCCTCGCCCTCGTGCGCTGAGGGAGGGCACCGAGTCGCCAGCAGGGCGGTGGTCTATACCCGGCAGAGCCGCGGCCAGGGCAGCAGGCGTGGGTGAAGCGACCTTCGAGGCGCATGCCTCGACCGCGGGCGCTCGCTGGCCCCGATCAGTCGCGGATGGAGGCGACGTACTGTTCGATCGTGTCTCGGTCGGGCGAGGCCATGTTCTGCACGAAGACCGCGATCTCGTAGTGCTCGAGGGTTCGGCTGATCTTCTCGCAGCGCACCACGGCCCCGCTCCCGGTGATCCGCCGCCGGCCATGCTCGGTCGGGAGCTCGAAGTCGACGCGCAGGGCGGTCATCTCCGGGACCGGGCGGTCGAGGAAGAAGCACACGCCCCCACGGCTGACGTCCCGGATCTTGGCCTCGTGCTCGCCGTCGTCCAGGGAGATAGTGACCGGCAGGTCCAGCCGGGCCCGGCGGAACTTCCGGCGCTCCCGGCCGTCTCCAGGCTGCTGCTGGAATGCGTTGGGTGAGGGTTGGCTCATAGCAGAAGTCGCCTCCGACGACTTCCCAATGGTAGGCGGGTGAAGGCGTCGGATCACGGCTGCTCCTGCGCTACACTCTTATTTCTCGTCCGGGCTCACGCCTGGACCGATCCGAACCCGCTCTGGGCCACCCGCGACCGCTTTCTCGCGCGCGGCCCCCACCTGCCGGCGCTCGCGCCGGTCATCGTCTACAAGAGGCTGAAATGGCGTCCTTCAACAAGGTCATTCTCATGGGCAACCTGACCCGTGACCCCGAACTCCGGTACACCGCCAGCAACATGGCCATCTGCAAGGTCGGGATGGCCGTGAACCGACGGGTCAAGGATCAGCAGACGGACCAGTGGCGTGAGGAACCGACGTTCGTCGACGTCACGATCTTCGGCAAGCGCGGCGAGGCCTTTGACAAGTTCCACAAGAAGGGCGCCTCGGCGTTCATCGACGGCGAACTGCGCTTTGATCAGTGGGACGACAAGGAGTCTGGCCAGAAGCGCTCCAAGCTGTATGTGGTGGCGAACAACTGGGAGTTTGTCGGCAGCGGACGCGAGGCCGGCGGTGGTGGCGGCGGCGGACGTGATGGCGGCTTCGACGGAGGCTATGGCGGGCAGCAGGCCTCGGCCCAGCCGCAGCAGCAGTCCGCCTCCGCCGGCGGTGGATATGGCGGTGGCGGTTACGGCGGCGGCGGCGGCGGGCAGAGCCAGGGCGGGGACTCCGGTGCCGCGTTCCTGGGCGACGACGACACACCGTTCTGAGTCGATGGCTGAAGCTTCGGCGGCGTTCGACGTTGAGGTGCGCCTCTTCGCGGTCCTTCGGGAGCGCGCGGGCGCGGACTCGGTGCAGATCCTCGGAGTCCCAGCTGGCACGACCACGGAGGGGCTAAAGCGGCGGATGGAGGCGCAGCTTCCCGACCTCGGGGATCTGTCCTTCGCCTCCGTGGTGATTGGCGACGAGTACGCCAAGACGGAGCGCATCGTGCTCCCGGGCGACTCCGTGGCGATGCTCCCTCCCGTCAGCGGAGGAGCCCCGTCTTCCGAGGTTGGATCTATTGACCCTCTTGAGGAGGGAGTCTTTGAACTCTCTCCGGATCCGATCGATCCCGCCGCCATGCAGGGGCGGGTCGCCAGTCCCCGTTGCGGGGCGATCGTGCTCTTCACGGGGACCACCCGCGAGATCAACCGGGGACAGGATGTGTCCCGGTTGGACTACGAGGCCTTCGATGAGATGGCTGGGCCCGAGATGCGGCGCATCTTCCGGGACTGCCTGGCCGCTCACGGCCCGGGAGGGCCGCCTGTCGGCATGGCTGCAAGTCCGGCTGGAGGTCCAGCTGAAGGCCCATGTGGAGGCCCAGGTGAAGGCCCAGATGGAAGCCCAGGGGGAGGCCGTGCCGCAGGCGGAGCAGAGCTCGATCGGACCCTCAGGATGCTCTGCGTCCATCGAACCGGTGTCGTCGGCGTGGGGGAGCCCAGCGTGGTCATCGCGGTGGCCAGTCCGCACCGAGACGCGGCGTTTCTCGCGGCCAGATTCCTGATCGACACCCTCAAGGAGCGCCTGCCGGTCTGGAAGAAGGAGGTCTACCGCGCAGGACACCACTGGATCGGGGATCGGTCCTGAGGCGGGAGCCCGTATACTCCTTGCCCCATCCCCTCGCCGAAGGCTCGCCATGTGAGCCCCACGGGAGACGCCTTAGACCCGCCCGCGGAGCGCCAGAGCGCGTTCCCCTCTGTACTCGATGAAGCCCAGGATCACCTCCCTCAACGTCAGCGGCGTGGAGCGGGAAGAACTGCCGGTTGATGTCTGTATTGTCGGCGCGGGCCCTGCGGGGCTCGCCTGCGCGGTTCACCTGTCGCGGCTGCTGAAGGAAGCCGGCGATGAGGAGCGGACGATCCTCGTCCTCGACAAGGCCGAGGAGATCGGGCACCACAGCCTCTCGGGGGCAGTGATGGATCCGAAGGGGATCTCGGAGCTCTTCCCGGACTGGAAGGAGCGCGGGTTCCCCGTGCTCTCCGAGGTCAAGGACGACTGGGCCGAGATGCTCCGCCCCGGCGGCGGGAGCCTGAAGCTGAAGGGCGTGCTGTGCCCCCCGCCGCTCAAGAACCATGGCAACTACATGGTGTCGCTCAACGAGATCACCAAGTGGATGTCGAGCCAGGCGGAGGAGCTGGGCGTCGAGATCTACGCCGGGTTCCCGGTGGCCGAGGCCCGCTTCGATGGGGACACCGACCGCGTCGTGGGTGTTCAGACCAGGGACAGCGGCGTGGGGAAGGATGGCTCGCAAAAGGCCACCTTCGAGCCGGGCATGGACGTGTCCGCGGAGGTTACCGTCTTCGCGGAGGGCGTGCGCGGCAACCTGGCGAAGGACCTCTTCCGCCGGCTCGACGTGATGGACGGTCGCAACCCGCAGACCTACGGCACGGGGATCAAGGAGATCTGGCAGGTCTCGCCCGAGATCGGCAAGGAGATGCACGGCAAGGTGATGCACACCGGCGGCTTCCCGCTCGACACCAAGAGCTATGGGGGCTCGTGGGTGTACGGCATCGCCGAGGACAAGATCTCCATCGGCTTCGTGGTCGGCCTCGACCATCCGGACGCGCGGCTGGACCCTCACGGCCTCTTCGTGAAGTGGAAGCAGCACCCCAAGATCAAGCGCCTCCTGGAGGGCGGGAAGCCGATCAACTACGGCGCCAAGTGCGTGCCCGAGGGCGGCTACTACTCGCAGCCGCGGCTGCATGGCGACGGCTTCGTCTTTGTCGGCGACACGGGCGGGTTCCTGAACGCGGCGACGCTCAAGGGGATCCACCTCGCGATCAAGTCGGGGATGCTCGCGGCCGAAGGCATCGCCAAGAGCCTCGCGGCTGGGGACACCTCAAAGGCGGGGCTGAAGTGCTACCAGGACGCCTACGAGGCCTCCTGGGCCCATGCTGAGCTGCACCGTTACCGGAACTATCGCCAGGCGTTCTCCGGAGGACTCTTCGCGGGGATGCTCGACTTCGGCGTCCAGATGATCACCAAGGGGCGCGGGCTCGTGGCCCGCCGGCCGGGCCACAGTGACCACGAGACCATGGAGCCCGAGTCTCGCTCGACCACGTCGCTGCCGAGCTACAACGACTCCGACGCCATGGACAAGCTCAGCGACGTGTACCTCTCGGGGACGATCCACGAGGAGGATCAGCCCGCGCACCTCCTCGTGAACGATCCGAGCATCTGTGTGGATCGGTGCACCGAGGAGTACGGGAACCCTTGCAAGCACTTCTGCCCTGCGGCCGTCTACGAGTGGCCCAAGGGGTCAGAGGCGGTCGTGATCAACGCCTCCAACTGCGTCCACTGCAAGACGTGCGACATCATGGACCCCTACGAGAACATCGAGTGGGTCGTTCCCGAGGGCGGCGGCGGCCCGAAGTATCTGGGCATGTGATCTCGCTCTGAAGACGCATTCACTCTCGCTCCATCCAACCCTCTCTCTGCTCGTCCCATGAAGCTCTCCATCAAGGACTCCGGTAAGGCTGCGCGTACCGATCTCCTCGCCCTCCTCATCGCCGGCGGCGGCTCCGCCCAGCTCCCCGCGGGCGTCGAGGCCCCGGAGGGGTTCCTCGCCGGTTTTGACGGTGAGGCGCGTGCCGTTCGCAGCACCTATACCAGCGGCGGTTCCACCGGACAGGTGCTGCTGGTCGGGCTCGGCGCCGTGGACGCGGAGGCCATCCGGCGATCCGCCGCGGTGGCGGCGAAGGCGGCCTCGAAGCGGGAGTGCCGGACCCTCCATATCGAAGTCTCCAGCGAGGCGTGCGACGCGGCCGGAGGCCCTGCCTGCGCCGGGCGCGCCGCGGCGGAGGGCGCGCTCCTGGCGACCTATTCCTTCGACGCCGAGAAGAGCAAGGCCAAGCCGTCGGCCCTCAAGACCATCACCCTCGGAGGTCCCGGTGCGGCCTTCAAGAAGGGGGCCAAGGAGGGGGAGATCCTGGCCGCGGCCAGCGCCTTCACCCGCGACCTGCAGAACGGCGCCGGCAACATGGTGACCCCCGTGGCGCTCGCCAAGGAGGCTCGTGGTCTCGCTCGCCGTCATCCGCGGATGACCGCCAAGATCATGGACGAGGCGGCCATGCGAAAGGCGGGCATGGGCCTCCTGCTCGGCGTCTCCGCCGGGTCTGTGGAGCCCGCCCGGCTCATTCACCTGACCTACAAGCCGAAGGGCAAGTCCCGTGGCCGGATCGCCTTTGTGGGCAAGGGCCTGACCTTCGACGCGGGCGGCTACTCGCTCAAGCCGCCGAGCAAGATGGACGAGATGCGCTACGACATGTCGGGTGGCGCGGCGGTCCTCGGGGCCATGCACGCGCTGGCCGGCGGGTACGAGGTGCCGTTCGAGGTCCACGGGATCGTCCCGGCCTCGGAGAACCTGATCGACGGCAACGCGACGAAGCCGGGCGACGTCCACACGGGCATGAACGGTAAGACCGTTGAGATCCTCAACACGGACGCGGAGGGCCGCCTGATCCTGGCGGACGCCCTCTGCTACGTGGAGTCCAAGGTCAAGCCGGACACCATCATCGACCTCGCGACCCTGACCGGGGCGGTCATCGTCGGACTCGGCCACGAGCTGACGGGGATGTTCGCCACCACGGACGCGCTGCGCGACGATCTGCTCGCCGCCGGCGGCGTGACCGGTGAAGAGGTCTGGCCGCTGCCTCTGCTCGAGGCCCACAAGGACGGCATGAAGGGCAAGTCCGCGGACCTCGCCAACATCGGCTCACCAGCCATGGGCGCGGGGCCCAGCCAGGGCGCTGCCTTCCTCTCGAACTTCGTCGCAGACGGCCGCGAATGGGCCCACCTCGACATCGCCGGCACCGCGTGGAACACGCGTGACCGCGATTGGGTCGGCGGATCCCAGGGAACTGGCGTCGGCGCCAGGCTCCTCATCGAATTTCTCATGCAGCGAGCCTGACCTCGCCGCTCCTCCATCTCTCTCTACACCCACACCCACGGAGCCCTTTAGTGTCATCCCCTGAGCTAGTCCCCGGTCTGGCCGGTATTCCGGCCGCAGAATCATCGGTGAGCTTCATCGACGGTCAGGCGGGCGTTCTGGAGTATCGCGGCTACCCCATCGAGGACCTCTCCGCTCACAGCACCTTCGAAGAGGTGGCATGGCTGCTCCTCTACGGTCAGCTTCCCTCGAGCGACGAGCTGGCGGCCTTTGAAGCGGACCTGGCGCGCCTGCGGGTGCTGCCGCCGGCGCTGGTGAAGATGGTCGAGGCGTTCCCTGTGACGGGGCACCCGATGCAGGCGCTTCAGGCCTCCCTGGCCGCGCTTGGCATGGTCAGCCCCAAGGTGGACCTGCGGGACCCCGCCTCCAAGGACGAGGCGGCGCGGCGAGTGATCGCCGTGACGCCGGTGCTCGTGGCGCTCTTTGAGCGGGTTCGGGCAGGCAAGGAGTACGTCGCACCCCGCGCCGAGCTCTCCACCGCCGCGAACTTCCTGTGGTGCCTCGACGGTGAAGAGCCGGCCGAGATCGCCTCAAAGACGCTCGATTGCGCGCTGATCCTGCACGCCGAACACACCATGAACGCGTCAACGTTCGCGTGCCGAGTGGTGGCGTCCACGGAGAACGACCCCTACACCTCGTGCAGCGGCGCGGTGGGGGCGCTCTTCGGACCGCTCCACGGCGGCGCCAACGAGCGCGTGCTCAACCAGCTGTCGACCATCGACGGTGTGGATGCGGTCGAGGGCTGGTATGAGGCCAAGGCTGAGTCCAAGAGCAAGGTGATGGGCTTCGGGCACCGCGTCTACAAGACGAAGGACCCGCGGGCGAAGAACCTGCAGGTGCTCGCGGTGAAGCTGTTTGAAGAGCTCGGCTCGACACCCAAGTACGACGTGGCGCTGAAGCTCGAGGAAGTGGTCACCGCCAAGCTGGGTGGCCGAGGCATCTACCCCAACGTCGACTTCTTCAGCGGCCTGGTCTACGAGAAGCTGGGCCTCAACACCGACGTGTTCACTCCGATCTTCGCCATGGCCAGGGTCGCGGGGTACTGCGCTCACTGGCTGGAGCAGCACGAAGACAACAAGCTCTTCCGTCCGGCTCAGATTTACGTGGGGGAGCGTCAGCGCTCCTACACCCCCATGGGCGAGCGCTAGATCAGCGTCGCGCGGAAGCCTCGATGGCCCCACGGAGCGTCTCGCGCTCGGTGGGGTCATTGACGTTGGTGAGGACCTGTTCGAGTCGGGAGTGGACGCCGTGGAGCCCACGCCGCGCGCGGATCCCGAGGTCGATGCCCTGCCCGCGGCGAACGGAGAGGCGCAGGTCGCGCGGGACGGCGTTGAGGGACTGCTCGGTGCGGACGAGATCGTCGGACAGGGTCCGGCGGAGCGGGTAGGTCAGTGACATGCCCATGCCCTCCGCCACGTGTTCGCGGTGGGCAGGGTCCTCGAAGGCCCGCGAGAGGACCGCCTGCACCCGCGGCGGCGGCGGGCCCTCACGCGGGAGGGAGGAGCGCAAGAAGCATCCGACGCCCCGCAGCAGATGAGGGGCCGCGTCCTCTGGATACCCCTGCATGAGGCGTCCGAGGTCGATGGTGCCTTCCTGGGCCAGGGTGCCGTAGGCCAGGCTGTTTCCGGTGCTGACGAGGATGTCCTCCCTGCGCTCTCCGGTGAAGTCGTCGGCTACCTTCATGACCTCGCCGGGGATGAGGCTGAGCTTCCCTGTGATCGGGTCCTTCACGGCCCCGCGCTGGATCAGGCTCCCGTAGTTGCGGAAGAAGGTCCCTGGGTACCGAAGGCCGTCGGCGGCGCGGGTGAACTGTACGCCGGCGATGGGGAGGACGAAGAGCGTGGTCGCTCCGGCACACGCGAGGAGTCCGGCTCCGATCTTCCACCGGGTGCCCCGCTGGCGCTCCAGCAGCAGCCCGCTGGCGGTGGCGACGGCGAGCACCCCGAAGAAGTAGAACGACACCAGGTAGCGGACCCCGCCGATCTCCACCGGCGGGGGCATGCTGCGGATCTTCAAGACGCCGACGGCGATGACCCCGAGGACGAGGGGGAGGTACGTGGCGATGAGGAGCGCGGCCCCGCGGGACGCGTGGTCGCTCTGGGGGTCCTCGGATGCGGCGGGGCGGCAGGCTCGGGCCACGAGCGTGACCCAGGCGACGGCGAGCACGAGGAGCAAGAGCCACTCTCCCACGAGCGCGGGGATCGGTCCGAGGGCCTCGTAGCACGCGCCCCCAGGGAGGGTCTCGAAGAGCAGCGAGCGGGTCTCACTCCACAGCCCCCCGGCGTCAAGCTGAGGGTCGACGGAGGTGAACTTGTTGGCGAAGAACCCTGCCCGGCCGCCGGTCATCCACTGCAGCGCCGCCAGCGGGAGGAGCCCGATCCCCGCAGCGGGGAGGAGGGCGCGGAGGTCCAGCAGGGCGCCCCGGACCCCTCGGAGGCGCAGCTGCACGGGTGCGAGCAGCGAGAGCGCTAGGAGCGATCCGAAGTAGACGACCACGGAGAAGCCCGCGGTGAGCCCCGCTCCGATGAGCCAGGGCGTACGGCGCTCGCGGCGGCTTGCCTCGAAGACCAGCACCACCGGGAGAAAGAGGAAGAGCAGGCCCTCGAAGTGATTCCCCTTCGCGAGCAGCGAGTACTTGGTCAGCGTGGGGGGGCCGAGGGCGAAGAGGAAGACCCCGACGATGGCGGCGGTGCGGTTGATGTTCTGGCTCAGGAACCGCCAGATCAGGCCCATGAGGACCAGGCCCATGAGGAACGGCACCAGCTTGAGGGCGAGGTAGCTGGGACCGAAGAGCGCGTACAGCGGCGCGGCCAACAGCGCGGTGAGGAGCTGGCCCCCAGCGTTGTCGTAGTAGTAGCTCCAGGGAACGCCGCGGAACCCGTCCTCGAGCAGCCAGGCCTGGTTACCCATGTTGGGAACCTCGTACACCGGGATCGCGACCGCGTCGAAGGCGGTCGTGATGACCCAGACCCGAAAGAGGACGTAGAGGCCAGCGGCGAGGAGGAGTGGGCGAGGAAAGCGGTGCACGATGGATGAGTCCTGACGCATCCTACGGGAGTCGAGCCCGCAGTCATCGCCCCATTGGGCCGAGGCCCCGCCGCTGGCGCCATC
The DNA here is from genome assembly GCA_905480285.1 of uncultured bacterium. Classification (GTDB taxonomy): domain Bacteria; phylum Planctomycetota; class UBA1135; order UBA1135; genus Saltatorellus. The sequence goes on from CAJQPT010000052.1 coordinate 12,699, forward strand.
TCGCCCACCCGCCCCACGATCCCGTCCTGTACTCCCATGGCCCGCTCTGAACTGCTATGTACCGATCTCGCCTCCGTGGCGTTGGCGCTGGACCTCGGGGCCGACCGGATCGAGCTGTGTGCCGCCCTTGAGGTTGGCGGCGTGAGCCCCGGTCCTGGGCTGCTGGCGCAGACTCTTGAGGCCCGCGATCGGGCCGCGGCTCCGGGGCAGCGGACGGAGGTGGTGGTCTTGGCGAGGCCAAGGCGCGGCGACTTTGTCCTCGACGACGGAGACTTCGCGGCGCTGCTGAGCGATGTGGCGGCCGCGCGCGAGGGGCGTGCCGATGGCGTTGCGCTTGGCGTCCTGACGAGGGAGGGCGCCGTGGACGCCCCTCGGATGGCTCGGCTGGTGGAAGCCGCGGGCGACCTGAGAGTGACCTTCCATCGCGCCTTCGATCAACTTGAGGATCGCGCAGCCGGCGTGGAGGTGCTGCTCGGGCTCGGCGTGCGGCGACTGCTCACGTCGGGGGGCGCAGCCTCTGCGTGGGCGGGTCGGGTCGAGCTCCGCTCGTTGGCCGAACGGCTCGGCGGTCGCATCGAGGTCGTCGCGGCGGGCGGGATCTCGGGCGAGTCCGCGGCGCGCGTGCTCGAGGCCACAGGGGTGCCCGCCATCCATGGCTCCTGTAGCCACCTGGTCGGCGAGTCGTCGGCCGGAGCTTCGTCAGTGGCGCTCGGAAAGCCCGGCGCTCCTCCTGAGGAGTCCAGGCTCACCCTGGATGCCGAGAGCGCCGGGCGATTCGTCCGGGCGGCAATGGACGCCCCTTCGGGACCGGCGGGGCTCGCGCTAGACTGATCTGTGATGAACCAAGAGCAGCAGGAACCCGACCCCGACGCGCGAGGTGGCGGGAGCGATGGGGCGAGCCCTTTCGCGAGCCTGCCGGTGACGGTTCACGCCACGGCCGAGGCGGCCTGTGGAGCCGTCGCGGCGGAGGTGGTGGATCTGATCCAGCAGCGGCCTGATTCCGCCCTGGGCCTCGCGACGGGCTCTACCATGGTGGGCGTCTACGCGGCGCTGCGGCGCTTGCTCGGTGAGGGTGGGGTGTCATTGGGGGAGGTGCGTACCTTCAACCTGGACGAGTACCTGGGCCTCCCGCCCAAGAGCCCCGCGAGCTTCCGCGCCTTCATGGAGGCTCACCTCTTCGAGCCCTTGGGCCTCTCGAGCGATCAGGTGTCTTTTCCCGCATCGCCCGACGCCGAGGCAAGCGGCCAGAGCGCCCGCTCTGCGCGCGCCTTCGAGGCGTCGATCGAGGCGGCTGGAGGGCTCGACCTGCAGCTGCTCGGTCTCGGGGGGAACGGGCATATCGCGTTCAATGAGCCGGGCTCCCGGCCCGATTCAAGGACCCGAGAGGTGGAGCTCGCGCCGCGGACACGCGCCGACGCTGCGGCCTCGTTTGGCTCGCTCGACGCGGTCCCCCTGCGGGCCGTGACCATGGGCGTGGGGACGATCCTTGAGGCGCGGCGCCTTCGGATCGTGGCGCTCGGTGAGCACAAGGCGGAGGTCGTGGCGCGACTCGTGACAGGGGCCGGTGGCAGCGAGCTGCCCGCCTCGTTCCTCGCCGGTCACCCGGACGTGCAGCTGCATGTGGATGCCGCCGCCGCCTCTCTGCTGAGCGTCGGTTGACCGCCGCGGCAGGAGGCCTCCTGGTGGGCGTGGTCAGCTCGCCCGGGCGAGTCGAAGCGCGCCTCGTGGAGCGCACGCCGTTCGGTCGGCTCCGAGCGTCCCGTCGGCGGCTCGTGGAGGACGTGATGTCGCCCCCCGGCTTCAGGCCTGCGCCGGTCCAGACCCAGCTCGCCCGGACGGGCCCCTTGCCGGGAGAGGATCAGGCCGGAGAGTCATGGGTTCAGTCCGTGGCGAGCGCGGTCGAGCAGCTGCTTTTTGGGCTCAGGGCGCCTGGCGTTCGCGTGGGCGTGGCCCTCGACGCTTGGCTGGATGTCCATGGCCGGGAGGTGCTCGCGGCGCGCGGGGGGCCTCGGGCTGCGGGCTGGCCTGATCGGCTCACCAACACCCTGCGAGCTCGCGGCGTCCCGCTGGAGGAGCCCATTCGATCGGTCGCTCCAATCGCCGTCGCCGCCGCGTTGGGCGAGGTGTGGTCGCCATTGGGGGCCATGGCGGGGGGCGTCGGTGGCCTGGTGACCTGCTGGGACGCGGAGATCTCGTGGGCCGAGCTGGCCGAGGGCCAGGTGGTCCGCGAGGGCAGGGAGCTGCCAGGCGGCCCCCTCGATGTCGGTGGGGCTGCGCTGGGTGAGGTCTGGAGAGCGGCCGGGCACCCCCGCTCCGGGCTGGTGGAGGCGCTGAAGCGCGGCGGGGGGCCTGCCGAGACCTGGCTCGTTTCGGCCGCCCACGAGCTCGGGCGAGCTTCAGGGCGGCGGCTCCTGGAGCGACTCCATCGCGCCACGGGGCAGCCGCCGGGCGGGGCCGCGCCGTCGGGCTCGGACGGCCTGGTGATCACGGGCTCGCTGAGTCCGTGCCTGGGGGCAGACGCCATCGCTGGTTCCCTGAACGAGGGGCTGGCTCTTCGGCTCTCGGAGCGGGAGGATGCCTCCATGGAAGCGGGTTGGATCCAACGTGACGGAGGCGGCCTCGCTCCGTGCCAGGGGCTGGTGCGGGTCGGGCAGGGCGCTCAGGGCCTGCTGGTCGGCGCCGCCGCCACGAGCCTCCATGGGCGCTTGCCCGTGGACGCGCAGCGCGGTGAGGGCGGAGGTTGGGCGTGACCGGTCAAGGCGTCTTCGGGTCGCTCGGCCTGCTCCGTCACCCGCTCGAAGTCGAGGCCCAGTTGGGCGGCGGCTTCACGGGGTTGGACTGGCTCATCGTCGGTCTTGCTTTGCTGGCGATCACGATCCTCGGGGAGCGCCTCACCGGCAAGCAGGAGTCCATCCGTGACTTCTACCTCGGGGGGCGAAGCCTGCCCTGGTATGCGGTGTCCGCCTCGATCATCGCAACCGAGATCTCGGCCGTGACGTTCTTCGCGGTGCCCTCCATGGTCTGGCGGGAGGGCGGTTCGCTCCTCTACCTGCAGATCGGACTGTTCAGCGCGCTCGTGGCGCGCCTCGTCGTGGCCACCGTCCTGGTGCCCGCGTACTACGAGCGCGAGGTCTACAGCCCCTACGAGTTCATGGGCAACCGCCTGGGTCCTGCGGTGCGCCGCATGACGACGGGGCTCTTCATGATCGGCGGCGCGCTGGCCCAGGCCTCGCGGGTCTACATCACCGCGGTCGTGATCGAGGTGCTCGCGCAAGAGGAGCTCGCGGCGGCCTCGTCGCTCACAGGCCTGCCGCCGCTGGCGTGCGCCATCGTGGCCATCGCGCTGGTGGCGCTGCTCTGGACGTGGATCGGCGGCGTGGCGACGGTGGTCTGGACCGACGCGATGCTGTTCCTGCTCTTCGTGGGCGGCATGCTCGGGATGCTGGTCGCCCTGCACGCCGGGGTCGAGGGTGGTCTCGGGGAGTCATGGCGGCTCGCCATGGACTCGGGCCGCCTCGGGCTGATCGACACGGACTTCGCGTTCACGAAGCCATACACGCTCTGGGCCGTCCTCTTCGCTGCGAGCTGGGGGCTGATCGGCCCCTATGGAACCGACCAGCTGATCGTGCAGCGGTTGCTCTGCTGCCGCTCCAAACGTGACGCGCAGCTCGCGATGGTGGGGAGCTACGCGGCGGTGATCGTGATCGCCCTCGCCTTCCTCATCGGCATCGGGCTGTACGGCTACTACCTCGAGCACGCCATGTCGGAGGGGGCCCTCGCGCTCGTTGGCGACAAGCCCGAGCGCATCCTGCCGGTGTTCGTCAGGGAGGAGCTCCCCGCAGGCGTCCGGGGACTCGTGCTCGCCGCGGCGTTCGCCGCAGCGATCTCGAGCCTGGATTCGATCCTCGCGGCCCTGGGTCAAGCGTCCCAGGCGACGGTCTGGCCGCTCGTTCGGCGCGCGTTGGGCTGGCCGGCAGAGGGGGACGAAGGGGGCTCGATCCGGGTCGGGCGCGCCTTTGTCATCTTCTGGGCGGCCGCGCTGGCGGCCCTCGCCGTGGCCATGCCCGTGATCGAGGCGCAGTACGACGACCTGCTCGGGCTGGCGCTCGGGATGTCCGGACTGGTCGGCGGCCCGCTGCTCGCCGGCTTCGCGCTCTCCTGGGGATCCGGAACCCGTGGTGCCGCCGGTTACCTCTGGGCGGCACCCCTGGGTCTACTGACGGTCCTCTTCGGGATCTGGCACGGTGAAGTGGCCTATGCGGCGAGCTGGTGGGTCGCCGGTGGCTTTCTTGCCCTGTGGCTCTTCCTGGGCCTGCCCCGGCGCCGCCAGCCCCACGGTTCAATTCAGACCCTGTGGCTCGCCTTCACCCTGTTCCTCCTGACTCGTCTGGCCGAGGTCGGCGCGTTTGACGACGGCCGCTCCATCGCGTGGCCGTGGTACGTGCCCGTCGGGAGCTCAATGACCCTCCTCTACGCCTACTTGCTGGATCGACCCTCATCGCGGGGGCCCTCTCCGCCGGGGCCCTCTCCGCCGGGGACCTCGCCGGTAGGGACCTCGCCATCAAGGCCCTCCAGATAACCGGTGACCGCGAGGAGCCCCACGCGGGCGCACCAGCCCATGTTCTCCGGCTCCTTGTCCGTGGTGTTCTCCGGGGTATCGCCGGCGGAGTGGTAGTGCTCATCGAAGTCGATGGCGACCCGGTCACGGTCACTCCAGGACTCGCCAGGCATCCCAGCGGTCCGCGGCTGCTCGTCTGGCTTCCCCCAGGCGCTGGTGTACAGCGTGACCGCCGGGAGCCCCCCGTCTCGGAAGCGCCGGGAGCCGCTGAACACGTAGCTGTCGGTTCCGCCAAGGCTCTTGTTGGTGGCCCAGCGCTCGGGGAAGCCCGGCGTTCCAGCGCGGTCCGTGAGTACACGCCCCGCCGCAGCGATGAAGCCCGCGTTGGCTTGCAGGTCGTCCGGTTCGACGTGAAGTCGCTGCCCCGTCGCCCCGTAACCAGCCTGGTCGAAGTTCATGACGCCGAGGACACCGGCGCCCAGCTCGGACTCCAGGTAGGTGCGAGTGGACGCGATCTCGGTACCCCAGATGGCAAAGCGGATCTCGCGGCACGGCGGCTCGATGGCGCCGGCGGCCACCGCAGCGCTCCAAGCCTCTGCGATCTCGAGGACGATGGCCACGCCGCTGGCGTTGTCGTTGGCCCCTGGGCCTCCGCTGTCCGAGTCCCCGTGTGCGCAGACGAGGAAGTGCCCCGCGGGCGCGCCCTTGGCGGCGGGTAGCGTCGCGACGACGGTCACAGGCGCGGCCTGCTTGATGACCGTCTCGAGGCTCCAGTCCAGCTCGACGGCCTTGCCGGCCTCGATCGCCACGCGCAGCCTGGCGCCCTCGGGCGCGGAGATTCCAAAGGTCGTCGCCTGCTCCCCGCGGCGTCGCAGGGAGCGGCAGACGGGCCAGGCGCCGTCGATGGTGTTCGCGTCGTCGACGAGCACCACGTTGGAGGGGGTCCCCTTGCGCCGGACGCCCATATAGGAGCCTGTGAGCAGCGCCACCCCCGGACCGGGCTCGCTCCGGGCATCGCCGACCTCCAGGGGGATGCGCTTCCCTGCGCCTGCCGGCGAGAAGCCCCAGGGCCAGATCCGCTCCAGGGGAACGGGGTCCTCCCCGTCGATCCTGGCGATCAGGCTCCACGACAGCTCCTCATGGCACCATTGCTCGCGCCCCAGCTGGCGGACGCTCTCAAGGCCCATGGCCTCGAAGCGCTTCTCGAGGAGCTTCGCAGCTCGCTCGCCGGAGCTCGTGCCGCCCATTCGTGCGCCAAGGGCCACGAGGTCACGGACGGTGGCGGCGGCACGCTGGTTGGAGACACCTGCCACCAGCGGGTGGGCCGGCTGTGCGGCTGGCTGAGCGGGCGCCTGGACAGCAGGGGCCGCGGGCTCCTGGGCGCGGGCCGTGACGCGGGGGCCAGGGGAGGGGAGCGCCAGCAGGGCGAGGAGGAGGGGGGCGGCGTGGGGCATGGGGCGTCCGAATAATCGGTTGGCGAGGCCGGGAGGGAGCGGGGGCTCGATCCTAAACTCCTTGGGCGAGGGAGTCCTTGGATGGGCGGCCTCGCGTACCCCAACGATCATGCGTACACGCCTCGGGCCCCTCATCGCCGCACTCCTCCTCTCCGCTGGCTGCGCCGGGCCGGACGCTGCGGAGGAGCGTCCTGACCTCTCCTCCCTCCTGCGGGGCGACCTCCCTGAGGCCTGGACCCCGACGGGGGTGGGTGGGGATGGCCTGGCAGCCCGCGAGGACGACCCCCGACCGTTTTGGGAGACCTTTGACGACCCCCTCCTGAACGGGCTCGTGGAAGAAGCCCTGACGTACAACCGGGACCTGCTCGCCAGCGCCGAGCGATTGAGGGGTGCGGCAGCCCGTTCGATGGTGGCGCGCTCGGCCCGTCGGCCCCAGGTGCAGGGGCGGGTGGACGGGTCGAGGCAGGACCAGGCCTTCGTGGGATTCCCCTTCCCGGGCGGCCCCCTCCAGTCGGAGTACAGCCAGTGGTCGGCGGCCATCGACCTGTCCTGGGAGCTCGACCTGTGGGGCAAGCTCGCGGCCGGCGTGGACGCCGCCGAGGCGGAGGTCCAGGCCGTCATGGCGGACCTCGCCGCGGCTCGGCTCAGCGTGGCGGCTCAGGTGACCATCGCGTGGTTCGGACTGCGCGCGGCGGCGCAGCAGGTGGCGCTGAGCGAGGCCACGGTCGCCTCGTACGAACGAAGCCTCGAGGCCATCGAGGATCGGCATGAGGCGGGGCTCACCGGCACGCTTGACCTGCGACTCTCCCAGGCCAACGTCGCTGGAAGCCGAGCGCAACTGACGGCGGCGGAGCGAACGCGGGAGGTGGTGTCGAGGCAGATCGAGGTCCTCCTCGGCCGCTTCCCTGATGCCGAGCTCCGGACGGAGGGCGGCTTCTCTGGCCTGCCCCCCGCGGTGCCCGCCGGGGTGCCGGCGGTGGTGCTGTCGCGCCGGCCCGACATCGTCGCCATCGAGCGGCGCATGACCGCCGCCGAGGCCACCGCGCGGCAGGCGCGGCTGGATCGGTGGCCCTCCATCGCCCTGACCTCGAGCGGGGGCCTCACGAGCAACGATCTCGAGAGCCTCCTGGACGGAGACTTCGGGGTGTGGTCCCTGGCGGGTCGAGTGACGGCGCCGATCCTTGACGGTGGGCGGCGCGAGGCCCGTATCGACGAGTCGCTGGCGGCGCTGCTGGAGGTGCGCGCGCTGTTCGCCTCGGCGGCCCTGCGGGCTTTCTTCGAGGTGGAGAACGCTCTCGCGGCGGAGAACCTCCTGCTGGAGCGTCTCGGGCACCTCGAGGAGGCGGCGCTGCGCTCTCGCGAGGCGACCGCTCTCGCGGATGATCAATACGACCAGGGGCTCGTGGGCATTGACCTCGTGCTGGAGGCGCAGCGGCGGGAATTGCAGGCAGAGTCCACCTTCCTGGAGGCAAGACGCGAGCTCTATCAGAACCGGGTGGACCTTCACGTGGCCCTGGGGGGCGGGTTCATGGGAGGAGCGCTGGGGGACCCGCTCGGTGAGGCTGCGCCGGACTCCGATTGAACAGGCCGAGGCCTCGGGGTCACGCTGAGCGGCGGGGCCCGTCCCTCGCCCGAGTCCCATCGCCGCTCGGCAGCATCCCGGCCGCGGCGCCGCTCGAACCGCCCACACCATGAACCCGGGAAGTATCGTCACGCCGGTCCGGATTGCGGTCACAGTCATGTGCCTCGTCTGGGGCTCGACGTGGTTCGTGGTGCGCGAGGGGCTGAGTGAGATGCAGCCCTTCGGGAGCGGGGGCATGCGCTTCTTCCTCGCCTGGCTGGTGATGTCCGCGGTGGCGCCCGGGATCGCAGCGCGCGAGGGCGGTGAGCGGCCCACGTGGCGGCTGGTGGTCGTGATGGCGACGGGCAACTTTGCCATCAGCTACGGCATCGTCTACTGGGCCGAGCAGACGCTCCCCTCGGGGCTGACGGCGGTGCTCTGGGCGGTGTTCCCGCTGATGACGGCGGGCGTGTCCCAGCTTCAGGGGACCGAGGCGCGCCTCCACGGCGCCCAGTGGTGGGGCCTGGTCGTTGGTTTCGTTGGCGTTGTGCTGCTCTTCCTGACGGACGTGCGATCGGTGGGCGGGGACGCCGTCGAGCGGGGCCTGGTGCTCCTCTTGAGTCCCCTCGTCTCAGCCCTCGCCACCGCGTACATCAAGCGGCACGGGGCGCACGTCAGCGCCGCGCTGCTCAATCGCTCCGCGCTGTTGCTGGGGAGCCTGATGCTGCTCACGGCGGCGCTGCTCGTCGAAGGAGGCATCTCTCCGCCGTCCACCGCAAAGGGTGCGCTGGGGATCATGTACCTCGCGCTCTTCGGCACCGTGCTGACCTTCACCCTCTACTTCTGGGTCCTGCGCCAGGCGAGCACGGTGGCGCTCTCGCTGATCGCCTACGTGACCCCGGCCATCGCGCTGGTGGTTGGCGCCAGCCTCGGGGAGGAGACCGTCACGGCCTGGACTCTCGGTGGACTCACCTTTGTTCTGCTGGGCTGCGCCCTCGTGCTCCGCCGGCCGGCAGCGGGGGCCGCCAGGGCTTGACGCGGCGATCAGCCTGTCGTTTGCCTAGACTTGTGGAGTGTCAAGTCCGACCTCGACGCTGCCGCTCGCGGCCTGTCCGTGCTGTGGGCGAGTCTCGAAGCTGCCGCCGGCCGCGAAGGGGGCGACCTTCAGCTGCGGTCGATGCGGTGAGCCGCTCCCGCAGGCGAGCGGGGGGCGGCGTGGGCGAGCGGTTTCCTCTCGTGTGGCTCTGCTCTGCGCCACGGCGCTGACCCTCTTTCCTGCGGCGGTCTTGCTGCCGGTCTTCGAGGTCCAGCAGTTCGGCCGTGCGGTGGAGGCGAGCCTCTGGTCGGGCAGCCTTGGCCTGATCGGGCGCGGCGAGCTCATGGTTGGGCTCATCGTGCTCGTGTGCTCGCTCTGCCTTCCGGTGGTGAAGCTGTCCTCTCTCCTCCTTGTCACTGCCGGCCGAAATTGGCTCGCGGTGCACCACCGCCGGTTCGGCTGGCGGTTGGTGGAGTGGACGGGCCGCTGGGGCATGCTCGACGTGCTGCTCGTCGCGGTGCTGGTGGCCTGGATGAAGATGGGCGAGCTGGTCGAGTTCACCGTGGGTCCCGGCCTTTGGGTGTTCGCGACGGTTGTCCTCCTGAGCCTGACCGCCTCTGCTCAATACGACCCCCACGCACTGTGGGACGATCCCGATTCCGAATGATGAGCCCTGACGAGCACGCCCTGGAAGCCTCCCTCCCCGATGCGGTGATCTCCGACCCTGCGGGGGCCCGGGGGGGCAGACGCTGGTGGATGCTTGGAGCGCTGGTGGGGGCTGGGATCTCCCTCTTTCTGCTGCTCCAGGGGGCGGGCCCGACGGTGACGTTGATGGCGCCCCACGGGCACGGCATCGGACCGGGTGACCCCATCCGCTTTCAGGGCCTGGATGTGGGAGAGGTCGTTGATGTTCGCCTCGCGGAGGGCGCCGGCGTTGAGCTGGAGCTGCGCTTTCGACCGGAGGCCCAGGGGCTGGCGCGGGCCGGCACACGGCTCTGGATCGTCCGACCGCTCCTCTCGCTCGACGCCGTCACCGGGCTCGACACGCTCCTCGGGTCGCGGTACGTCAGCCTGGACCCCGGACCCGAGGGCGCCGAGCGGCGCGGCCGGTTCACGGCGCTCGCCGCGCCCCCGGTGGATGGGCTGAGCGGCGGGCTGCCCGGGCTCGATCTCGTGCTCGAGTCGCCCCGGCGGAACGGGATTCAGCCTGGGGCCGCGCTCACCTTCCGTGGGGTGACCATCGGTGCGGTGACCGCCGTCCAGCTTTCCAGCGACGCCACCGCCGTGGAGATTCACGTGACGGTGAGGAGCGGGTTCGCCCGGCTGATCCGCGAGCGGAGCCTGTTCTGGGAGATGGGCGGCGTTGAGGTGGACCTGACCCTGACGCGCGGCGTGGAGCTCGGCCTCGACTCGCTGCGTTCTGCGCTGGTCGGCGCGATCGCCGTGGCCACCCCTCCGGATGGCGGAGAGCCCGCGCCGGGAGGGTCGCGCTTCAGGCTCCACGATGACGCGGAGCGGGAGTGGCAGGAGTGGACCACGCCGCTGCCCATCGGCGACGACCTCCTGCCGGGGAGCGCCAGGGCGGGGGAGTCCTATGGCGGCCTTCTGAAGTGGAAGGAGGGGCGGATCCTCCGGACCACCGAGGCCCGCGACGGTTGGTTCTGCGCGACCCAGGCGGGGCTCATCGGACCACGAGATCTCCTGACCGTCCCCGACGGGGCGACACCCGAGAGCGCCATTCTCGAGGTGGCTGGGCAGCGCTTCGGTCTCGCCGAGCTCGAGGGGCAGGGGCTGGTGATGGACCTGGGCCCTGGCCTGCGCCGCATCGCGCCCGCGGCCTTCGGCGACAACTGGGGCCTCCTCGCCGCCAAGGCCGTGGTGTTCTCGCGCGAGGTCACCGGGCCGGAAGACCTCCTGGTATTCGGGGCCCCAGGGTCTTCTCCGCTTGCCATTGGCGCGTCGCGGATCAACGAGGGGCCCGGAGGGGCCATGGTCGTCGCCGGGGGGCCCCCTGTCACCGAGGGGTGGCACGGGGGTCAGGTCTTCTCGAGGACGGACGGCGCGCTCCTTGGCCTGCTGCTGACCCCTCAGGACGGGGCCCCGCCGCGTATTGCCCGCGTGCCCGCCGGGGCCGCCGGGCGCTGACCGGGGAGCCGGTCGTCCCCCGGTTGGCGTTCCGCCGCCTCGGAACCCCTTGCGAGGCTGCCGTGGGGTCGTCGGAGATTTTTGAGGAGGGCTGGTCCAGCCGGCCGCCGACCTCCCCGATGACCTTTTAGGAAGGAAGCCAGGAGCCCTCTCGCGTAGCGACAGCGGCTCCACGGTTGTCCTCGGACAACGTCGACCATGGCTGGAGAGAGCCTTTGGTCGTCCTGGAGTCGCGGCCTTCAGCAGGGGCCGCTCTCACCTCTGGTGAGCGGGACAGCCCGTGGGCCCTGCGCACGTGCGCGGGGCCCCTTCATTGGGCCCATGCTCCGCCGCGTCCTCAGGTCCGCCGGGCTGCGAGGTGGTCTCCTCGCGACACAGGCACCGCTGCGCGATCAGCGCGGCACCGTGACGCCAATCTTCGCTGCGACGGGAGCCGGCGGCGCCTCGGGCACCGGGAGGGGGGCGGGCGCAGGCTGGGGATCGGGCAGCAGAAGGGCGGACAGCGCGTGGTCTCCATTCAGGAGAAGGACCGTCAGCCGGCCTTGCTCATCACGCTCGAGGCAGTGGATGCCGTCCAGTCCTTGGGTCTCCACGATCAGGTTCTGCAGGGCGTTGCGCTGCACCCGCGCGCTTGGGCCTGCAGTCTCCATGGTGTACCGCGCGTTGGACAGCAGCGCGATCCCCTCGGCATCCTCGACGCTCGTCCCCAGGGGGATGATGTCGTCGGCCTCCAGGGACTCCGCGTAGGCCATGGCGGGGGAGGTGAGCGAGAGGTCGTCGGGATCCGTGAAGAGCAGGATGCGGGATCCGGCCGTGACCCGGTGCTCTTCTGGGAGCGTCATCATGGACCCGGCGCGGCCCACGCTCACCTGCGCGGCGTCACTCGCGGCGGCGTCGACGGCATCCGCGAGGCCTTCATGGTCAGCGGCGACCCCTCCCCAGCGGGGGCCCGAGTCACTCGCCGTCATCAGGCCCGCGACGATCGCGGCCATCACGGCGATCGTGGCGAAGCCGCGCAAGGCGCCGCGGCGGCGGAGACGTCTGGCGTCGCGGGCTTCGGACCGTGCCTCGGCCCTGGCCTGCGCCTCCTCACGGCGTTGGTCGTGGGCAGACTGGCGCTTGGACGCGAGGCTCGCGCGCTTCTCGGCGAGCGTCTCGCGCACTCCTGTGAGCTTCCGTGAGGCCGCGCCGAGGCCGGTGATCTCCGCCGTGAAACCAAGGGCCTTGAAGCGGCGGACATCCGATCCGGCGGGCTCCATCGCGGCGCGCTGGGCGGGCAGGCCGCCCGCGTCAGCGCCCTGGTCAGGAGCGGACGCCGCCGCCGGTGACGGCGTGTCTCCGGAGACCGAAGGGAGCGCGCCGAGGGGCATCTTGTAGGGATCTTGAGATGTCTGCAGCGCCTCGACATCGAGCAGCATCTCGTGGGCGGTGGCGTAGCGCTTGTCCACGTCAGCCATTGAGCGACGCACGATCCAGCGCAGTCCCTCCGGGGCAGCCTTGCTGATCGACGAGAGAGAGCCGTGGGCGGGGAAGCTGTTCTCCACCATGGAGTACAGGACCGCGCCGGCGCTGTAGAGGTCGAACTTGACGCCGTCCACGTCCTGGACGCGCTTGCCCGCAAGGGCGAGGCGGACGAGCTCGGGGTCACGGAAGAACTCCGTCCCGTGGGTGGTGAGGGTGAGCGCGGACTCCAGTGGTGTCACGAGTCCGAAGTCGACGACCCTCAGTCGGCCCTCTGACACCAGCAGGTTCGAGGGCTTCACGTCCTTGTGCCAGAGGCCGCCATCGTGGAAGCGCGTGAGGTGATGGCAGAGGTCCCGGGCATAACCGAGGACGAGGTCGAGCTCGTCGCGGCCGAGCCCCTCGTCCGTGGAGTGTTCGTGCAGCCGCTTGGTCTCCACGTCAAGGTCATGCCCGGGGACGAACGGCATGACGTAGTGGAATGCGTCCTCGGTCGTCAAGTGCTCGACCACGAGGCCCAGGCCCCGGGCGGCCTCGAGGGCGCGGCTCTCACGGACAATCTGGGGCACCGTCGAGCCGAAGCGTCGATCGAAGGCCTTGATCACAACCTGCCCGGGGATCTCGACGCCGCGGGCGGCCAGCTCGTTCACCTTGGCACGGGTCGGGTGAGCGAGGAAGAGCCTCGCGCCCGAGCCGCCGGCGCGGAGCTCTTCCTCGATCTTGTATCCGTCGAACCGCGCGGGATCGTTCGAGACGCCCTTGCTCCGGACCTTCGGGACGGCGGGTGCCGTCCGGGGCTCCTCCGCGAAGAGCGTGGGGGCCGAGACCTCGATGCTCTCGGTCAGCGCCCCGAGCCCGATGAGCCGCAGCGGGTGTCCGATCGCCACGCGGTACACGCAGATGATGAGACCGTAGAAGGCGTCCTCAAGGGCGCGGAAGTAGTGCCCGACGGCGCGGAAGCGAAGGAGCGCAACGTTGGCCAGCATGAGGGGCAGCGTGAAGACGCCCGTCACCAGGTGTCCGACGGCTCGGGCCGAGTCCGTGATGACGGCGCCGACAAAGCGGAACACCATGCCAATGGCCAGAGCGACGCTGCTGGCGAGCCAGGTCATTCCCCGCACCAGCTGGATCGCCAGCCAGACCCCCACCACGGGGAGGATCAGCGCGACGCCAATGGCCAGGGCGAAGAGGATCAGGACGGAGAATGACATGTTGGGGCGTGTCGGAGGGCCTCGGGTGCGCCTCAGCGATCCTCCCCACGGGCTTCATGGGTCGATCGACGGGCCATGATGCGGGCGTAGATCTCGGCGATGGACTCGTCAAAGGACGCGTCCTCCGTCTTGTTGGGAGAGCGCTCGATCCCGTTTCGCTCTAGCTCTGCGATCTCCTCCTCGGTGAACGAGAAGGTGGCAAAGACCTCGGCCAGCAGGTCCTGGAGTCGAGTTCTTGATCGGGCTAGCCGGCGGCTGACGGTGGGCTCGCTGGTGCCCAGGGCCACGGCCACGTCCTTCCCGCTGCGGCCCTCGAGGGTCCGCATCCTGAAGGTCTCGAAGTCCATCAGGTCGCAGTCCCGTTCGAGGCGACGAAGCGCGGCCTCGACCTTGGCATCGAAGACCTCAAGCTCGTAGGCGGCGTCGGGCTGGAGGTCCCCGGAGTCCGGCTCGCGCATCCCCTCGGCATCGAGGGCGAGGGGGCGGATCCCAGACCCACGCTTCAGGGCTCCGCGGCGGTCCATCTCGTCGCTCAGGGTGTACTTGGCAATCGCCAGCAGCCAGGTGGAGAATCGGGCGCCGCGCGTGGGGTCGTGCTGGTCAATGGCCCGGGAGAGGGCGACCATCGTGTCCTGGGAGAGGTCCTGCACCGTCTCGAACCCGATGCGGCCGCGGCCCCACCTGGCGAGCTGGGCGCGCAGGACCGGACCGAAGATCTCCCATAGCTCGAACCAGGCGTCTCCGTCCCGTGACCGAAGTCGGCCGATGAATCCTGTGGTGAGGTCGTGCAAGGGGACGGGGTGGTAGGGAAGCGTCGCGAGGAAGGGGGGGGGACGGCAGGGGGGTCGGGACGTGATCTGTACGTTCCCAGGTCCATTCCATTCCATCACAGGGCCTCCGAACAGAAAAACGGGCCGGACCGGGGGAATCGTGAAAGGCCAGCCACGGAATGGCCAAGAAGGTGGTGCAGGCGCCGCACCCGTGCCCCCTGCCCCTCCTGCGCCAGGCGGCGCTATGACCCTCAACCGAACCTGCTTCTCATGCGATTCCTGTTCAAGACCCTCTTCCGCACCGCCGTCATCGGCACCGCGCTCGCTGCGGCCGTCGTCGGCGGGACCGCCATGCTGGTTGGCCCCGAGCGCGTCGGCGCCATGGCCGATCAGGTGCAAGGTCAGCTTCAGTTGCACTTTGACCACAACATCGACGATCCCGTGGCCATGCGCCGCCAGATCGCTGAGGTGGCCAAGGAGTACCCCGAGCGTATCCGCGCCGTGCGCGGTGATCTCCACACCCTCCAGGAGGAGGTGGCGCGGCTCGAGCGGGAGCGCGCGGTGTCCCAACGCGTCGTCGCGCTGGTCGACCGCGATCTCGCCCTGCTGGTTCCGGCGGTCCATGAAGCGGCGGCTTCAGGGGCACCCAGGGCCCAGCTCGCGGCGGTGCAGTTCGGGGATGAGGTCATCAGCCTCCGCCGGGCCAACGCGAAGATGCGCGAGATCGAGCGGACCCGCAGCGCCCATGAGGCTCGGTCTGCCGACGCGTCTCACAACCTGAAGTACCTGCGGACCCAGGAGGAGCGCTTCGTCGAGCTCCTGGACGAGCTCGAAGGTGAGCACGCTCAGTTCCAGGCGCAGCTGGTGCAGCTCAACAACGAGGTCGAGTCCATCGCCCGGAACGAGCGCCTGATCGAGATGCTCGGTCAGCGACAGCAGACCCTGGATGAGGCCGGTCGCTACGACGCCGTGAGCTTCGAGCACATCACCGGGACCCTGGAGCGCAAGCGCGCCGAGCAGGAGGCCGAACTCGATCAGCTGGCGGCGGGTGCCAGGGCTCAGGACTACCTGGAGATCGCTGCCTCGCAGATTCGCAGTGAGGTCCGGCAGCAGCCTGCCCCTGCGGAGTTCGCGCCGCAGAGCCTCGCTGATCAGCAGGTGGGCTACGAACTCGCGCCGGCCGGGTACGCCCAGCGCTGAGCGCGGACCGTCAGGAGAGGCGCGGCCCTGACCGGCCGCTCTCCCTCCCAATGAAGTGAGCCCGGCCGTCTAGACGGCCGGGCTCTTTGTTGATTCGGGAACACGCACGCGGGTACGCACCCGTCGGGCATACGCCTAGCGGCGAGCTCCCTTGGTAGCGTCACTCATCATTCTGATCACCTCCAGTTCAAAAACCATCCCGGCCCCGCGGTGACGATGCGGGGGTAGGGCTCCAGTGATGGCCCGGGCGTCCCGGGGCCTCATCGATTCATAATGGGTTGCCGAGGCGGCAGATTCAAATGGCCTAACGAACGAGGCCCCGGGCCGCACCACTGGGGTGCGACGCGGGGCCTCGTTCTTGGTGTTCCCGCCTCAGGGCGGGACAGGGCCCGCTCAGGGCGGGTGCGGGCTCACTCGAGCCAGGAGAGTCCCAGGGCAGCGACCTCGGGGACGAGGCCGGTTCCGGCGTTGCTGATGAAGGACATGCGCACCTGCAGGAAGCGGGCGCCGGTCACGTCATTCACGTCCGTCTTCCAGGTGTCGTCGTTGTTGAGGAAGCCGGTCAGGCCGTTCTGGTCGGCGACCTGGTAGCTGAAGGACCCATCCCAGCAGGACGCATTGCCGCGCAGCTCGATGGTGGGGTCCTCCATCGGTGTCGGCGTGTAGTTGATGGGCTTGGTCTGGTAGAAGTCGCCGTAGGCGTCCTGTCGGCTCGCGTCCTCGTCGGCGATGGCGATGATGGTGACCGCACCGCGGTAGGCGAATTCAACGCTGGTTCCCTGGGGCTGAAGCTCGGGGAAGATGACGGGCTCCACGAAGGTCGGCGCGGAGAAGGCGCCGACGCCGAGGGGGTCGATCGCCTCGTAGAACAAGGAGTGAGCGCGGCTGACGCGGACCACTAGGTCCAGAGCACCGAAGTAAAGGGCGTTGTCCACGCCGGGGAGCGGGGCACCAGCGGGCATGGACGTGGGGTCGAAGCCGCCGTTGGCCAGGTTCTCGGAGTCCGGGTTCACGAGGTTCAGCGCACCCGTCTCGTCGCGGCCGCCCGCGGAGTAGGCGCGGAAGCCCGGGAGGGTCGAGGTGTGCGCCAACTGGTGCGCGAAGATGTTGCTCGTGGACGCGTTGCCTGTCGGGTAGCAGCGGAACTCGACCAGCAGCGGGAGGCCTGCGGTGCGCACCTCTTCGAGGAGGTAGAACGGGTTAGCGTCTCCAGGCTGGTTGCAGTCCGGGCCCATCATGGTGATGAGCTCGGCCACCGGGCCGATGCCCGTGATCTGAGCCTGACGTGCGACGGGCGCGCCGCCTCCATTGAAGCCACCGCGGGTCCGGATCGCCGTGTCGCGCCAGGTGTAGTACTCCTTCTGGTTCGCCGGGACCCCCTGGTTCATGGGGGTGGGGATCAGGGAGGTGCCGTCCGGAGCGAGGGTCTGGTCACCGGGGTTGATCGTGTAGCCATTCGCCCGGGGGTGAACCACCTTCAGCGGATCGTTGCCGGGGTCGACGATGTTGGTCTCGAAGGTGTTGCCAATCCCCGAGTTCGGGAGGACCAGCGCGCCGGTGAGCGGGTTGATGAGCTCGTCGGGGAGGTTCTCCGCGTGGGCCATCGACATCTGGAACTCCGGGTAGCTCTCGAAGACCGGGTTGCCGCCTAGGGGGCTGAGGGAGACGCCCTCGATGTCGAGGTTGATCTGTGCGTAGTTCAGGTCCTGGGCGACGTCGTTGTCCCGGGTGAGGGGGAGGTCATCGCCGAAGTCGATATAGCGCCAAAGGATCTGGGTGCGGGCGCCGTACGGGCTGAGCGGAAGGGTGGTTCCCACGCCCGGCTGCATCGCCGCGACGACCTCGTTGTTCTGGCTGCAGACCACCTGGGTGCGGACGACGGGGCGCCCGCGGACGCGGCCTCGCTCGAGGTCGTAGACGATCTGGCCCCACCACTCGGGCTTTGCGAACGTGTCGATCACGTTGGCGGAGCTGGGGTCGCCGAAGGGGGCCTCCTCGTCGGCGGACTCAAAGCGGATCACGCGTCCGCCGGTCGGGGCGTCGGGCGCAGTGGCGTCGACGGTGACTTCAAGGGGGGAAAGCAGGCCGACCACCGGGTTGCCCGCGAGGTCCTTGGGGGTTCGATCTCCGCCAGGGAAGTCGAGGAAGTAGGTCTCGCCGCTGCCCTGGCTGTGGGAGAGGGGCAGCTCCGGCTCGAAGCGGAACTCCTGGAGCGAGGTGCTGTTGCGGACCACGCCGGGGATGAAGTCGCCGGCCGGAATGGGCGCGGTGGAGAGAGGGTCGGGTTGGTTTCGGAGCAGCCGGAACGACTCGTAGGGCTCGAACAGGTTCGGGTCAATCGCCTCGCTGAAGCGGAACCGGAAGGTCGCGCCGGGCGCCACGTTGCTGATCGGAGCGTTCGCGTCGGGGGCGGCCGGCGAGACGCTGATGAAGCACTGGGAGCGCGAGCTGTCTTCGGCCGGAATGAACGGGACGACGTACTGGACGGGACCGAGGATCGTCGTGAACTGCGCGGGGTCGAACCCGGGGGGGAAGGCCACCAGGCGAACGAGGACGTTCTGGGCCAGGCCCGTCGGCGAGACGGAGGTGCTGTTGAGGACCTCGGCGAAGTAGGGGCCCTGATTGATCAGGTCTCCAGGTGCCGGCGCCTGGGCGCAGGCAGACGAGGTGAACAGCAGGCGAGGCAGGTTGAAGACGAGCGGGTCGACACCCGGTGCGGTGGCGGGCGAGTCCAGCAGGACCGCCGAGAGACTGCCGAGGAGGGTCGGCGAGGTCTCGTCGGGGAGGAAGCCGTTGGAGGGGTCGTTCGTCACGGCGGTCTCTCCGCCGGAGCGGAAGGCGCGGACGAGCTCTCGGCCGGGCGAGCCGAAGTCGAAGGTGCCGTTGGAGAGGACCGTGAGGGGGTGCGCCGTGGGGTTCTGGAGCAGTGGCTGCTGCTGGCCGGCGAGCGAGACGGTGGGGAACCTGAGCTCCACGTTGGAGAGGTTAGCCTCGTTACTTGCCGGGTACCCGATGGTGTTCACGGACACCGGCGGGTCGCTGTTGAAGGACTCCACCTCGCTGACGGCGGCGTCAACGATCAGTCGCGTTGAGTAGAACTCCGTGCCCGGCTCGCCGTTGAAGTCCGCGAGCCCGCCGTGATTGGGGTCAGCGAGGAAGCGCGCCTCGAAGGGGATGATGGTGGGCTCGCCGACCAACAGGCGGACCGACGACGAGTTGATCGTGGCCGGATCGATGAGGTCGTCAAACACCACGACAATGGCCGCGTTGCGGGGCACCATGGAGTAGGTGCCGGCGCCGACGAAGCCGTTGTCGGCGATCGGTCGAACGCCGCTCTCTGCCTGGGCCAGCAGGGAGAGGAACTGGTCTCGTCCACCGTTCTGCGTCTCGTCCGAGAAGTCCCGATAGATCACCAGGGTCTGCACACCCGTGACCTGGTTCGTCTCGAGTTCAAAGTCCGGCAGCGCCCAGCTGCTCTGCGACTTCGGATTCACGACGAACTGCTCGAAGACGGTCGTGCGCTGGGTCAGCCCGGCGTCCTCGAACGCAACGATGTTGACCAGTCGCCCGTAGAACTGGCGCGCGATGCGAACCTCGGTGGCCACGCCGCCGAAGTTGTTATCCACCAGGTAAAGGTCACCGTTCGGCTTGGTCTCGAGTGACCCGGCCGGGGTGGTCTGCTGGTCGGGTGAGGACGTGGAGTTACAGCCCGCGAAGGCCAGTACAGCGACGGTAGCCAGCGCCTTGGTGAGGCGGAGAGGGGTCGCAGGCTGGGGTCGGGGGAGGATGGTCCGTGCAGTCATCGAAGATCGAGATCGGATTGAAGGTGGCGCCTGAGCCTCCATGGGGGCCATGGAGGGGCCGAGGCCAGGCCCCTGGGCGGGGCCGACAGCTCAGATGCAGATGTCAAACAGTCGCAAACCCCGTTCCACAGTGAACTGGGGCCGTGACGCGGCCGGTGACAGGTAGAAGAGTAGGTGGATGGGGCTGCAGAGGCAACGCCGAGGGGCCTGACTCCCCGACGGAAGGGGCGGTTCTTGGCCCGCCCGGCCAGAGGACCTGTGCGGATTCGCACGATGGGCAGCGTCCGGCCTCGCCCAGTCAGCCTTCACATCGAGCCTGGTGCTGGGTCCCGCCCTGCCCGGAGCGCAGAATGTCCCCCGGATGAAGGGCGTAGCAGAGCGCGGGCGAGGGCCCCAGATCGGGTTGGGGTTGGGGTTGGGGCTGGGACTTGCCGTGACCGCCTTCGGTTGCTGCGCTCTGGCCCTCGCGCCCCCCGCAGGCAGCCTCGACGACGTGTTCGTGGTGCTCGCTGAAGCCCGGAGATTGGTCTCGACTTCCGATCTGGGCGCCGAGGGCCCGACCGTGGAGTCGTGGACCAGCCCGGCGGACCTGCTGGGGAAGATGGCGCTTCTCGTTGTCTGGCCGGGGGCGGATCCGTTGCGGGCGGCTGGCTGGCTTGCCCTGGCCGAGCTGGCGATCTTCGTGGGCGCCAGCGTTGCCCTGCTCGCCGCGCTTGGCGGGGGCGGGGTTCGGTGCACCATCGCTGCCTTCGGACTGATCTCGGTCCCCGGACTCCTCGAAGGCGCAGCCTACCGACTGGAGGGGCCGCTCTTTGGGCTGGTTTGGATGCTGGCCGCCACCGCCGCGATGAGACGTCGTTTTCGCGGGGCGCTCGGGTGGGGTGCGCTGCTCGCTTGGATTCGGCCTGAGGGGATGGCGCTCGGCTTGGCCGCCGCTTGGCTGGCGAGGCCAAGCCCTGCGGGCCCGCTTGAGGAGGGCCTCACCTCCGGACACGTTGCCGGCGAGGGGCGCTCGGGGACGAGCTTACGCGAGCCCCTGAGGGGGCGTCGCTGGACTCTGGCGGTGAGCGCGCTGCTCATCGTCGTCCCGGTGACCGCCTTCAGGCGGACGGTCTACGGGGCGTGGCTCCCGAACACCTATCACGCCAAGCGCTCGGACAGCCTCGTGCAGGAGTGGATGGATGGTGCCGAGTACGCGGCGCAGCTGGTCGCAGGCTCGGGCGGCCTCGCGTTGGTGACGCTGGCCGTGATCGCCGCTCTTCGATTCGGCGCGGCGCGGCGCGAGGGGCATCTTGAAGGGGCTCACATCCAGCGCGTGGCGTTGTGGCTTGCGGGGTTGTCGCTCGCAGCGTTGGTGGCTTCGGGGGGCGACAGCTATGAGGGGGCGAGGCTGGCGCTTCCGATCGGTGTTCCCCTTTGGCTGGGCTTCGCCGCGCCTCGCGGCTTCGGGCGGCCTGCGCGCTTCGCCCAGGTGCTCCTCGGGCTCGGGGCGGCGGCGCTGGCGCTCCAGTCGTGGGCGTTGATCGGAGGGTCGGTCTCGGCAGAAACGGTTCGTATGCGGCTGTCGGAGGCGCGCTCGGGGCCCGCAGGGATGGAGGTCTTCGCTCCGGAGCGCCCGGCCCTGCGCGCGGCGACTCTCGCCCTTGACGGGGAGGCCTTCGGACACCGGCACCTCCAGAGGCTGCGGTGGTTCTGTCCAGACGCCTCTGTCTTGGATCTGACCGGGCTGACGGACCGGAGCATCGCTCGGCTTCCCGCTCCGGGGCAGGTCAAGTTCGGAAGGGACGCGGTCGAGGAGGCGCTTCGACGGCGAGCGGGAGCGCTGCACCTCGACCCAGTGGGCGTGCGGCCCCTGTCCATTACAGAGGTTGACTTGCTGCCGGCGCTGGCCTCGCCCACGGTGGCGCCGAATTTTGGGGGGCCGCCGTACCTTGATCGCGATACGGCCGCGCGCGTTGCGGCGGCTTATTTCGGCGCCAGCTTTGCCGTCCCCGGCGGCTTTGTGAACCTGCTGGTTCGTCAGGACCTGGCCCCGCGATTCGTGGAGCAGGGTTTCACCGTCTCCGGTGACGCGGCGGGACGCCGTTAGCCTCCGCCGTAGATCGCCTCGGCGGCCCAGTCCAGCGCCTCCTGTAGGCCTGGAAGCGCGATGAACTCGGGCCGGCGTGCGAGCTCCTGCGCTTCGCTGAGCCTCTGTCGTGCGATCCGCTGGGTGGCGTCTGGTGGAACGCGATCGCCTGCATGGCGAGCGTGAGCGGGTGCAATCCCTGGACGCCGCTGGAGCGCTCGAACTCCTCGAGCAGCGAGAACAGCTGAGCGAACTCTCCAATGCGTGTGGCGAGAACGAGGCGGGTCTCGAGCAGATTCCGGTTGCCCGGGAAGTAGGGGGCGGCGAGCTCCGCGGCCCGGTGGGCAGCGCGGTACGTGTCACGGGTCAGCTCGCCCTGGCGGCGAATGGTGTCCGCCCGATCGAGGAGCTGCTCGGCGAGCGCAGTGCGAGCGAGCCGTGTGGCCTCCGTCTGCTCCGTCTCGAGGGTGGCGGTCTCGAAGCGCTCAAAGCGCTCGTTCAACAGCTCGGTGGACCGCCCGAGGTTGCCGCGCCTCTGGAAGTCGGCCGCGCACCGAGCGAGGGTGTCGAGGTACTCCGTGGCCTCGGGGGAGAATCGCCTTCGAGCCACGTCGATCTCCCGCTCGAGGCTCGCTCGGGCGGCCAGGTCCGTGGTGAGGGACGGGGCCTGTGCGTAGACGCGGTTCAGGGTGGCGAGCGTCTCGTAGAGCAAGTCGAGCGGAGGAGCCGCCGTGCGATCCAGCGCGTCCAGGGCCACATCGAGGGGGAGCGACGCCTCCTCTGCCAGCCCGACGCTGGCGAGCCAGGCCGCGTACTCCACCTGTCGACGGACCAGGAAGGCGCTCTCTTCCGGGTACCGGAGGGCGTACTGCTCCAGCAGGCGTTCGTGGACGCGGCGAGTCGCGACCGGATTGTCGCTGCCCTGTACCAGCGGGAGGAGCGCCTCCAGCGCCTCGGTGCGCAGGCTCCCGTCGCCTTCCTCCAGGGTCGAGGCGATCCGGTCTGCCTCCTCAAGTAACTCGATCGCGCCGCTCTTGTCCCCGGACTCGTTGAGGAGCTTGGCGAGCTCGAGCCGGGCCTGATGCACGATGACGGCCGTGGGGCCAGGGGTGACGCGGTCCAGGTTCAGGGCCGCTTCCAGCTCGATCCTCGCCATCAGGCGATCTCCACGTCGGGCCTGAAGGAGGCCAAGCGCGGCCTGCTGCCGGGCAGCCTGAGCCGAGGCAGGGCCGTGAATCTCCCATGCCGCTGCGAGGGCTGCGGCCTGCGCTTCGAGGGCGGCCTGGAGCTGCCCGGCGCTGATCAGGCGGTCCGCGAGGGTGCCGAGCGCATCCACTCGGATGGCATCCGTCACCCCAAAGGCGCGGATGACCATGCGGTCCAGCTCGGCGGGCTGCATCGTTTGCGGCCGGGACTGGTCGCGGGCGGGCCCGTCGGCGTACCGCGTGGCGGAGAAGATCTCGCGCAGGACCCCGGCCTGCTCCTGGCGCGCGCTGAGCGCCTGGAAGGCCACGGTCAGGCCGGTGATCAGCGCGGCGATCACTGCCGCGGTCGCCACGGCCGCCACCCTGTGACGCCGCAGGAACTTGGTGCCCAGGTAGATGGCAGAGGGGGGAGCCGCCTCGATCGGGCGGTTGGTGAGCACGCGACGGACGTCCCTGGAGAAGGCGGCCGCGGACTCGTATCGGCGGTCCCGTTCGGGCGAGAGCGCGCAGTGCAGGATGTTCTCGAGGTCCCCATGCAGGAGTCGCCTCAGTTCTCCGGGGGTGCTCCTGCGCATCTGCGCGATCTTCTTGGAGTCCGGTTGGTCTGCTCCAACGCGGGTCGCCATTGGCGTTGGCGTGCTCTTGGTGAGGAACCCTGCGATGTCTCCGCTGCTCGCGTGCTCACGGAGTGCCTCGGCGGAGAAGGGCGGCTCCCCGGACAGCATCTCATGCAGGACCACGCCGAGGCTGTAGACGTCGGTGCGCGTGTCGATGTCGGCGCTGCCGGAGGCTTGTTCCGGGCTCATGTAGACGGGCGTGCCGATCACCTGGCCCATCTCCGTGAAGAGCGTTCCAGCGCCTCGCTCGGTGCTGGTCGCCTTGGCGATGCCGAAGTCGATCACCTTGGGGATCGGGAGCCCCTCGGCTTCGGTCACCAGCACGTTACTGGGCTTGATGTCTCGGTGGATCACCCCCCGCTGGTGGGCGTGCTGAATCGCCCCGCACAGGTCCAGGAACACCTCCAGTCGCTCGCGGACGGTCAGGCGGTGATTGTCGCAGTACGTCGTGATGGGTTGGCCGGGCACGAGGTCCATCACGAAGAACGGGCGGCCGCGCTCCGTCGCGCCGGCGTCGAGCGCCCTGGCGATCGAGGGGTGGTCGAGCAGCGAGAGGGCGTGGCGCTCCGCCTCAAAGCGGGCGATCACCTGCCGCGTGTCCATGCCCAGCTTGATGACCTTCAGGGCCACCTCTCGCCGCAGGGGCGCCTGCTGCGTCGCGCGAAAGACGACGCCGAAGCCGCCTTCGCCGAGCTCTTCGACGAGGGTGTAGGGGCCGATCAGCGAGCCGGTCTTGACCTCCTCAACGTCGTCGGCGCCCCTACTGTCCACGACGGCGCCAGTCTCGAGGAAGCCACTGGACGCCTCATGGGCGTCCAGCAGGTCGGCCACCTCGGAGGCTAGCTCCTCGTCACCCCCTGCGGAGTTTCTGAGCCACCTCTGTCGGTTTCTACCCGCTGGGCGCTGGAGGGCGCCGGCGAAGAGGCGCTCGAGGAGCTGGAGCCGGGTGCCAGGAAGGGCCGGGACGCCGACCTTGGAGCTCTTCGCGGCAGCGCCCTTATCCGCAGCCCCTCCAGCAACAGGATCCCCAGGGGAGGACTGTCCGCCAGCTGGGCCGGTCGAAGCGCGGTCGCCGCTCGACGGGTCTGGCTCAAGGTCGGGGGGGTCGCTCAACGGTCCACTTCGGGCTCTTGGTGGCCCGTCACACCGCGTGCCCCTGGGGCCGAGGAGTCACTCCGGAGTTCGTTATAGAGCCAGGAGCGCGCGAAGGCCCAGTTGCGGTCCGCCGTCGCCCTGGAGATCCCGAGCACCTCGGCGGCCTCGACGATCGAGAGGCCGGCAAAGAAGCGTAGCTCGACCAGCCGACCGTGGGACGCGTCCATGGCGGTGAGCTTCTGGAGGGCCTCGTCGAGGGCCAGCAAGTCTGTGCTCGGAGGCAGCTCGACGAGGGCGTCGGGCTCGAGGTCCACGTGTCCGTGGCCGCCGCCGTGACGCAGGCTCTGGCGCCTGCGGGCTCGCTCGATGAGGATCCTCCGCATGGCCTCGGCGGCGGCGCCAAGAAAGTGGGCCCGATTCTCGAAGCGTAGCTGGGGCGCTCCCTCCCCTTCGGCGGGCCCTGCGATTCGCATCCACGCCTCATGCACCAGAGCTGTCGCCTGGAGGGTCTGCCCGCGCTCACGGGCCAGCTTGGTGGCCGCGAGACGCCGGAGTTCGGCGTAGACGGCCTCGATCAGCTCATCGCTGGCGTCGTCTCCGGCCCTCATGGCCTGTAGTAACTGAGTGACTTCTGCCATCGCTATGGCCTCCGACTCACGCGGACGCCGCGCTCAGGGTAAACGAGCGAGCCCAGGCCTGGAGGGGTCTGAGCTCGCTTGTTGGCCGGCAGGCGTCGTGCGCCCCTGGCGGGGATTCACTCGAAGGTCACTTCGAGCCCGCGGCTGAAGTT
>CAJQPT010000053.1 GCA_905480285.1 uncultured bacterium
AGGCGAGCAGCGCGACGATCACAAGCCAGAGGGTGCCCACCAGCGCGGGGAAGATCCCGCCCTCCGTGAACTGGGCCCGAGGGGGCTCGGTGAAGAACTCCCACGAGAAGGCCGGCGCGCCCTTGATGATCAGCAGGCTCAGGATCGCGAGCACAGGGAGGATCAGCACGACTGACATCACCAGGAAGAGCGAGTGGTAGCTCCGCTCCGTGCGTGCGTTCTTGTGGTCGAGGGCCGTCGCAGTGAACAGGGCGCCGCCCTCCGGCTTTCCGCCGCCCGAGGGGAGCAGCGCCGCCGTGTCGATGGGGTCTCCGGTCTCGTTCGTCATGAGCGGTCCGACGCGCCCTTTCGGACGAGAACATCAGCCAGGAGGTTGATCACGAAGGTCACGAGGAAGAGGAGGATCCCGAGGCTGAACAGGGCCTTGTAGTGGTCTGACCCCCTGGCCGTGTCGCCCAGCTCCGCGGCGATGGTGGCGGTGAGCGCTCTGGCCGAGTCAAACGGGCTGGTCGGGATGTTGATCGCGTGGCCCGATGCCATCAGGACCGCCATGGTCTCCCCGAAGCCGCGACCGACCCCGAGCAGGACGGCCGCGACCAGCCCCTTCGAGGCAGAGGGCAGGACCACCTGACGGATCACCTGCCAGCGGGTCGCGCCCATGGCTTCGGCGGCCTCGCGGTAGCTGTCAGGGACGGCCTTGAGGGCGTCCTCGGCGATGGTCGTCATGATCGGAGCTGCCATGAGCCCGAGGATGACCCCGGCGTTGAGCACCGTCAGGCCCACGGGCACGTTGAACAGGTCGATGATGATGGGGTTGAGGATGGTCAACCCGATGAAGCCCCAGACCACCGAAGGGATGGCCGCCAAGAGCTCCACCAGGACCTTCAGGGTCTCCCGCGTTCGACCCGTCGCGAACTCACCGATGTAGATGGCCACGCCGATGGAGAAGGGGACGGCGATGAGCATGGCGAGCCCTGTGACGCTCGCGGTGCCGGCGATCAGGGCCAGGCCGCCGAACTCGGCCTTCGGCTCCTGGTCGGGCCGCCACTCGGGTGAGGTGAAGAAGAAGCCCAGGTCGAGGTCTTGGAAGATGAACCCGAGGCCCTCCCGCGCCACGAAGGCGAAGATGGCGACCACGAAGACGATGGCCGAGATCCCTCCGACAAAGATCACGCCGCGCGCGATCCTGTCCCAGATCCACGCGGCGTCGATGCTGTCGTCGAGCCTGTCCGGCTGGGGGGAACTCAATCGTCGTCCTCGCCCCTGAGGATCTCCATGAGGTCGCCGAGCTTGTGGACGAGCTGCTGGTAGACGGCCTCGGGGTTCTGGGGCTCCTCCATGGGCCAATTGAGCACCGTGGTATGGAAGGGGATCTTGCGCAGGTGCTTCCCGAGCCGGCCGCCGAGGTCCACCACGATGTCGTAGTCCGCGATGTGGCCCTTGACGTCGCTGAAGGAGACGGGGACGTCCATGCTGAGGTCGACCCCCAAGCCCTCCGCGTAGCTGACGAAGGCCTGATCGGGCTCTTCGATGGAGGACCAGCCGGCGTATCGGAAGGTGCCCGCGTCGGGGTAAGCCCTCCGGCAGTAGTTCGCCGCCAGCAGGCTCGCGCCGTCGCCGCGGCTGTCCACGAAGAGGAAGTCGAAGGTCTTCTCCTCCTTACGCTCGCCCGTCACCGCGAAGATGGTCTGCTCGCAGATGTTCTTGGCCTGGTGGAGGACCCGCTCCAGGCGGTTGCATATCGCTTCGAGGCTGAAGAGGTCCTCCATCGGGTGGTCCCGACTTTCGCCAGCGGCCACGAGGTGGGAGAAGACCTGGTCGAAGGTGTCGCCGAACTGGCCGACGCGATTCTTGGTGGCCCGGGCGTCAACGACGCTCGCCTGGTCGTACGCGGCAAGCGATTGCTGTAGCACCTCGGCGGCGTGCTCGCCGAGCATCTGAATGTCCCGCGCAACCTCGGCCGGGGGCGCCTGGGAGAGGTGTAGAGAGGCCCGGGCGATGGTCTGGGCGTAGTCACCGATCCGCTCCAGGGTCTTGCTCAGCCGCATTGCCGAGGACACGAATCTCAGGTGCCCGCCCGTCGGCAGGTGCTTGGCGATGAAGAGGTGGCAGCGGTGGTCCACCTCGCGGTCGAGCCGGTTGATCGGCATGTCGCCCAGCACCGTGGCCGTGGCGAGCTCGGAGTCATGCTGGAGCGTCGATCGGGTGGCGTTTCGCAGGGCGATGACCACGGCGCGACCCATCCTTCGGATGCGCTTGCGAACCGACTCGAGATCCCTCTCGAGGCGCGCTTCGTAGAGTCCTCTTGCCATGGCATTGACCAGGCGCCCGGTGTGGTGGGGCCAGTGGTGCGGGTGGGGGAGACGGGGCGAGAGGAGCGCCTCTTTTGAAGCGGTCCCGACCGCTCGGGTCGGGGCTCATCTCGGGAGCGGGCAGGAGTCTACGCGGGCCGATCACAGGTGGGAAGGGGGCGCAGAAAGCCCGGCCCGCTGCCCCTGCCGTCCGGTGGGGACGCCTGGGTCAGCGGGCCGGGCCTGGGCGACTCAGTCCATGCTGACAGGCGCGTAACCCTTCTTCCGGATGATCCCCTGGCCCGTGGGGGAGAGGATCCAGTCCATGTACTCCTTGACCGCGCCGGTGGGCTCGCCGTTGGTGTACATCATCAGCGGGCGGGCAATGGCGTAGGTGCCGTCCACGGCCGTCTCGACGGACGGCGTCACGGGGTCCTTGCCGCCCAT
>CAJQPT010000054.1 GCA_905480285.1 uncultured bacterium
ACCTCCTTGGCGGCGGCGTACACCGCCGGCTTCTCCACCCCGAGGATCTCCGCCGCGGTGGTCTGGAGCTTCTTGCCGAAGACCACGGCGTAGGACCCCTTGGCCCGGATGAACTCCAGCTTCTGGGGGGTGAAGGCCGGGGAGATGTCGCAGAGCTCCTTTGCGCCGCTCTCGTCGTAGAGCCTCTTGGTGCGCGTGTTGATCGTCAGGACGGTGCCCGTGTCGATCGAGAAGACCTCCTCCAGCACGGGCTCGCCGTCCGCGTCGAGGACCGGCTCGCCGTCCGGCCCCAGCCGCTTGACCCAGTTGTTCAGGTCGAGCCCGATGCCGCCGGTGACCCCCACGGTGGTGAGGAAGATCGGCGAGATCCCGTTGGTGCCGCCGACCACGGGCGCGATGTTGATGAACGGGACGTAGGGGCTCGCCTGAACGCCGGTCCAGAGGGCGACGTTGTTCACCCCGGACATGCGGGAGGAGCCCACGCCCATGGTGCCCTTCTCCGCCACGAGCATGATCCGCTTGTCGGGGTGCTGGGCCTGCAGCGCCCGGAGTGCGTCCTGCTTCTCCTTGTCGTGCTCGAAGAGGCACTGGCCGTGGAGCTCGCGGTCCGACCGGGAGTGGGCGTCGCTCCCCGGCGAGAGGAGGTCCGTGGACACGTCGCCCACCGCGGTGACGAAGGTGACGACCTGGATCGTCTCGTCCACTTCGGGGAGCGAGGTGAAGAACTCGGCCTGGACGTAGCTCTCCAGGATCTCGGTCGCGAGCGCGTGGCCGGCCCCGTGGGCGGCCTTCAGGCGCTCGGTGTCCGCCTCGTAGAGGAAGACCTGAGTCTTGAGGACGTCGGCCGCCTGGCGCGCGATCCCGGCGTCGTCCCCGAGGGCGAGGTCGAGCAGCACGTCCACGGACGGGCCGCCCTTCATGTGCGAGAGGAGCTCGAGGGCAAACGTGGGAGCGATCTCCTGGACCACCGCGTCACCGAGGACGATCCGCTTCAGGAAGCGAGCCTTGGCCCCCGCCGCGCTGGTCGTCCCGGGAAGCGTGTTGTAGATGAAGAACTGGAGCGAGGCCTCGCGGTGCTCGTTCCCGGCGTCCTCGATCTGGGCGATGAGCGCCTCGACCAGCTCGGCGTCCTCGATGGGCTTGGGGTGGAGGCCCTGGCCCTTGCGGGCCTCGATCTGCTCGAGGTAGTCGGTGTACACGCTCATGGTCATCGTCTTGGCTTGGGCCAGGGAGGCCCGGTGGCGGCTAGGGAGACGCCGCGCAATCTTGTTCAAGTGGGGACCGGCGGGCACCAGGCGCCCACACCAGGCAGGCAGTCCGTGGCCTATCGCCGGACGTCACAAGCCGTCCAGCAGGCCGGGGCTCCGCACCCGCAGCGACCCCGGGGGGGGCCACGAATGCGGCGGTCGAGGGCTAGAGGGTACGGAGGCTGGGGCCCTCAGCGGCAGGCCAGGGCGGCAGATTTCCCTCACGCGAGGCGTCGGCGTCGGAAGGGCGGCAGCAAGTGAGCCGCTCCCGAGGGCCACTTCGGCCGCCCACGCCCCGTGACGAGGCTCGGTGAGGCTCCCATCGTCCCACCACTCCAGCGGCGTGCAGCCCTCCCCTCGACCCCCGAACCGAGACGGCATGATCGACGTGGGCGGCGACGCCACATCTCCCGTCTTTCGCTCCCCTGCGTTGGAACGCCAGGCGACGCGCGCCGTACGCTCGCGCCGAGGGGCGCCCAGCATATCCCATACGATGCGGCCGGCTCCCACGTGACACCCGGAGGACCACGCCTCCTTTGATAGCCCATGACATTCGCTGGGAAGATGAGCTCAGACCAAACCAGCTCCGACCACTCCAAGCCCTCGACCGGAGATCGCCCCGGCTTTGAGCCGGGCGATCTGGCGGAGGCTCCCGGCGGGCCCGCAGTTTGGAGCGCCCTGACCGCCTCCGCCGCCGCAGCCACGATCGGCGCGGTGATCATCCTGTGCCGCCTTGGACTGGAGGACCTGTGGGTCCGCGAGGCCGCTCTCTCGGTCGGCTTCGCATGGATGGTCTTCAACCTACCCCTACTCGTTGGCCGGGATGGTCCCTTGGACCCAGGACCCAGAACCGCTGCCGTGCTCTTAGTGGGTCTCGCCGGAGGCTTTTGGCTGGGGCCGGGGGCGGGCCTCGTGTGCGCCCTTCTTGGCGTATCCAGCCTCGCCCTTGTCCTGGCTCGGCGCGAGGGGGAGGGCGCCCCCCGAGTTCGGACCCTGGCCCTCGCAGGGCTCGCGATGGGCGTCCTGTTGACCTCGATCACACTCGGCCGTGGATATCTAACGCCCACGACGGACGTCGGACTGGAGGCCATAGGGAATACGCACGTGGACTCCGTCTTCCACATGTCGATCGCCGGCATGCTCCGTTCCTACGAGGTTCCCAGCACGGGCCTCGACGGCCTCCCGTGGCTCGGCTACCACTGGGGCAGTCATGCCGCCATGGCGGCGCTGGCCGAGGGCCAAGGGACCTCAGTGGTCACCAGCTACTGCACCGCCTATCCGATCGTCTTCACCACCCTCTTTGCGCACGCGCTCATCCTCGCTGCGGCCGCGTCCGCTCGGGCAAGGAGGCGCCGGGGGATTGGGCACGGACGCGACCGGCAACGCTGGTGGACCGCCTGGCTGGTGGTCATGGTCGCCATCGGTGGCTTCCTCCCATCACCCATCGGGCACCTGGCTGGGCTCAAGCCTAGCTTCCTCATCTCGGAGTCCATGGGCGTTGGGCTTACGCTCGCCTTCCTTTGCATGGGCGCCATCCTCCCGTGGCTGCAGTGGGGCGCCCGCAGGGGCTGGTTCCAGGCCCTTCTCCTCCCGATCGCCATCGGCCTGTGGGGCATCTCAAAGATCTCTCTATTGGTCCTAGCAGGGCCCACCATCGCGTGGCTGGTCGCACGCCGGCCGGGATGGCTGATCCGACCAGTGCCCCTCGCCTCACTGGGTCTGACGCTGGCGATGGCCCTCTATATCAACTCGCTGAGATGGGCGCCTGAGGAGGCCGCGAGCCTGGAGCCCCTGCACTTCCTCCGGGCCTACGTGGAGGTTCCCTTCTGGCCCATCTTTTTCCCCGTGAGCCTTGCCTGGGCCGGGCTGGCTTGCTGGCTGCGGTGCTGCGAGCTCGGTGTGACAAGCCCTGCTCGCCTCAGGGCTCGCCTGAGGAAGGGGCGCCTGCTCGACCTCGAGGTGCTCTTCATCGTCGCCATCATTGGCTTCGCGATCAGCATGAGCGTGGTGATCGCCGGAGGCTCCGGCCTCTACTTTCACACCGTACAGCAGTGGCTGTCGGTGATCATTGTGGTCTCTGTCTGCCTGCGCCTCGGTCCGGGCTTGAGCCGCCGCACACCAGCCACAAAGGACAACTCCCGCGGCGGCGACGGGGCGCGGCGCGAGCGCCGCCAAAGGCGCGTCATCCAGGCCCTCACGGTGATCCTCGTCTTCAACACTGGGAGGGACCTAGTCCGCATGGGCAAGGACGTAGCGGCGGACCGACGGAGCGTACCGGTATCCACGGGGACGGAGACAGGGCACCAGCGCTCCCGCGCCGCGGTCACGGCGTGCCTCCGGCACCTCTACGAGGTAACCCCACGCGCCGAGCGGCGACGATCTGTGGTGTACGTGCCTCCCGGCCTGGAGGCCTACTGGTCGAGCACGCCGAAGCAGCCACGCGCCGCACCGTTCAGCGGGCCGGTGCTGACGGAGATGGCCATGCTGCAGGGCCAGCCGAGACCGGTGCCCGGCGTGGATTGGATCAACTACGGGTTTCAGCTCTACGACGTGGATTCGAACCGCCCCTCCTTGAGCCGAGAGCGCGCCATGGACCTCGCACTGAAGATGGGCTTTCAGCGCGTCTACTGGATCGAGGGGCGACCGGAGGGCTGCGTGGCCTTCGAACTTCGCCCGACGGACGCGTCGCCCCTGCTGATGGGCGGTGAATTCCTCGTCGCGTGGGACCACCACAATGACTGACCGGAGACCGCGCGGGGGACTCGTCATCACCCAGACCACGGCCGGAAGGCAAGAGCAGGAGCGCCGGCCCCCCCCTATGGACGAAGGAAACCCCGCAAGGTGTCCTCAGTCTGGGTCGCGGGAGTCCGAGCCCTGTGGACCGGAGGTGCCCCATTCGGTCACCAACAGCACGATGAAGCACAGGCAGAGGAGCGCTGGCCAGGCGAGCGCGGTGGAGAGCTTCCACCGACCGTCTGCGAGGCCGCCCTGCCAGTAGATCCACGCCTGCCCGCCCAGCAAGGAGGTCGTCCAGTAGCGGACTCCATGGGCTTTGGAGAAGCCACGCTGCCAGACGCTGACGGCCACGCAGAGCCCGGTGGCGGTCGCCACGAGCCAGGGGCCGATCCCCTCGAGTCCCCAGTACGTGAAGTGGAGGAGCCACGCGACGCTGAAGAGCGCCCAGATTCCCGAGCCGACCGGGAAGAGCGTCGCGGTTGCCTAGCTCCGGGCCGCGATGACCCCCATGAGCCCGAGGACGCAGCCGAGGGACGGCACGAGGCCGGGCTGAACCTGCCAGGCCCCAGCCGCTGGCCCGCGGTCCCTCCCGCCGCCAGCGCCGCCAAGGCCGCGACGTGGGCCAGGAGCGTCCCGTCGGCAGTCTTGAGCCTGAGATAGCGCACCATCG
>CAJQPT010000055.1 GCA_905480285.1 uncultured bacterium
GCGGCAGGAAGGGCTTGAGGTGGATGTCCTGGCGTTGGGCGCTGAGGAGCCAGGCCGCGAACATCGGCTTGACCACCCGCTCCTCCGGCGCCCGCTGGACCTCCATCTGCAAGCGCGCGACCCAGTCGTCGATGCTGTGCCCCTGGGCGAAGACCCGGGCCACCAACGGCGCGAGCATCCTGGCGTCGGCCGCGGTGAAGCCGCCCGGCGCGATCCGCATCAGCTCGATGATGTCGTCGAACTCGAAGGCGCACTGCTCCTGGTACTGGTTGAAGCGACCGTTCACCGGCTGCGGGGGCCGCGCGATCTTCGGCAGCATCTGGGTGTAGATCTGGCGACCGCTCTTGCCCAGGGAATCCAGGGCCGCCTCCACATCCTCCCAACGACCGAGGGTCACGTCGCGCTGGAAGAGCTGCACGTCTCTTGTGAGCCGCTTGGTGGCGAGCGCCTTGCGCTCCTTCTCCACCCGAGACTTCTCCTTCTTGTAGGCCTTGTGGGCCTCGTTCGACGCGTTGTAGGCGGCGAGGTCCGCGTCGTAAGCTGCCTGCAGCTCGGCGTCCGACGCTTCAGCCGCCTGATAGGCCGCGAGGGCCTCGGCGTGGTCCTCCGCGTCGTGGTCCTCCGCGGCCTCCTGCTTGGCCTTGGCGAGCGCCGCAAGGTCCGCCACGGACCCCACCGGAGCCACCAGCTCCGAGGGAGCCACGGGACGCTCGAGGGCCTGCAGCTTGGGCGCCTTCGGCTTCTTCGGCTTGGGCGCCGGCTCCTCCGGCATGGGCGGGTCCTGGAGCTCGGGGTCCTCCGCCGAGGTCAGCGGAGCCGCCTTGGACCATTCGGCGAGGATCTTGGAGGGCGTGCGGTCGAGGATGGCCTGCTGGAACTTCTGGACGCGCTTGGGGTCGACGGGCTTCTCCTCCTTCGGGCTCACCTTGGCCCCTGGGCCTCCCGGTGCGGCTCCCAGCATCTCCGCGGGGGGCTCGGGGACCTCCACATCCTCCAGGACGACGACGCCGCCGGTGGACGAACCCATGGTCATCGCAGGCATCATCTGCACCGGCGCCGTGGTGACCATGATCGGCGCGGCGCCCGTGGAGCCGCTGACGATCACCTTGGAGGAGAGGCTGATGCCCTGGACCGCGCTCTGCTGGGCGAGAGAGAGCGGGGCGAGGGCGACCGATGCGGCGGCGAAGGCCGCGAGGGTGAGACGGGACATGGCGATCGGGAGGGTCACGGGCAGGTACATCAGGTTCGAACAACGGCGCCCATGGCGCGTGGTTTGGCGAGAGAGGCGGGACACGCCCCCCCCGCGCCCCCCCGGCGGAGGGGCATCTCCTCAAACACGGGGCCTGCCCGGCGTCACCGCCGGGCAGGCCCCGTCGAGCTCGTCGGCTCAGGACCCTGAACCGTCGGGCGGCGGACCACCGCTCGCGCCACGGGAATCAGAGGGCTTCTTTCCAGACTTGGGCTTGCCCCGACCGGGGCGCTTTCCGGAACCGTTTCAGGTCCCGTTGCCGCTTCATTGGTTGGGCAGGGGCAGGCCCTGCAGCTCCTCCAGGTCGAGCCTGGCGAGCTTGATGGAGGACTCGAGGTCCTCCATGTGGGTTCGAGCCGCTTGCTCGTCGCCGCGCGCCTCGGCGCGCTCGGCGAGCAGCCGGTAGCTCTGACGGGCGACCTCGGCCTCGGGCTCCCACTCCTCGCGGGAGTAGCCCTCCAGGCGCATCAGCCAGGTGTAGTAGTACTGGGCGTTGGCGAGCCCCTCGCGGGCCTCGTCCAGCATCGCGCCCTCGGAGGCCTCGAGCGGAGACAGCTCGTCGACGAGCCCCGAGAGCTCGGAGCGCGCCGCGATGAGATCGGAGGAGGCCAGCTTGGCCTTGGCCGCGCTCAGGCGAATGCGCCGCGCGCTCCGCTCGAGCGCCGGGGTGTCGAGGCCCGGCAGGCTCTTGAGCGCCGCGTCGTAGTGCTCCACCGCGAGCGCCCAGTCCTTGGCTTCGGCGGCCTCGCGCGCGGCCGAGAGTTCGGCGTCCACGAGGTCGAGCTGGACGCCGTCCTGGCCCGGGCCTTCGTGGTAAGCCCACGCTCCCACAGGGAGCAGGAGCCAGCCGGCGATCATGAATCGTCTCATCGTGTCGTTCCTCGTGAGGTGCTCCGAACGGAGCAGGAGGGGGTTCTGTTGGAGTCTATCGGCAGATCCGGAGTCGGTGACCCAATCGACCGTCAAGAGCGGGTGAGTTCGCCCGGGGCGCCTCGCCAGGAGGTTCTACGGTGGGCCCAGGGGCTCCCGAGGGCCCGCAGCAGCGGCGGCAGCAGCGCGAGGAGCAGGGCGCCGAGCACCAGCGCCAGGAGGGCGTACTCGCGACGACCGAGCTTGAGCGCCGCCTCCCGGTCCGCCCCCGCGGTCACGGTCCGGAGCACCTCGCTGGCCACCTGGCGCTTGTTCCCGTCGTGGTACTGGCCGCCCAATCGGAGCGCCATCTGACGCAGGGCGGACACATCCTGACGGGAGTTCCGCCCGTTGATGAAGCTGCCCTTCGTGGGGTCGCCGATCCCGACCACGAGGACGCCCCCGATGGCGGGCGGCATCTTCGGCATGCCGGTGGGCGGGAGGGTGTCGCCGTCGCTGGCCACGATGAGGGTGGTGCTCCCCGGCTCCCAGGGAGCCGCGATGCGCGCCGCCTCCTCGAGCCCGTCGAACAGGCGCGTCTCGCCGGACTTGAAGGCGAAGTGCATGGGGAGGTCGCTCAGCACATTGCGCACGACCTCGGAGTCCGAGGTGTCCACCACCACCGGCATGGCGCCGGTGTAGGTGGCGATGATCGAGATCTTGTACTGCCCGATGGCGACCCGCCCGAAGATCGAGTCCAGCACGTCCCGGGCGCGACCGGTGCGGCTCTGGGCCGCGTCGGGCCCGGCGTCCTCGAGGCGCATGGAGGGTGAGACGTCGAGGACCAGCACCAGGTGCTTCCACTCGTCCGGCCCCTTGTCCACCAGCCGGTGGGCCTTGGGCTTCACGTCCAGCAGCAGGCTCGAGAGTCCGAAGGCCAGCGCCGCCGCACCCGCGGCCCGGAGCAGCGGCACCACCTGGACCCAGGCGGCCGCGCGGCCTCCGGGCCCGAACGCGAGGTGACGCACGCGGCGGATCCGGCGCAGGTGCAGGAGCTCTCCGCCCAATACGAGGGCGAAGGCCGCCGCCGTGAGGATCATGGTCCAGTCGCTCATCGCAGGATCACCACGGCGTGGCCCTCAAGAACAGCTGGAGCAGGGCGTGGGCGGCGAGGGCGATCAGCCCGATCCAGCACCACAGCCCGAAGTCGTCGAGCTGCTCACCGGCGACCTTCTCGAGCTCGGCCACCTGCATCTGATCGATGCGCTTGAACACCGTCTCGAGCGCCACGGGGTCGCCGGCGGCGAACATCTCCCCCCCGGTCAGGGAGGCGATGTTGAGCACCTCGCCGGGCACGTTGCCGTCCGCCACGTGGACCCCGTAGACCGTCACGCCGCTCTTCTTCAGCCGATCCGCGATCACCTCATCTTGGCCGCCGGAGAGGTCCGACGAGAACCCGTCGGAGATCAGGATGATCATCCGATCTCCCTCCTCGCGGCTCGCCAGCACGTCGCGGCAGGCGTTCAGCGCCTTGCCGATGGACGTCCCCCCGAACCAGGGCGGCAGGGCGCCCCGCTTGGGGTCCATGAAGGGCGGCGCACAGCGGAAGGCGCTGGTGTCGTTGGTGAGCGGGCACCAGTGCAGGACGTTGTTCCCGAAGAAGGTCAGCCCGAAGGCGTCGCCGTCCCGGAAGTCCAGGAACTCGTTGATGGCCTCCATCGCGGCGTCGTAGCGGGTCCCCTCCCCGAACGAGGCGGTCATGGAACCGGACACGTCCACGCAGAACTGAATGTTGGTGAGCTTGCGCTTGGTGGAGGGCGCGCCGATCTTCTGGGGGCCAGCGAGGAGCACCACCGCCACCGCGAGCAGCAACGGCGACACGGACTCCGCGAGCCGCAGCAGGACCGAGAGCCCGAGCCCACGCGACCGCCGGTCGGCCCGGGCGGTGCCGTCAAAGGGCAATGCCAGGCGTCCCCCCTTGCCGGACCAGACGAGGGTCAGCAGCAGCAGCGGAATCGCCAGCAGGGCGAGGGCCCAGGGGTGACCGAAGCTCAGGCTCATCCCCGGTCTCCCCCGGGATCAGGCGTCCCGCGATAGGGGGCGAGGAGCGCCTCGAGGTCCACGGCGTCCCCCTCTGAGCCCGGGCGGTGGAGCCAGCGTTCGAGCTGGAGGAAGAGCGGTCCGGCCTCCTCGTCTGCGCGGAGCAAGGCCACCGCCTCGGCGACCGGGGTGGCGCTCAGGTTTCGACGGTCGCGCCAGT
Organism: uncultured bacterium; assembly: GCA_905480285.1. GTDB lineage: Bacteria > Planctomycetota > UBA1135 > UBA1135 > Saltatorellus. The sequence continues at coordinate 4,359 of CAJQPT010000055.1, forward strand.
GGGCCAGCAGGAGCCGCTCCAGCTCCGCCTGCTGGGCGGTGTCGAGGTCGCCCGATCGCGCGCGCTCCACCAGGGGCGCGAGTCGATCGGCGAGGGTCAACGGCGCCTCGGGTCCGGCGCTATTGGCCGCGTCCTGGCGTCGGCGCCCGACGGTCATGAGCGCCACCAGGCCCGCGGCCCAGAGGATCCCCAGGACGGTCATGCCTGTGCCGTAGCCCCCCACCCCATCCGGCGCGGGGACCTCGAGCTCGTTGGGCTCGACCACGTCCACCGGCAGCAGGGCCTCGACCTCGATCTTCAGGGTCGGCGGATCCCAAGTGGCGCCCGCCTCGGCGGGCTCCAGCAGGCTCGCGAGGTTCAGGGTCCCCTCCACCAGGGGGGTCACCTCGAGGTTGTAGCGCCACCCCGAGCCGTGGGGGAAGACGTTGAGCACCCGCACGATGGCGTCCGCGCGCCCAGGATCCGCCACCGGCTTGGCCCGGAGCCGTGGCCCGGCAATCGGCTGCTCCTCGATCCGCACCCGCATGCCCACGGAGGTGCGGGCGACGGGTTCAGACTGGAGGGCGCGCGGGGCCGAGGCCCCCAGCGGCGGGGCGCTGGCCGCGAGCGGCGGGGCCAGCAGCGCACCGAGCAGGAAGGTGGTGGCGAACATCATCGTCCTCCCGCGAGTACGGCGCGGTCCTTGAGGAACAGCCTGAGGGACTGGGCGTAAGGTTGATCGGTGCGGATCAGCAGGTGGTCGATCCCGCCCCTGCGGAGCTCCTGGCGGGCGGCCTCGGGGTCAATGCGCTGGCGGCGGCCGTGGGTCACGAACTCCGCCCCGCTCTCGGCCTCCTCCGCGCGCAGGAAGCCCGCGCCGCGCAGCTCGACCTCCGCGGGGTCCTGGAGCTGGAGCACGACGACGTCGTGCACCTGCGCCATGAGCTTCAGGGCGTCCATGGCCTCCGGCTCGTGCAGGTCACTCAACACGAACACGAGCGCCCGATTGCTGAGCCGGGCGTTGAGCTCCGTGACCCGCCGGGCGAGCGTCGTCCGCTCACCCTCGCTGTACGTCCGGAGCTTCACGAGCCACTGCATGACCTCGTCCTTGGCGAGGCTCGGCTGGACCCGCAGGTCGCGCTCGCCGGTCCCCAGGAGCCCTACCGGGCTCACCCGATCCAGGCAGGCGAAGGCCAGCCCGCCCGCGATCTGCGCCGCGACCTCATACTTGCTGAGGCGCGTCGAAGAGAGGGTCATGGACCCCGAGGTGTCGAACAGGATCCACGCCGGCATCCGCTTGGGGGCCTCGTATTCCTTGATGTGCACCTCGCCCGTGCGCGCCGTCACGCGCCAGTCAATCGCCCGCACGGGGTCGCCCGGGACATACGGGCGAGACTGCACGTACTCGAGGCCCGAGCCCAGGAACCGCGAGCGGTCCGTGCCGTGGCTGAGAGTGTCCGCCAGGCGCCGAATGGCGACCTGGTAGCGCCGCGTGTCGAGCGGATCAACCGCGGGCAGCGTGTGCTCCGGCGCGGCGCGCCGGGGGGCTCCGGTACGCTCCATGGCCTCAGGCAGCGCCCAGCTCGCCCAGCATCTCCTGGAGGATGACCGAGGTGTCCCGGCCCTCCGCCAGCGCCTCGTAGGTGGCGCGGATGCGGTGCAGGATGACGTCCTCGGCGAGGGCAAAGAGATCCTCGGGGATCACGTAGTCGCGGCCGTGGATGAGCGCCCGGGCCCGGGAGGCCTTGACCAGCGCGATGCCCGCCCGGGGCGACGCGCCGAGTTCCAGCTCGGGGTGCTTGCGGGTGCGGTCGACGATCTCCATCACGTGCTCGATGAAGGCCTCGGAGACGTGAACCTTGGAGACGTCCTCCATGGCACGGGCCAGCTCGTCACGCCCGCCGACGCTGCCCTGGTCCACCATGTCGAACTCGGTCTTGACGGTGGCGCCGCCGCTCTTGTCCCGCTGGATACCGAGCTTCGCGTTCCGACGCAGGACCTCCTTCTCGTCCTCGTTGGTCAGGTATTGGAGGCGGTGCAGGAGCATGAAGCGGTCCAGCTGCGCCTCGGGCAACTCGAAGGTCCCCGCCTGCTCCACGGGGTTCTGGGTCGCGATCACGAGGAACGGAACCGGCAGGCCGTAGTTCTGGTTGCCGATGGTGATCCGCCGCTCCTGCATGGCCTCGAGGAGCGCGCTCTGCACCTTGGGCGCGGCGCGGTTGATCTCGTCGGCGAGGAGCAGGTTGGTGAAGATCGGCCCCTTGTGCGTTTTGAACGTCTGGTCCCGCTGGTCGAGGATCTCGGACCCGAGGATGTCCGAGGGGAGCAGGTCGATCGTGAACTGGATCCGCGCGAAGTCGAGGTCCACGGTCTTCGAGACCGCCGCCACCAGGAGGGTCTTGGCGAGGCCTGGGACGCCCTCCAACAGGAGGTGTCCCCCGGTCAGGAGCGCGATGAGGATCCGCTCCACCACCACCTCCTGGCCGACGACCACCCGGCCGACGCGCTCCTTGATCTCGCCCAGGAAGCGGGCCGTATCGTCAAACTGGGGGGCGGGAGGGCGCTCGATCGTCGTCATGGGAAGGGATAGCTGGTGAGGCTCGGCGCGAGGCCGGGCTTCCTGGGGCTGAAACGGGGTCGGATCAGACCCGGCGCCGCTCGGGCAGGGGCGGGGAGGTCCGATCGGGGTCACATTGCAGCAGCGAGGTCGCCGAGCCAGGGGGCTGAGTCGGGTTCCAGGCGCCTGCGTTCGCCGGGGTCACCGACCCTACGCGGCGCGCCGCAGGTGGGTTACGTCCCCATCCTGGATTGTGTTGGCCCGGGCACAGTTTGGCCCGGCTTCGAGCCCGCCCGAAATCCCGCGCCTGTGGCATGGTCGGGGCACCCTCCGCCGCTGGCTCATCCCCTGGATTTGCGGAAGTTCTCGAAGATCCCGACCGACAAACGCATGGAGGGCTCGGCCGTACGACTCGACGGCCACGCTTAGCCCCACGACCACTCGCAACCCAACCACCTCTCCCATGCTCTCGCTTATCACTGCCCTGATTGCAAGCGCGGCGCCCGTTCCGCCCGCCACCGCACCGCTCACCACCTTCCAAGACGACGACCGCCGCCGGGATGAACTCCGCGCGGAGGCCCGCGATGTCGAGCGGATGATCAAGGAGCTCCACGAGAGGCTCGGCTGGATCGAGCGAGAGATGGAGGAGCTCGACGGGCACCACGAGGAGCATCACGGCGAGGAGCATCGTGAGCGGCGGGTGATCGTCATGGACCTCGGCGATGAAGGCCGCGAGAGGCAGATCCTCATCGATGGGGAACACTCCGAGCTCATCGAGCGGCTCGTGGAGGAACTCATGGAGCGCGAGGAGCGCCACGAGGATCATCACGACGACCACGGGGATCATGAAGACCATGGCGACCATGATGACCACGACGGACATCACGAGGATCACCACGACGATCATCACGACGGGCATCACGACGGGCATCACGACGGCCGGGACCACGAGGAGCATCACGAGGTGCGCGGGTTCGAGTTCCCCGGTGGGCACGGCGAGGTGCACATCCGGATGGAGATGGAAGGCGAGGACGAGATGGAATTCGACCTCGGGGAGCTCCTCTCCGAGTTCGGCTTCGGCGACCACGACCTGGGGGGCCGAGAGATCCACATGGAGGTGGAGATCGAGAGCGAGGGGGACCACGGCGAGGAAGGTGAGCACCATGAGCGCCACGTGGAGCGACGGATCATCCACGTCGGTGGCAACGACCGGGAGCGCGGCGCGCGGCGCCGCGCTCGACGCCTCCCGTCCGGTGGCATCATCGAACTCGAGGCCGTGGACCAGAGCGACGACCTCGGTGGCCTCATCTTTGAGGCCGGCCCGATCGGCATCGACGTCATCGAGCTCGACGGCTCGGAGTTCATCGAGTTCGGCGACGCTCCGGAGCCTTCGCGGGTCGTGGAGCCGCGCGAGCGCCGGGAAGAGCGCGGAGCTCGCGGGGGACAGCAGCAGCGCCGCCGAGAGCGCGCGATGGAGCAGCGCGGGCGCGGCATGCCTCCGGAGGCCATGCAGGCCCTCCGGGAGCTCCAGGAGGAGGTCCGCGCGATGCGTCGAGAGATGAACGAGATGCGTCAGCGCTTCGACCGACGCGACTAGGACTGGACCCAGCTCCCGGCCCCCC
>CAJQPT010000056.1 GCA_905480285.1 uncultured bacterium
CATCCAGCTCATGCGCAACGTCCGTCGCTCGGTCGACCGGGACTGGGACATCGTCGACCGCCTGGACGAGGCCGTCGAGGCGATGAACCGCGACGAGGTCGACGCTCGGAAGCAGCTGGCCCTCGGCTAGTCCTGCGGTGAGCCCAGGCCTTGCCCAGAGGGCTCGTCTCGAAACGGCCCCCGAGGCCGGGCGCGGGTTCGGGTCGAGCGGAGCCCCAGGCATTCGGAACCCGGTCGGAGCCCGTCCGGAAACTGTCCCCGAGGTGGATTACCGGCCAAAAGTGACAGATCGGTGGGTACCCGCGCGGATGGAGCGTGCCTAGTGGAGGCAATCGCCCGGTGAGGTCTGGTATGGTCTTCGCCCGCGACGCTCCCCTCCGGGACGAGCTTCTCCAACTGATCCCCCACCACCCGATGATGCAGGCGCCCTGAGGGCTGCCGATCAGCGGGTGCTTCGTTGCCCCGCAGATTTCACTTCATGCTCCCGAGCCTCGCCCTGGTCGTCGCTGCTGTCGCATCGTCTGGCCCCGTCGTTCCGTCTGGCCCCGTCGATCCGTTCGGAAGAGCCACCGCGCCGCTCCTGCCCACCGCCGCCGCGCCGCTGGCGACGGCCGCCGCTGCGGGAATTGACTCCTCCAACTCCGTTTCGCTGGAGACCAAGGACCGACAGCTCCTGTCGGCCAGCTACTACGAGCCCAAGCGCCGCAAGAGCTCGCCCCCCGCTCCCGCCGCCATGCTGCTGCATGACGCCGGCTCCTCCCGCGAGGAGCTCGCGGAGATGGCGGCTTACCTGCACAAGAAGGGCTTCGCGGTCCTGACCCTCGATCTCCGCGGGCACGGCGCGAGCGCCACCGAAGACACCAACTTCGAGAAGGCGGACGAGAAGGCGCGCGAGAACCTGTGGGCCATGAGCACCCGCGACGTCGACGCAGCGACCAAGTTCCTCCTCAAGCAGAACGGCGTCCACGCGTCCAACCTCTCGCTCGTGGGCGTCGGTGCTGGCGCGGCCCTCGTCGTACGGCGCGCCGCCAAGGACGACAACGTCCGCGCGATTGTGCTCATCGATCCGGCCAAGGAGTCCCTCGGCTTTGACGTCAGCGGCGGGGTCGGCGACCTGGGCGGGCTCCCCACCCTGATCCTCGCCCCCAAGTCATCCCGCGACGCCGCGGATGAGATCCAGGCCTCCGCCCATGAGGTCAATGAGGGCCTCGAGTTCGTAGAGATCAACGCCCTCAAGAGCGACTCGGCGACCATCCTGAAGGACAAGCGCCTGAAGACGTGCACCTCTTCCTGGCTCCGCGACCAGGTCATGCCGAAGAAGTGACCCCGTCACGGCCCACCACGCTTCAGGCAGCGCGGATCCGGTCACGGCTCCGCGCTGCCTGCATTGCTGGGGCGTTTTCGCTCCCGGGCGGGCCTGCCCTGCCGCGCCACCCGCACTGCCGAGAGGCCGCAGGCCAGAGCACCCTGGAGGCCGCAGGCCAGGGAACGTCGGGCGGAAGGCCACCTCGAAGACGGACACCGCAGGTGAGCGTCATGGGATAAGCGCCATGAATCAGGTCTCAATCGCTGACCCGCAGGGCCCGGCCCCAGGGGCCCAGCGCCCAGCTGCTCGCCCTTGGCGACGCGGGGTCACGGAGCCCGAGCGCAGTGGAGCGGATTCCGTGGCTCGACTCGAGGGCTCACCCAGACCGGGACGCCCTGTGGATGATCTCACTCCGCGACCCTCGGTCGCCGCAGGCCCCGCGCGGAGCCAGGGGGAGCCGTGCGGAGCCTGGGGTAACCGTGCGGAGCCTGGGGTCACCGTGCGGAGCCTGGGGTAGCCGTGCGGAGCCTGGGGAACCCGCAAGCGACTGAGCCGCGACACCGGAAATTCCAGGCCCGTGGCGGGGTAGACTCCATCTGCATGTCCATTCGAAGCCAGGTCCGAGCTCTCCTGCCCGCCTCCCTGAGGGGGCGGCTCCGCCACGCCCTCGACGTGGTGGATACCGAGTGGCACCACCTCTTCCACCGCAAGGCGATCCGTCGCAGGCTCGAGGAACTCCGCAAGCTCCCCAGGGGGCTGCACGTGGAGGGGACCAACATCTGCAACGCAAGCTGTGTCTTCTGCGCCTACCCGCAGATGGAGCGCCGCAAGACGACGATGTCCATGGACGACTTCCGCAAGGTGGTCGACGGGTACGTCGAGATGGGCGGCCGGAGCGTGTCGCTCACGCCGATCGTCGGCGACCCGTTCGTGGACAAGCACATGTTCGAGCGCCTCGATGACCTCATGGCGCGCGACGAGATCCGGTCCATGAGCTTCTACACCAACGCGATCTTGATGACGCGGGAGAAGTCAGAGCGCCTGATGGGTTACGCGGAGAAGCTCCACGTGCACGTCTCCTGGGGCGGCTTCGACGCGGCGACGTGGAACGAGATCATGGGCGTCGCGAAGTTCGAGGCGGCGAGGGACGCCGTGCTCGACTTCATCAATCTCAAGGAGACGACCGGGTCCCCGATCCCCTTCACCCTCGCGCTGCGCTGCCCCCCCTCGGCGTGCCACGGCGAGCTCTGGGACCGGCTCCGCGCGCTGGAGTCCAAGGGACTCGTGGAGATCGCGGACATGCCCGACTACGACTCGTGGGCGGGCAAGGTGACCCCCGAGGCGCTCGACGGAGTGGGCCTCACGCCGCGCAAGATGCCGTACAAGCGGGGCGCCTGCGAGCTCCTCTTCACCAAGCCGGTCGTGCTCGCCAACGGCGACGTCAACGCCTGCGCATGCCGCGACGTGGAGGCGGAGCTCGTCGTCGGAAACGTCAACGAGACCCCGCTCTCCGAGGTCTGGGCGGGGTCCGGCATCGACGGGCTCATCGAGAGGCACGAGGACGGGGATTACCCCGACGTCTGCAAGCGCTGCACCTACTTCGTCAGCGTCTACAACTCCCGCAAGAGTCGCACCTTCTCGCGGGACGGCCAGCCCTCCGGGAACTGGGCAGAGGACTGATCAGTCCAGCGCGTGGCGCTGGAGGTCCTCGAGCGACACGTGCTCGAGGGCGCTCGCGTGGGTCGAGGCGAGGCGTACCTGGGGAGCGCACCCTGCCAGCATCGCCTCCCTCCACCTCAGCACGCACAGGCACCAGCAGTCGCCTGGCTTGAGGCCAGGGAACGCGTACTCCGGGACCGGCGTTGAGAGGTCATTCCCCATGGATTGACTGAATCGGAGGAACTCCTCGGTCACGCGCGCGCAGACCGTGTGACGCCCTCGGTCGTCCGGACCCGTCCGACAGGAGCCGTCTCGAAAGAAGCCCGTCATGGGGTCGGTGCAGCATGGAGCCAGCGGGGCACCAAGCACGTTCGTGTCGATCATCTGGATCATGGCGCTCTGGTTCTAGCGACTCGCCGCCGGACCTTGCCCCACCCATCGGGAATCAAGAGCGAATCAAGAGCCCGGTCAAAGAGGAGACGGCCTCCCAGCCCCCTCCAGGCCAGACTGCGACATGTGGACGCAGTTTTTTGCCTCCAAATCGGGGCGGTTTCGAGACCTGAGCGTGATGGGCGAAGGCCGCGCCCACTATCACGTGGCGTGAGCGAGTATTTTTCAATCAGGCGCTCCGCGCCAGATCGACTCCCCATCGCTCGATTATCGACTCTCTAGCAACCTCTTCGACTCGTTCAATCCGTCTCGCCCCATGAAGTTTCTCTCAAGCATCATCCCCGTAGCGCTCGGCCTCACGTCGGTCGCGGCCGCTCAGGTCACCGTCATCTCCGTCGAGCAATTTGACTACACGGCGCCGGGACTCCTCCAGAACGCCAACACAGGCACCGGCTGGAGCACCGCCTGGGACCTCCCCGCCGGGGGCGGCAACGAGGTCGTCATCTTTGACCCGTCAGTCAACCCGCCGATGACCTGCGCGGACGCCGTCGGCAACTACGCCGGGCAGGCCCAGGAATTCGTCGCGGCGGCGCGCGTTCCGGACCAGACAGGGCACTCAAGCGTGGTTGAGAGCGGCTTCTTTGGCGCCGACGGCTCGACCATCTGGATCTCCTTCCGGACGCAGATGTACCAGCAGTTCGGCAACGGCTCCTTCGGCGCCGTGCAGCTGTTCAGCACCCAGGACCCCTCCAACGAGCAACTGCTCCTCGGCTCTCCCTGGGGAACCTCGTCCTGGAACTGGGGCTGGGATGACGAGGGCGGCGTGGGCCTGCCCCCGGAGTACGACTTCAGCACGGACGCCTCGGTCTGCGCGAAGCTCGTCTTCCGAATCGATCACCAGCCGGGCGACGAGCGCGTTCGCATGTGGGTTGACCCGGTCGCGGATTACCCCACGAGCGAGCTTCCGAACCTGGACGGCCTCATCGGGGACCTCCGGTGGGACGAGATTCGCCTCAACTCCGGCGGCTCCGGCACGCACTTCTTCTGGGACGACCTCGTCATCGCGCGGGGCGAGCCCTCGAGCAACGTCGGCGTGAACTACTGCACGGGCGTGGCCAACTCGACCGGCGTGATCGGCAACATCATCGCCAGCGGCAGCCTCACCCTCGCGGACAACAACATGTCCCTGGTCGCCTCCAGCCTCCCGAACAACTCGTTCGGCTTCTACCTCACGAGCCAGGTTCAGGGCTTCGTCACGAACCCCGGCGGCAGCCAGGGCAACCTCTGCCTCAGCGGCGCGATCGGGCGCTACGTGGGCCCGGGCCAGATCCTGAACTCGGGCAGCGCGGGGTCCTTCACGCTCCCGCTGAACCTGAACCAGATGCCGACCCCGACGGGGCTGGTCGCTGCTCAGGCCGGCGAGACCTGGAACTTCACCACCTGGTACCGCGACGCGGTGGGCGGCTCGGCGACGAGCAACTTCACCGACGGCGTCGAGGTCACCTTCCAGTGATGCGCCAGCTCCCCCTCGGGGGAGCGATCTGAAGAGTTCGATCGCGCTCATCGTGCTCCCACCCGGGGTGCGATGAGCGTGTTCATAGATCGCGAGTTTCAGGCGAGCCCCAGGGAGCTTGCATCGGCCTCCCCCATCGCCTCGACGCCGTCCTCCACTGACGCGCCAGCACCCCCGATCCACTAAGATCCCGGGCCATCATGAACGATCGTTCCAGCTACACGCTCCTGGTCTCGCTGACCGTCGCCCTCGGCGGCTTCCTCATGGGCTTCGACAGCGCGGTCATCTCCGGCGTCGTCGACCCGCTCAAGAGCCACTTTGACCTGACCCCGGGTCAGGTGGGCACCGCGGTGGCATGCCTCACCGCAGGCGCGACCCTGGCCATGGCCGTCGCTGGGCGAATCGCCGACGCGCTGGGCCGAAAACCAGTCCTGATCTTCACGGCGGCGCTCTTCTCCGTGTCGGCCTTGTGGAGCGCCTTTGCAGGGAGCTACACCGAGCTCGTGGTCGCCCGAGTCATCGGTGGGTTCGGCGTTGGAGGGGCGCTCCTGATCGCCCCGATGTATATCGCGGAGATCGCGCCGCCCGAGAAGCGGGGCCGCCTGGTGTCGTTCAACCAGCTCAACATCGTCCTGGGCTTCTCCGCCGCGTTCTTCTCGAACTACTTCCTCGAGCAGTACTTCAAGATCCCCGCCCCCACGCCCGCGAATCCGGAGGCGATGGTCGTGGACCCGACGGCGTGGCGCTGGATGCTCGGCGTCGAGGCCATCCCGGCGGTCCTGTACCTCGCCTCCCTCCTCCTCGTCCCGCGCAGCCCCCGGTGGCTCGCCATCCGGGGACGCTTCGACGAGGCCCGCATCGTCCTTGCCAAGACCGGCGGCGAGGCCTCCGCCGACGCTGCCCTCGCGGAGGTCCGGGAGAACCTCAGCTCCGCCCAGGGCGACGCGGGCTACGGCGAGCTGTTCGCGTCGCGGATGCGCCTGGTGATGCTGATCGGGCTCGGCCTCGGCTTCTTCCAGCAGATCACCGGGATCAACGCGATCTTCTACTACGCCACGACGATCTTCGAGCTGACCGGCGCAGGTCGGGACGCATCCCTGGTCCAGGCCATCTACGTTGGCCTGGTCAACGTCGCCTTCACGCTGATCGCCATGCGCCTGATCGACAGGGCGGGCCGCAAGCCTCTGCTCCTCGTCGGCACCGCGGCCATGACGATCGCGCTCTTCACCAACGCCTACGCCTTCAACGCCGGCAGCTATCAGCTCTCCGGGGCGAAGCTGGAGGCGGTCGCCGAGAGCGTCGCTCTCGACGCGGCGGGGCCAGAGCTCACGGCGGACGGCATCGAGAACCCTGAGCTGCCCCCTGATCTCGAGGGGGCGAGAGCCGCGCTCGCGCCACTCACCGAGAGCTACGGCTCCCGCAACGAATTCATCGCCGCGGTGGACCAGGTCGCCGCTGCCCAGACGCCCTACGCCGAGTCCATCGGCTCGATGCGGCAGGGCCTCCCGATGAAGGCCCTCCAGGTCAACGGGAAGCTGATCCTCGCCGCGATTCTGCTCTACATCGCCGCCTTCGCGATCTCGCTGGGCCCCGTGATGTGGGCGATGTTCTCCGAGATCTTCCCCGCGCGCATGCGCGGCGTGGCGATCTCAGCCGCGGGGTTCTTCAACTCGCTGGTCTCGTACGCCGTCCAGAAGCTGTTCCCCTCCGGACTCGCCGAGTTCGGGCCCGCGGGCGTCTTCCTCTTCTTCGGCGTCTTCGCCGCCCTCGCGTTCCTCTTCAGCCTCAAGGTCGTCCCCGAGACCAAGGGCAAGTCCCTCGAAGAGCTGGAGGCCCAGCTCATCGGTTGATCATGCGCCACGCTCTCCTCCTTCCCCTGCTGCTGGCCTCCTGCGCCAGCCCCTCCTCCAACGCGATCACGGCCGACTCCCCGGCCTGGGCAACCCCCGCGGTCGTGGCCGATGACGCGGTCTCGGTGGAGGTCCTCTTCCCCGCGGGCTCCGTCAGCTCGGCGGGTCCGCTCGAGGCCAGAGACGGCGGCGTACGCCACCCCGAGGCCTCGGGGTGGATCGACTTCGTGGCCACGTTCCCCGAGTGCGGCCGCTGGCGCACCGAGGTCACGTTCACGGACGGGCCGGAGGGCGGCTTCACCACCTGGGTCGAAGACCGCGTGGGGAACAAGGACGGCCGCTCCTACAACGTCACGGGGCCCATGGTCGCCTCCGAGGCCGCGCTGACCCCGTCGAGGGACGGCTCCCCCCTCGACGCGGGGCTCCACCGCATGCGCCTCCACCATGACGGGGGCGCCGTGACGGTGACCGGGGTGCGGTTCACCATGATCCGTCCCCAGCAGATCACCCCCCGCTCCATGACCCAGTCCATGACGGGCGATGAGTGGGCCGTGGTATGGGCCGACGAATTCAGCGGCGAGGGGCTCCCTGATCAGACGAAGTGGCTCCACGACGTGGGCAACTGGGGCTGGGGCAACTTCGAGCCGCAGTACTACACGGTGGCGGACACGGACAACGCTCGCCAGGAGGGCGGCAACCTCATCATCGAGGCACGCCCGGACGACGGCGGAATGGCCTGGACCTCGGCGCGCCTGACCACGCGCGGCAAGGTGAGCTTCCTGCGGGGCCGCATCGAGATGCGCGCCAAGGTCCCCGCCGCCGACGGCACCTGGGCCGCTGGCTGGCTGCTCGGGGACGACTACCGCGACGAGGTCTCGTGGCCTTACTGCGGCGAGGTGGACATCATGGAGGCCGTCGGCAAGGAGATCGACGACGAGACGGGCCACGGCATCAACCATGGGTCGTGCCACACCCGCGCGTACTACTTCAAGCAGGGCAACCACATCACCAACGTGCTGCCCGTCGACGGGATGAGCACCGACTTCCACGTGTACGCCTGTGAGTGGGACGAGGACGAGGTGCGGATGTACGTGGACGGGGTCCACTACTACACCTACGACAAGAAGGAGTCCGCCGAGGCGTGGCCCTTCGACCGCCCTCAGAACATCATCATCAACCTCGCCATGGGCGGTGGAATGGGCGGCGCCATCGCCCCTGAGATTGGCTCACAGCAGGTCGTGGTGGACTACGTCCGCGTCCTAGAGAAGCGATGACCCCGTTCGCCACCAACAGCCGAGCGATCGCCGGAGACTTCGTCACCAGCGACGCCGCCGGCGACAAGGACTCCGACGGCGGCTTCCGTTGGGCGCGCATTCGCTGCGCGGATCGCATGGCGCCGTTCCTCACGACGCTCGCCTCGGGCTCGGACCACTGGGGCTTCATCTCCAGCAAGGGCGCCCTCACGGCCGGCCGGCGCAACGTCGACCAGGCGCTCTTCCCGTACCGCACCGTGGATCGAATCCACGACGCGGAGGGCTCCGTGGGCGGCTCGACCATCGTTCGCCTGCCGGACGGGACGATCTGGGAGCCGTTCTCCCAGCGCGGCGCCGGCGTATTCGACGTGTCTCAGGATCTGGAGCGCTGCACCCTCGGGAGCGCCCTCGCGCTCATCGAGCACAACCACACCCTCGGCCTGTCCGTCCGCCAGTGCTGGACGAGCAGCGAGGAGCACGGGGTCGTACGGACCGTTCGCGTGACCAACACCGGCGAGGTCACGCGCAGCCTCGAGGTGCTCGACGGCGTGCTCGACGTCATGCCCCCCGCCATCGAGAAGTCGATGATGGACGCCTACAGCGTCCTCGTGGACGCCTACCGGTTCTCCGAGCTCGCCGACGGCGTCGCGCTCTTTGGCCTCGGCTCCATCCCGGTAGACCGCGCCGAGCCCAGCGAGAGCCTCGCCTCCACCAGCGCCTGGTGCTCCGCCGCCGGGACGCGGCTGCTCAGCACCCAGCAGCAGGCTGCGTTCCGCCGCGGAGACGCCCTGGAAGAGGAGAACCTCGTCCGCGGGAAGCGCAGCGCGTTCCTGATCGAGCAGCCCCTGGAGCTCGGGCCCGGGGCCAGTGCCTCCTGGGTCATGACCCTCGAGGTCGACCAAAGCGCCGACGACGTGGAGACACTCCTCGCCTGGCAGCTGGAGACCGAGGACCCCGCCGAGGAGGTCCTCGACGGGGTCCGCCGCAGCCGCGAGACGCTCCTTGAACTCCTCGCCGACGCGGACGGACTGCAGTGCACCGCCAGCGACGCCGAGGACGCTCGCCACGCGGCCAACACCCTCTACAACACCATGCGTGGCGGGCTGTTCCCCCTCGGAACACGCCAGCCGCGCGCGGCCTTCATCGACCACCTGTCGGCCGTCGCCCCGGCCGTCTTCGCGCGCCACGCGGACCGCATCGCGGGCTGGCCCGACGAGTGGACGGTCGGAGAGCTCCTGGCCGACACGGCCGCCGATCCCGACCTGGAGCGTCACCTGCGTGAGTTCCTGCCGCTCGCCTTCAGCCGCAGGCACGGGGATCCGAGCCGCCCGTGGAACACCTTCTCCATCGACGTGCGCGGAGAGCACGGCGAGCTGACTTTCGGGTACCAGGGCAACTGGCGGGACATCTTCCAGAACTGGGAGGCCCTCGGCCTCGCCAACCCCACCTACCTGGAGGCGTTCATCGTGCGCTTCCTGAACGCGAGCACCGCCGACGGCTACAACCCCTATCGCATCACGAGCGAGGGGCTCGACTGGGAGGTGCACGACCAGAACGACCCCTGGTCGTACATCGGGTACTGGGGCGACCACCAGATCGTCTACCTGACCCGCCTCATCGAGCGCCTCGAGGAGCACTACCCCGGGCGCATGGCTGGACTCCTCGGCAGGGCCATCTTCGTCCACGCCGACGTCCCCTACCGGATCCGAAGCTTCGACGACCTCGTCCGCAATCCGCAGGAGACCGTGGACTACGACAACGACCGCGCGTGGGTCGCTGGCGAGCGCGTGGACCGCGAGGGCGCCGACGGCAAGCTCGTCCACGACTCCGACGGCGGGCTCGTCCGCACCACGCTCGAGGAGAAGCTGCTGGTCCCCTTCCTGGCCAAGCTCTCCAACCTGGTCCCAGGCGCGGGGATCTGGATGAACGCGCAGCGGCCGGAGTGGAACGACGCTAACAACGCCCTCGTGGGCTCCGGCGCCTCGGTCGTGACCACCTGCGCCATGTTCCGTCACACCGAGGTCCTGGCCAGCATCCTCGCGGGCGCCGGGTCGCTGTCGCTCTCGACGCGGACGCGCCAGTTCCTCGATGACATCGTCGCCGCCCTCGAGGCCGGGGACCCCGACCTCGCGACCTCGGATCCCGCCGCCCGGTGGAGCACCACCGAGGCCCTCGGGCGAGCCGGCGAGCGCCACCGAGTCGCCGTCTACGGGGACGCTGGTGACGGCCTGGAGACGGCTCATGCCGCGATCCTGAGCCGCCTCTTCACCGCGGCCACGACGTGGCTGAAGGCCACCGCGGACGCCAACGTGCGTGAGGATGGGCTCTTCCACGGCTATGACCTCGTGGCCTTTGGTGAGGCGGAGATCCGCGTCCGCCACCTGCCTCTCATGCTCGAAGGCCAGGTGGCAGCGCTCTCCGCAGGCATCGTCCGCGGCGCCGAGGCTGTGGCGCTCCTGGACGCGCTCCGAGCGAGCCCGCTCCACCGCGAGGACCTGGACACTTATCTGCTCTACCCGGACCGGGATCTACCCGGCCTGCTGGACAAGGGAGTGCTCCACGAGGGCGCCGAGGAGCGCGTGCCGCTCATCCGGGAGCTGCTCGAGTCCGGGGACCGCTCCGTGGTCCGCGCTGGCGCCGAGTGCGTCCGGTTCGCCCCGAGTCTCCAAAGCGCGGCCGCCCTCTCCACCGCCCTCGACGCCCTGGCTGGCGGCGCCCTGTCGGCCTCGGTGGAGCGCGATCGAGCCGCGCTCCTCGAGGAGTACGAGACCGTCTTCGACCACGCAGCCTTCACGGGACGCTCCGGCACCTTCTTTGGCTACGAGGGGCTGGGCTGCACGTTCTGGCACATGGCGTCGAAGCTGATCCTCTCGATCCAGGAGACCCTCTGGTGCGCCCTCGACCAGGGTGAGCCCGCGGAGGTCAGCGCCGCCCTGCTGCGGCACTACCGCGCTGCCCGGGCCGGACTGGGCACGCACAAGTCACCTGAGGACTTCGGGGCGTTCCCCTCCGAGCCCTACTCCCACTCGCAAGCCGACGGGGGCGCGCGGCAGCCCGGCATGAGCGGGCAGGTCAAGGAGGACCTGCTCTCCCGGATCGGTGAGGTCGGCCTCCGCATCAAGGGCGGGCGCATGCACTTTGACGGCGCCCTGCTCCATGACCCTGAGCTCCGCGAGGCGGCCGGGACCATGCGCTCCCCCAGCGGCGACCTGGTTGACGTCCCCGCCGGCGCCCTGGCCACCTCCCACTGCGGGGTCCCGTTTGTGGTCCGGCGCGGCGCCGCCGCCAGGGTTGTCCTGATCGCCGCCGACGGGACGTCAACGAGCCACGACTCCAAGGAGCTGGACGCCCACACGAGCAGCGGAATCTGGTCCCGCTCCGGTGCCATTCAGCGCGTCGAAGTGACGCTCCCGGCGACAGAATCGCACTGACACCCGAGACTTCCGTGCGGATTGTCTTGAACCGTCACCGCCATGCGTTGGGATCGGTCCCTGTGTTCAGGGGGTTCAGATGCCTGCTTTGAAGGGGTTCAGATGATTGGCAGCGGTGACAGTTCCGGCCACGGGGGCGTGAGCCCCTGGGAGACCGACGGAGGGGCCGCAGAGCCGGAGCCCTCGGCCAACGAGATCGCCGGCCTCTTCGAGGACGAGGCCGGGCATTCTCCCGGCCCCGCCGCCGCCGGTAGCGCGCGGGATTACGACGATGGTTGGTTCCTGGCCGAGGCTGGCGAGACGAACTCAAGCACCGCCCCTGAGCCCATCGAAGACGTGGACGCCGCCATGCAGGAGCTCCTGCACCGCGTCGATGAGACCTGGGGATTCCCGGGCCTGCGGCCGTACCAGGACGAGGCCATGCGAGCCTCCCTGGAAGGGCGGGACGTGCTCGTCATCCTGCCCACCGGCGGCGGCAAGAGCCTCTGCTACCAGGCCCCGGCCCTCGTCCGGCCAGGGCTGACGCTCGTGATCAGCCCCCTCATCGCGCTGATGAAGGACCAACTCGACGGCCTGCTCGCCAACGGCGTGCGCGCCGCCATGCTGAGCAGCGCGCTGGCCGACGACGAGCGCTCCGCCGTGCGCGGCGCCCTCAACCGGCGCGAGCTGGACATCCTGTTCGTCTCCCCCGAGCGCCTCGCGGTGGAGGGCTTCCACGGCGAGCTGGAGCGCGCGGGGCTCACCTCTATCGCCGTGGACGAGGCGCACTGCATCAGCCACTGGGGACATGACTTCCGCCCCGAGTATCGCCAGATCGGCGAGCTCCGCGCCCGCTGCCCGGAGGTGCCCATCATCGCGCTCACGGCGACGGCGACGCCCAGGGTCCGCGGCGATATCGAGGAGGAGCTCGGGCTCAAGGACCCGGTCCGGGTGGTCGGAGACTTCGACCGCGCGAACCTGACCTACCGCGTCGTCCCCCGCCTCGACCTCTTCGACCAGGTGATGGAGGTGGTGCGTCGGCACCCCGATGAGGCCGGGATCGTCTACTGCATCCGACGCAAGGACACCGAGAAGCTGGCGCGCGAGCTGGCCCGCGCCGGGGTCCGCGCCATGCCGTACCACGCCGGCCTTGATTCGAGCGAGCGCGCGCGAATCCAGGAGGCCTTCCTTGGCGAGGGCCTCGATGTGGTCGTGGCCACGGTGGCCTTCGGCATGGGCATCGATCGTCCGGACGTCCGCTTCGTGGTCCACGCGAGCCTCCCCAAGGGCGTGGAGCAGTACAGCCAGGAGACCGGCCGCGCCGGCCGCGACGGGCTCCCCTCCGAGTGCCTGATGCTCTACAGCGGATCCGACTTCCAGGGCTGGAAGGGGATCATGGAGCGCAGCGCCCAGGAAGCAGAGATGGAGGGCGTCGAGGGCGCGATGGATGAGCTCTCCGGCTCCCTGGATCGACTCGGTGAGCTCTGGAACTTCGCCAACGGCGGCTCCTGCCGCCACCGCTTCCTCGTCGAGTACTTCGGCGGTGAGCTGGCGGCCGGTGAGTGCGGCGCCTGCGACGTCTGCCACGGGGAGCTCCGCAAGGTCGACGACAGCCAGCGCGTCGCGCAGATGATCCTCTCCTGCGTGGTCCGCTGCGACCAGCGCTACGGGGCGGCGCATGTGACCGAGGTCCTGCGTGGCGCCGACACCCAGCGTGTCCGCCAGAAGGGCCATGACCAGCTCACCACCTACGGGATCATGCGCGACAACGCCGCCAGCGAGATCCGCGCCTGGGTGGACCAGCTGGTCGCGCAGGGGCATATCGGCGTGGCGTCGGGCAACTACCCGACCCTGCACCTCACCGCCTCGGGCGTCGAGGTCATGCGAGGTGACAAGGAGGTGACCCTCCTGGTCCCACGGATCCAGGCCAAGAAGGGCTCACGTCGCCGAGGGAGTTCGGTGGAGGCGGTGGCCAGCGAGGAGTCCCTGGACGTGGACGCTTCGCTGTTCGAGGCCCTCCGCAAGCTGCGGCGCAGCCTCGCCTCGGAGCGCGGCGTGCCGCCTTACATCCTGTTCAACGACAGGACCCTCGCTCACATGGCCGCCCACAAGCCCCGCACTCCGCAGGCCTTCCTGGCGCTCAAGGGCGTTGGCGAGAAGAAGGCCGCTGACCTCGGCCCGGTGTTCCTCGCAGCCATCGCGGAGCACGAAGGCGAGGGCTGAGGCCGGGGCTGAGGCCCTTAGGCTGACGCATGTGCCTTGAGCCTGGGCCCTGGGCCTGGGCCTGAGCCTGGGCAGGCGCGCGCGAGAGAGGCCGGAGATCGAAGGCCGGGGAGGGCCCAGAGCACAGGCTCTCGCCCCGGGATCAGGCGCGCGCCGAGCCAGGCGGATGGCGCCTTCGGGCCAAGCCATGGGGTCCTCCCGGAGTCGCCCCCGCGACGTCGCGGCGCCGCGACGTCGCGGAGCGCCGCGTCGCATCGCAGGTTGGCGCCCCGCGTCCCCGGTGTCCCGTTCCGAGAGGTTGGGACGGCCACAAGGACCAGGCCCCGGTGAGTCCCCGTGGCAGGATCCAGCCCGGCCGCCCGCGGCTCCGATAGCGGAACAGCGCGGTCGCGCAGGCGCCAATTCCTGGGCAGGTGCCCGACTCCACACACGGCCAGGACCCGTCCACGGGCCAGCAACCTCTTCAGACGCATGTTCACACGGGCGATCCTCCTCACCGGCCTACTCTTCCTGTCCGCCACGCTGCTCCAGCAGCTCGGGGATGACCTCAACCGCGCACAGGCCGCGGCGAACGCCACGACAGACCAGGCTCATCCCAAGGAGGTCGCGCCGGCCGAGGTCCGATGGGACGGCAAGCTGATCAACCATGACGAGCGCCGCCGCGAGGCCCTGGGCGCCGCCACCCGCGTCGCGATCGGCCGCTGGCACGACTTCGCAACCCGCCGCGGCTATCGGATCGACGTGGACCAGGATCAGCGGGTGGTGCTCCTCTCCGACCAGGATCGGTTCCAGCGTTTCTCCACCAGCGCGGCCCTCGTGGAGCGGACCGTCCGCTCCCTGGCCCCATTCATGAGCCCCGGCTCGGAGCCCATCGTGATCCTGCGGGCCACCAGCAAGACGGACCTCGGCACGGCCATGAAGGGCGCCCGTGCCCTCGACGTGGACCAGAACTTCGACGGGTACGTCGAGGACGGAGACGCCACCGCGCGGCGCGAGGTGGACGCCCGGCTCGTGGAGTGCATCGCCTCGGAGATCATGAGGGCCGAGCAGCCCTACCTCTCCCGGTGGATGACCGACGGCATCGCGAGCCTGGTGTCCGAGCGGTCATCCAGCCGCGCGCTCGTCGACGGTAAGCTCCGGACCCTCCGTTCGATCCAGCAAGAGGTCTCGAAGAGGGCCTCGGCGGAGGATTGGAAGCTCGACCTCTTCCAGCTCAACGGCGGGATGGACGCCGACGCGGTGATGCAGCCCGAGGCCATGGCGATCATCGCCTTCCTCTTCCGCTACCACGAGTCCGCCCTCGGCCTGATCATCGCTGACCTGGGGCACCACCAGCCGGACGATACCCGCCCCCGCTACGAGGCCGAAGAGCGAGCCTTCGATCACCACCTCGGCCTCGCTGGCCGGGACGAGATCGTCCGCGCCCTCCAGAAGGGCCGGGACTACCGCCCCTGACGAGCCCCCGCCTGTGACCGGAGTCGGCCAGCCGTCACCATCGCCTCCCCCGGTTCCCCGCGTGGATCCGGGGGAGGCGGCAATTTTGGGGGGGTGGCTGCACGTCCCTCCACCGAGCCTCGGATTTGGGTGTGCCTCCCGGCGCAGGATCCGGACAATATGCGCCATGCGCGTGCTGACCCTAGATGTCAACGGCGACCAGCAGGAGACTGCGGCGCCAGACCACTGGACCCTGCTCGAGGTTCTTCGCTACCGGCTGGGGCTGACAGGCTCCAAGCAAGGCTGTGACAAGGGGGACTGCGGCGCCTGCACGGTCCTCGTGGACGGCAAGCCGGTGCTCTCCTGCCTGACCCTCAGCGCGGAGGCCCAGGGGTGCTCGGTGCAGACCATCGAGGGCCTCAGGCCCGCCCACCTCAAGCGCAGCGAGGCGTTGGAGGGAACGGCGACCGGCGGGATCGATCCGGTCCAGGACGCCTTCGACCGCTGCGGCGCCCTCCAGTGCGGCTTCTGCCAGCCGGGCATGATGCTCTCGGCTCGCGCCCTCTTGGACCGGACGCCGAACCCCAGCCGCGAGGAGATTCAGAAGGCCCTGTCCGGCAACCTCTGCCGCTGCACCGGGTACACCCAGATCATCGAGGCCGTGGAGACCGCCGTCGCCGAGTCGTTCGGCGCGGACGCGCCCCGGCCCAGCTGGGTCGAGGACCGCGAACACCTGCGCGAGGAGACTCTCTGATGGCCGCACGCGACATTCACGGCGTCGAGGCGCCCTGGGAAGAGTTCCGGATCGTCGGCAAGAGCCACCGCAAGATTGACGGCGTCTCCAAGGCCACCGGCGAGGCGGTCTACGCCGACGACATCCTGCTTCCTGGCATGCTCCACGCGAAGACGCTGCGGAGCCCCCACGCCCACGCGAGGATCCTCTCCATTGACACCTCGCGGGCCCTCGCGCTCCCGGGCGTCCACGCGGTGATCACCGGCGCGGACCTCTCCATCCAGTACGGCGTCATCCCGTGGACGCCCGACGAGACCGCCCTCGCCACCGAGAAGGTCCGCTTCATCGGCGACGAGGTCGCCGCGGTGGCCGCCGTGGACGAGGACACCGCCAACGCAGCCCTCGAGCTGATTGACGTCGAGTACGAGGAGCTCCACGCCTTCCTCGACCCCCGCGAGTCCCTCGAGCGGGACGCGCCGCAGATCCACGCCAGCCGCAAGGAGAACAACGTCTCCAAGCACGTGGAGCTGGACTTTGGCGACGTGGACGGCGCGCAGGAAAGCGCGGACCTGGTCGTCGAGGGGTCCTACCGCTTCCACGGCTCCACGCACGCCGCCATCGAGCCCCACTGCGCCGTCGCCCGGGTGGCGGCAGACGGGGTCCTGACCCTCTGGTCCTCGACCCAGATCTCCCACTACGTGCACCGCGCCCTGGCGCGCGTCCTCGAGTGGGAGCCCCAGCGCATCCGCGTCATCCAGCCCTGCCTCGGCGGCGCCTTCGGCGGCAAGTCCGACCCCTTCAGCCTGGAATTCTGCGTCGCCAAGCTCGCGCAGCTCACGGGCCGGCCGGTCAAGATGCTCTGGACCCGCGAGGAGGTCTTCTACGCCCACCGCGGGCGCCACCCCATGGAGCTCGACTACACCACGAGCGCCACCAAGGACGGCAAGATCACCAGCGTCGACGCCCGGATCCTCATCGACGGCGGGTCGTACAGCTCCTTCGGCCTGGTCACGACCTACTACTCGGGTCAGCTCCTCTCGGGTCCCTACGACTTCCCGGCCTACCGGTTCGACTCGACCCGCGTCTTCACGAACAAGCCCCCCTGCGGACCGAAGCGCGGGCACGGCTCGGTCCAGCCGCGGTTCGCCTTCGAGTGCCAGCTGGACGAGGTGGCGGAGCAGCTGGGCCTCGACCCGATCGAGATCCGCCGCAAGAACTTCCACGGTGAGCACACCAAGACCGTCAACGGTCAACGCATCACATCGAGCGGCTTCATGGAGTGCCTCGATAAGGTCGAGCGCGGCTCCGACTGGACCGAGCGACGGGGCAAGCTGCCCCGGGGCCGCGGCCTGGGCGTCGCCGGCTCCATGTACATCTCCGGCACGAACTACCCGATCTATCCCAACGAGATGCCCCAGGCGGGCATCCAGCTCAAGGTCGACCGGTCCGGGCTGGTGACGGTCTTCAGCGGCGCGAACGACATCGGACAGGGCTCGAGCTCGGTCGTCCGATACATCGTCGCAGAGGAGCTCGGCATGGACCACGAGGACGTGCGCGTGATCGCGGCGGACTCCGACCTGTGCCCCGTGGACCTCGGCGCGTACTCGAGCCGCGTCACCTTCATGGTCGGTAACGCCACCATCGACGCGGCACGCAAGCTGCGCGCCAAGATCGTCACGGCAGTGGCCGAGAAGTGGGAGGTCGAGGAGCGCCGAGTGCGCCTCATCGAGGGTCGCGCGATCGACCTCGAGGACCCCGAGCAGGTGCTCACGACCCGCGAGGCCTTCGAGCTCGCCGAGGCGCGCTTCGACACCCTCGGCTCCACCGGCTCTTACAACACCCCCACCCTCGGCGGCGACTACCGCGGCGGTAGCATCGGCGCCTCGCCCGCCTACTCCTTCACGGCCCACGTGGTCGAGGTGGACGTGGACGAGGAGACGGGGCGGATCACCGTCCCCAAGGTCTGGTGCGCCCACGACTGCGGGCGCGCCCTCAACCCGCGGCTCGTGGCCGGGCAGATCGAGGGCTCGGTCTACATGGGGATCGCCGAGGCGCTCCTCGAGGAGCACAAGGTGAACCGCTTCGGTCTCCACAGCGGACCGTCGCTGCTCGACTATCGCCTCCCCACGGCCATCGACACCCCGGACATCGAGACCTTCATCGTGGAGAGCATCGACCCCGAGGGACCCTACGGCGCCAAGGAGGCCGGCGAGGGCCCGCTGCACTCGGCGATCCCCGCCCTCGCCAACGCCATCCACGACGCCGTCGGCATCCGCCTGAGGGAGCTCCCCTTCACCCCGGCCAAGGTCCTCGCTGCCCTGCGCGAGAAGCGCGAGCGCGAGCGCGAGGCCGGCGGCGGTGCGGCCACCGCCATGGAATCCCAGGGAGGGCTGGGCTGATGCTGCGTCTCCCCAAGTTCAGGCTCGAGGAGCCCACCGAGATCGCCGGCGTCACCGCACTCCTCGAGGAGCACGGCGAGAGGGCCATGGTCGTGGCCGGCGGGACCGACCTGCTGCCGAACATGAAGCACGGGTTGTTCGAGCCCGAGGTCGTCGTGAGCCTCGCCCAGGTCGCCGACCTGAAGGGCGTGACCGAGACCCCCGAGGGGGGCCTGCGGATCGGCGCCATGACCACGCTCGCCGACATGGCCGCCAGCGAGGCGGTCGTGGCCAGGGCGCCTGCGCTCGCCCAGGCAGCCTCGCTGATCGCCGGTCCGCAGCTACGGACCATGGGCACCGCGGGCGGCAACGTCATGCTCGACACGCGCTGCCAGTGGTACAACCAGACCCACTTCTGGCGGAAGTCGCTGGGGTACTGCCTCAAGAAGGACGGCACCGTCTGCCACGTCGTCGCGGGCGGGCGCAAGTGCGTGGCCGCTGCGTCCAACGATACGGCCCCGACCCTGATGTCTCTGGGGGCGCACCTTGAGTTCACCGGTGAAGGCGGGGCGCAGACCCTGAAGATCGACGACCTCTGGAAGGCCGATGGGATCTGGAACAAGGGCGTGGGTCGCGGCGCGCTGCTGACCCACATCAACGTCCCCGCCCAGGCGCCTGGGCACCGCGGGGCGTACGGCAAGCTGCGCGATCGCGGCTCCATCGACTACCCGCTGTTCGGCTGCGCCATTCGCCTCGATGTGGACGGTGACCTCGTGACCGACGCCGACGTCGTGTGCATCGCGCTCGTGGCCCGGCCGCTGCGGATCAAGGGGACCGCTGACGCGCTGGTTGGCCAGAAAGTCGGGACCCCGGGCTTCGAGCACGCCGCCGCCGCTGTCGGGGACCTCGCCTACAAGCAAGCCAAGCCCATGGACAACATCCCCGGCGACGCGGCGTACCGCCGGGA
>CAJQPT010000057.1 GCA_905480285.1 uncultured bacterium
ACTCACCCCCGCGGCGTTCTACGCCGAGTTCGACCGCTTCCTCGAGCTCGACCGAGCGCAACAGCTGGCGATCCTCGCGGCAGCGAGCTGAGCCCCGGCGCGGCGAGGCAACGACTCTCCATCACAGGGCTGCCCGCTGGCCAACGGCCCTCCTCCGCGGTTAGCCTCGGAGCCTCGACGACCGAGGCTGGAGCGGCGCGCCTCCGCCCGAGGCCCCCCCTCGCGGAGCGCCTCTCTCCCTTGAATCACTCTCCTCACATGGACCACGACCCCGACCCGGCGAACGGCAGCTCGGACCCGGCCGGCCCCGCCGACCAGGGGGCGGCCCCCGCCGGTAGCGTCGATCAGGATGAGCGCTGGCGACGCGCGGAGATCGACGAGGACGAGCGCCGGCACATCGAGCGCTTCGCGCGCGGCGCGGCCGTGGCCGTCATCGTCGGGGTGGTGCTCATCGTGATCGGGATCCTCACGGTCCCCCACTGGATCACGGTCCTCAGCCACGAGAGCGAGCGGCGCTTCGTGGAGCCCTACGTGGAGTGGATCGCTGACCTCGCCCTGGACCCGGTGCACCCCGACGTCGAGGCCTACGTGAAGGGACTCGGCGCCGAGGTGGCGGCGCAGATGGACCTCCCCGAGGGACTCGAGCTCGAGGTCCACGTCATCGAGGGCGACGAGGTCAACGCCTTCACCACCCTCGGCGGCCACATCTTCGTGCTCGAGGGGCTGATCGAGCGGCTCGACAACGAGAACAGCCTGGCGATGGTGCTCGGCCACGAGATCGCCCACGCCGCCCAGCGGGACCCCCTCACCAGCCTGAGCCGCGGGATCCTGCTGCAGCTACTTCTGACCACCGCCACGGGGGAGGCGAGCACCTCCCGGGACCTCGGGGGCCAGCTGGTCCTGACGGCCTACAGCCGCGAGCTCGAGGAGAACGCGGACGCGCTGGCGCTTGACGCTCTCCAGAGCCTCTATGGGCACGCGGGAGGGGCGACCGGGCTCTTCGAGGAGCTGCGCGAGGTGGAGGTCTTCGCCCCCGGGGGCATCCTTGCGTCGCACCCCGACCTCTCAAGCCGCATCCGCGCCATCGAGGATCGGTGCGACGAGCGCGGGTGGCCGATGGAGGAGACCGCGCCCTACCCGGACGCGGTCCTCGAGGGGCTCAGTTCTGGGCCTTGATCAGGCGGCCGTCACCGTCACGGAAGTTGCCGGTGATGATGATGATCATGTCCACCAGCGTCCAGATGCCGAGGCCCCCGAAGGTGAGCAGCATCAGGATGCCCGTTCCGATCTTGCCCACGTAGAAGCGGTGCACGCCGAAGGGGCCGAAGAAGAAGCAGAGGAGGATCGCGGGGACGAAGCCCTTGTGGCTGAGTTCAGTGGTCATCGGTGGGAGGGGTGCGGAGGCGTTGGCCGGGATAGGTGATGAGGCGACCGGATCCATCGCGGAAGGAGCCGGTCAGCAGCATGATCGTGACGATCAGGGTGTGGAGCGCGTCGGCAGCGCCGGTGACGAGGGCCCAGACGGGCTCGCCCACGAGGAACAGGTAGATCGTCGCCACGAAGAGCGACACATCGATGATCCCCTCGATCCAGCGCCCCATATAGAAGTGCTGGATGCCGAAGACGCCGAACACGCCTGAGAGGCAGACGGCAACGGTGTAACTCTTGTTGGAGGAGATCTCGCGGGCGTTCATGTTGCGCAGCTCCGGAGGGGGCTTGTGCCGCGGAGGCTACCAACTGCACGCCCTCGCCGGAACCCTGACCGTCACGCCCGCCGCTCCTCCATGCTCTCTCTCGGCGTCGAGGTCCCACCCGGATAGGCTGGCCTGCCCACGATGCACCGCGCCCTCCCCGTCCTCCTCGCCCTTGCCGCCGGCCTCTGGGCCCTTCTGGCCCCGACGCCCCGGCCCGCCGGCGCTGCGGAGGCCTCCGCCCCGCTCGCGGACCGCTGGGACCTCGGCTGGGCCCGGGGTCCCTGGGGAGGCGGCGCCACCGACGGGCCTCCGCGGCGCGTGCTCGTCTACGTCCGCGCGGACAACGCCCCCTGCCTCGCCCTCGAGCGCGCCGCGGGCGCAGACGCGGGGATGGCGCGCGCGGCAGCCCCCTTCAAGGCGATCGTCCTGGAACCCGAGGCCGACGGTGAGGACGCGCGCCACGCCGAGGCCCTTGGGATCCACACGGCCCCGCGCCTGCTCGTGCTGGAGCCCGCGTCCTGGCGCCAGCTCGTTGGAGGCACGGCGATCGCCGCCGACCTTCCGATCCGACCGGTGCGAGCCATCACCGGCGGACACCTCGAACCCATCGGGGTCGCGTGGGAGCTGGAGCGTGCTTCGACGGAGTCCCCCGCATCCTGGCCGCAGGCCCGGTCCCCCGCGCCAGGGGCCGACCCGGTCCTCGCCGCGGAGTGGCTGGAGGCCGCCGGCGCGCTCGCCGAGGCCGAGGCCTTTCTCGCCGAGGGCCTCGCGGGTGAACGCTCGCCCAACGGTGTCTTCCACCGCATGGCGCGGCTGCGCGCCGCCGTCCTGAGCCACACCGTCTCCGGTGCCGCCGACAGCGAGGGGACGATCGAGGCGGCGCTCCTGATGGAGAGCGACCCGCGGCTCCTGTTCCGAGGCTGGAGCCTCCTCGCCTCAGTGTTCGAGCGACGAGCGCTGGCCGCTGCTGAGGCGGGAGGCACCTACCGGGGCGTCGAGGCACGGCGCTGGGATCGGCGCGCGCGGGAGACCTCGCGGCTGGCGTGGATGGACTGCCCCGATGAGGCCGCGCTCCCCTTCGGCGCCCTGCTCCTCGAGCGCTACGGCGCCCGCCCGGCGGACCTCGACTCCCTGGATCGGGCCTTCTGCGGGGCGGTGCTCCGCACCCTCACGGGCCTGGGCGGCGACGATCACCCCAGAGTCCAGCGGGCCGCCGCGGTCGTGGCCACCCTGCGCTGAGCTGAAGGGGGCCGCGTCGCCCAGGGGGGCCAGAGAGGGTCAGGCGGACGCGTCCGGCCGGGTGGGCCCTTCGAACAACGGCCCATGGAAGCGCCCCAAGACCGCCTCGCACTGGCCAACGACGCCCCGGTCCGAGAGGACGGCCGCTTCGTGGTGTATTGGATGCTGGCCCAGCGCCGGACCCGCTGGAACTTCGGGCTGGAGCACGCCGTCGCGCGCGCCTCGGAGCTCGGCAAGCCGCTGCTCGTCGTCGAGGCGCTCTCCTGCAGCTACCGCTGGGCCTCCGACCGGCACCACGCGTTCATCATCGACGGCATGCGCGACCAGCGTGACGCCTTCGCCGCCGCCGGCGTCACCTACCTCCCCTACGTGGAGCCCGAGGCTGGCGCAGGTCAAGGCCTCCACGCCGCCCTCGCCGCCGAAGCGTGCTGCTACGTCACCGACCACTGGCCCTGCTTCCACATGCCCATGTGGGTCGAGCGGGTGGCCGGCGAGATCGACGTTCGCATGGAGACCGTGGACTCATGCGGCGTCCTCCCCTTGCGCTCTGCGCCCAAGGGTTTCGCTCGCGCGCACGACTTCCGCAGGCACGTCCACCGGGCCGCCTTCGACGCTCTCACACGCATGCCCGAGGCCGAGCCCCTGCGCGGCGCGGGGCTGCCCCCGCTCGACGGGTTGCCCGCGGGGGTGACCAAGCGCTGGCCCGCCACCGACCTGGACAGCCTCGACCTCGCGAGCCTCCCCATCGATCACGCCGTGCCCCCGGTCGACGGAGTCCGCGGTGGGCAGGCCGCGGCCCTCACGCGCCTCGGCGGCTTCATCGAGGAGCGCATCGGCCGCTACTTGGAGCGCAACAAGCCCGAGGTCGAGGCCGCGAGCGGGCTCTCCCCCTGGCTCCACTATGGGCACGTCTCTGCCCACGAGGTGTTCCACCGGGTCGCAGATCACGAGTCCTGGGACCCCTCGCTCATCGAGGGGCAGAAGGCCACCGGTAAGCGCGAGGGCTGGTGGGGCATGTCCGCCGCCTCCGAGGGCTTCATGGATGAGCTCGTCACGTGGCGCGAGGTCTGCCTGAACACCTGCGAGAACCGTCCGAAGGACTACGGCCGCTACGAGTCGCTGCCCGACTTCGCGAAGAAGACCCTGGCCGAGCACGCCGACGACCCGCGGCCCCACGTCTACACCCTCGAGCAGTTCGAGAACGCCGAGACCCACGACCCCCTGTGGAACGCCGCGCAGAACCAGCTGCGCCGCGAGGGCATCATCCACAACTACCTGCGCATGCTCTGGGGCAAGAAGATCCTGCACTGGACCGAGAGCCCCCAGGAGGCCCACCGGATCATGGTGGAGCTCAACAACAAGTACGGCCTCGACGG
>CAJQPT010000058.1 GCA_905480285.1 uncultured bacterium
ACCCAGCGCAGCGACGACTGGGACATGGGCACGGTGCCGCTTGGGGTCCTGGACTCGAAGATCGACGGGGCCATGACCCGCAAGCAGAAGAACGAGGTGCGGCGCGCGCTCCAGGCGGAGGACGCGCGCCGTCGTGCGGCCGAGGCGGCCGCGCTGCTCGACGCCGCGGGCGGCGACGGGCAGCGCTGACCGCAACCCTCGCCGTCAGTCGTCGTCCTCCAGGGACAGCTCGTCGGCCGCGCCGGAGATCCCGAGGAAGGGATCCCACTTGGCGTCCACGAAGACCCCCTCCGCCAGGGCGGCGAAGAACTCGGCCTGGGTGATGACCACGTCGTTCTCGTCCCTGTGGACGGTCATCCCGTCGCTGCGGATCCCCGTCCCGAGGATCTCGAAGTCGACGGCCCCGCCGATGGTGACGGAGGTCACCGGGCCGCGCAGCCGCGCGTCGGTCTGGGGGTCGTCGCGCTCCAGGCGGCTCGCCACCGGCGAGGTCCCGTCGAGGAAGCCGCGCACCTGGACGAGGTCGCCCACGGACAGATCCGCCAGGGTGAACGGGTCCACGTTGGCGCTGCTGTCGTCCTCCAGCTCGGTCTCGGCCCGCACCTCCCACTGGACGCCCAGGACGGTGACCGTGGCGGCCGCGAGGTCGACGGCCTCCACCTCCCACTCCGTCCGGATGGCGCCGGTGGACTGGATCTCGCAGGTCTCCGCCACGAGGAACCCGTCGGCCGCGATGGCCCCCTTCACCTGGACCTTGACGTTGTCCGCGAGGCTGGAGACGTCGCCGTTGAGGAAGGTCGTGGCGCCGTCGGTGCGTACGGGGAAGCCGAGGACGCGGAAGTCCGCCGGGCTCGTGAAGTCCGTGATGTAGCCCTCCAGCTCGAGCCGCGCGCCCGCCTGGCCGCCGAGGCCCTCCACCGGCTCGACCTTGCTGGCCGCGAGGTCCGAGGGCGCCGTGAAGCCGGCCGGGGCGGCCTTGACCTCCACCCGGTCGCCGTCGGCGACCACGCCGCCGGGCAGGTTGCTCGTGTCCGCGCCGCTGTAGTCCACGGCCAGCCCGCCCAGGTCGAAGGTCGTCCCGGTGGCGTTGGCCGCCGTCCCCACGACCTTGTACTCGGCGAGCGCGCCCTTGGCCTCGAGGTAGGTGGCGACCACCGACCCGTCCGCGGTCCGCGGCCCGCTCACCTCGAGCAGGTCGCCGGGCGCGATGAGCTCCAGGGCCGTGCCGTCGACCACCGTCTGGGCGTTCACGCGCACGGTCTGCCCGAGGACCACGAGGGTGCCGAGGCCGAGCTCGGGGTCGCTCACGATGGCGGAGGTCACCGGCCCCTTGATCTCGGAGCGGTAGGTGAGCGCCGCGGCGACGCCGGTGCTGAAGTCGCCCTGGACCTCGACCACCTGACCGACGCGGAGGTCGGACTGCAGGGCGGTGGCGCCGTCCTTGGTGATCGTCGCCCCCGACGTGTCGAAGTGCACGCCGTTCACGATGACGCTGCCGAACCCGTCGATGGGGCCGGACGAGAAGCCGGTGGGGACGCCGCCGCTGCCGCTGATCCCGCCGCTGCAGGCGGCGATCAGGAGCGCGAGGACCAGGGTCGTGAGTCGTTGGATGGTCATGGATTCGATGGTGGTTTGCCGGTCAGTTCTGCACCGGTCCGGGAACGGCAGGTTCCCCCGGACGGCTCTCGTCGTGCGGGCTCTCACCCACGATCTGGAACGCCCCGAGTCCGAGGCTCATCCTCCGTTCCTCGTCCGCGGGGTGCTTCCCGCGGTCGCGCTCGGAGAGCCAGCGGTCGAGGTCCTCGAGGAGCGCCTGGGTGCGCTCCGCCGAGTAGCGAAGGAAGTCGTCCGCGCACCCTGCGGGCACGTTGTCGTACTTCACCTTGCTCTGGTACCTGCGCGCGCCAGGAGCGGCCTGCAGGTTGTGGTCGATGCTCTCCAGGAGCTCCGCCGTGTCAGTGCCGAGGATCCGGATGATCTCCGCCGGATCCTTCGCCGGGACGTAGCCTCGCGCGGTCATTCGCAACTGGCCGGACACCTCCTCGAGGGCGCCGGCGGCGAGAAGCTCCTCCGCGATGGAGCGGGGCTTCATGTCTCCGCTGTGTCGCTTGCAGAGCTCGGTGAAGCTCCGCTCACCGGAGAGTGGGAGCGGGCGCGGGGTCCCGTCAGCGGCGTGGAAGTCAGGATCGCGGAGCCATGCCCCGAGGACGCTCGCGGCTCGATTCCGCCGCTCCTCGGGCGCGGGCACGGTCACCCCTCGCTCCCTGAGCAACCTCGAGACCTCCTTGCGGTGGAGTCCGGTGAGCACCGAGACACGGGCCTGGGTCGGCGGCTTGCCGTCGAGGCCGAACTCGTCGTGGGCCACGTGCACGAAGGTTCGGCGCACTACCTCGGTCACAGCGTCACACGCCACCCCGTTCCGCAGGAGGACGCGGACGAGCGGTCGGAGGATCCGCGCAGCGGCCCCTAGCAGGGCTCCTTGGGAGTCGGGTCGAGCGTTCATGGGTCTGCCATCACCTTCGACCATCGCTGGGCTAGTGGGGGAAATTATTCCCCCAATAGTCGCCGGAGGTTCATAAAGGGACGCCGGGGGGCCTGTCGCGGGCCTCAAGGGGTCTTCAGGGGCTCGAATTGGAGGTGCACGGGCGCCGACCGGCGGGGAAGATCGTGGATCCGCGTCATGATCCATGGCGCCCTCCTCAAGGACGCCCCCCTGAGCCCGTCGCCACCGCTGGCGCAGGAACCCGTGACAGAGCCCACCCTCGACCTCGACCGCTGGCAGCGGCGCCTCTCCAACGAGCTGTGGGGGAGTGTGGTGCCCTTCTGGATGGAGCACTCCCTGGATCGGGAGCTCGGCGGCTACTTCAACCTGCTCGATCGAGACGGCGGGCGCTTCGGCGACGACAAGCACGTCTGGCTTCAGGGCCGTCAGGTGTGGATGCTCTCGAAGCTCTTCGGGGACGGAGGGGATGAGCGACACCTGGAGGCCGCGCGGCTCGGCGCCGAGTTCCTGCGCGAGCACGCGGTGGGGCCCGACGGGCGGGCCTACTTCCAGCTCCGCCGCGACGGCGCGCCGGTGGGGATCCAGCGGAAGATCTTCTCGGAGTGCTTCCTCGTGATGGCCTACGCGGAGTACGCCCGGGCCAGCGGCGACGCCACCTATCGCGTCCTCGCCCTGGAGCTCTTTGACCGGGTCCTGGCTCTCGTGGACGATCCCACGCCCCTGGGGCGCCCGGTCCTCGCCGGTCAGCGGCCGGCCCAGGACCTCTCGGTCCCGATGATCCTCCTGAACCTCGTGGCGGAGTTGCGCGGTGCGCCGGGCTCCGACACCTTCGCGGATCGGCCCGACTACGACGACATCGAGCGTCGCTGCGTGGCGCGGATGCTCCTGCACTTCGACCGGGGGCGCGGCCTGGTCCGGGAGCAGGTGGCGCCGGACGGGACGCCCATCGACGCGCCCGAGGGTCGGCTCCTCAACCCCGGGCACGCGGTGGAGGCGGCCTGGTTCCTGGCCGAGGTCGCGCACCGAGTCGGGGACGCGGGCCTGGAGGCGGACGCCTTCGCCATGATGGAGGGGGCCCTGGACGCGGGGTGGGACGCCGAGCACGGCGGCCTCCTCTACTTCCTCGACGCGGACGGCTTCAGCCCCACCCAGCTCGAGT
>CAJQPT010000059.1 GCA_905480285.1 uncultured bacterium
GGGCACGGGGACGCCGAGGACCAGGGACGCGACGCCCCGTGACTTCTTCTGCTCGGAGGGGCCGCCCCGCCCGTTGGCGTCGGGGTTGGCGCGGTTGCCGAAGCCGATCTGGAGGTCGCGGCTCACCGGCGGGCGGCGGTCCCTGAGGCTCGGCTGGACGCCGCCGCGGTTCTCCTGCTCCTCCTCGTCCTCGTCGGTGTCCTCGTCGTCCTCGACTTCTTGGTCGTCGACCTCGGTCACCTGATCCTTGCTCTGCCACTCGGATGCCGTGGGGTTGCGGTTCGAGCCCTTGGAGGAGCCCTTCCCCGCCGTCGCGCCGGACTGCTCGTCCTCGGGGCGGCGCTCAGGGGTCGGCTGCTCGCCGGTCTTGCGCTCCTTCTTCTTCTTGGACTCGCGCTTCTTCTTATCGCGCTCGGCCGGCTTCGACGACTGGCCCTGGGTGGAGGGCGCGCTGCGCGACTCGCTGGCCGCGGAGGAAGAGAGCGCGCCGGAGGAGCGGCCCGCGCCGGTGCGGCCGGAGGACTCCTTCACGGAGTCGTCCACGTCCTCGCCGCTCTCCGACCGCTTGGCCTCGGCGGGGTCCTGGGCGCGGCGCTCCGTGGGCACGGCCTCGGGCGGCGCGGGGGCCGCGCGATCCTCGGCCGTCACCGCGTCCTCGGCGGCCTCCTCGTCGAGCGGTTCTCCGGCCTCGGCGGCCGCGGTCTCGGTCAACCCTCCGCCGCCCACGGGCCGCGGCTCGAACGTGCTGACCCATGCGGAGAGCGCCAGCAGGACGACCGAGAGCGCGCCCCACGCCGGCAGCCCTCGTGACCCGGCGATCGCCGCTTCCGGGGCCTCGAGCGCGGAGCTCGCGGCCGCCTCGCTGCGCCGCGCGGCGTCCTCCACCGCGGCCTGCTGGAAGCCGGTCCGGGCGCCGTGGCGCAGGAATTCGTCAGCGGTCACCAGCCGGTCCGAGAGGTCCAGCTGCCGGTCGGCCTCCGCGAGGGCGCGGGCTCGAGAGATCCGGCTCGCCCGGGCGGCGGCCGCCGCTCTCGCGGCGGGGATCCCCGGCGCGAGGAGGCTGAGCAGCAGCACGAAGGGCAGCGGGAGAATGGCGGGCTCACCGCCCCCTGCCCAGCGCATGAGCTGGATGAGGACGAAGGCCGCCGGCACCGCGGCCAGCAGCGGCAGCGCCCGGAAGCCCGCCGCCATGAACGCCGCCCGGGACTCGACGCCCTGGAGCATGGAGCCTGCGCGCCCCTCGATCTGATCGAGGTCGCGGGTGAGGTCCTGGTCGGCGCTCACCGCCCGCCGCTCCCGGCGCCATCAGCGTCCTGCGGGGCCTCCTCGCTCGGCTCGGTGACACCCGCGGCGCCGTCGGCCGCGGTCGGCTTGACCGAATAGGCCGCCAACACCTCGCCGGTGCTCCCGTCGTAGAGGAACGCCACGACCCGCGCCTCCGCCGGATCCACCCGGGTGGAGATCAACGGCGCGGTCCCGAGGCCCTCGGCCTCCAGTTCGCCGAGGAAGGCGACCTGCTCGGACTCGATCTCCGTGAGGCTGCGGTCAAAGCTGAACTCCTGCTCGAATTCCTCCGGCTCAAACCAGGCGCCCATGTCGTCGCCGAGCAGCGACGCGCGGGCCACGTGGCGGTGAACCACCACTCCGCTGGAGCCGGGATAGAGCACCGCGGCCTCCGCGAGGACCACCTGGACGCGCAGCCCAGTCTCCTCTGCGCCGGTCACGATCGCGGAGCCCACCACCCGGTCGCCCTCGATCCGCGCGGAGATGTCGACGTCGTAGTCGGTGAGCTTCGCCATGCGCTTCACGGCGATCTTGCGCGCGCGGTCGTAGATCGCCTCGGCCTGGCGCCAGCGTCCTGCTCCGGGCGAGCCCGTCTTGCCGTCGAGCACCATCACCGTCGGGTCCCCTACGCCCAGGACGGAGGCCCTTGTCCGGGCCACGCTGGAGCACAGGGCGTCCGGCTGGGGCGCGGGGAGGTGGTACTGCAGCAGCACCACGTGCTCGGGGTCGAAGCGGCCCTCGAGGCCCTCGAAGGCCAGCGCCCCGCCGATGGCGCCGCCGCGCTCCTCGGAGCCCAGGTGCCCGTTGGTGAAGAACTCGCACAGCACCGTGCGCAGCGCGGGGTTCTCCTCGTCGGGGACGAAGCGGCTGGAGGCGCCGAAGTTGCGCACCTTGCCCGCGATCATCCGCTCGATGGTCCGCACCGAGAACGGCTCCGCGTCCCCCTCATCGTTCTTCAGCAGCGACTGCACCCGCTGCAGGCCCTCGAGCCCACCCGCGCCCGACTCGGGCCGGATGACGGCCTGGACGTAGCGGGAGAAGGCCCGGCGGTAGCGGCCCTGCTGCTCGTAGAAGCGGCCGAGGTCCAGGTTGATGCTGCCGTCCTCAGGCAGCCCGAAGGCGGCCGAGAGCAGGTGCCGCCAGGCCTCGTCGCCCTCGCCCTCGTCCAGGAGCGTCCGCCCGAGGAGCCCGTGCACCTCGTGCACGGCGTTCGGGTAACGGTCGTCGCGGCCCGCATCCACACCGAGTCGGCCCGCCGCGATCACGACGCCGACCTCGCCCGCGTCGCTCATCTCCTTCATCAGGTCGAGCATGCGCGTGGTGCGCAGGTCGCCGACCTCGGTCTCAAAGACCCACTGGACGGCGGAGTCGATCTCGTCCGAGGGGGCGGCGTCCTCGATGCGGTAGTCCAGGAGGAGGCGCGCGGCCTCGCCGGCGAGGCGCTCCTCGGGGTGCTCCTCGAGAAAGCCCAGCACGGCGTCGGGGTCCTCGTCTGCGCGGGCCTGGAAGAACTGCAGGTCTGCGTCGGGGAACTGCGCCTCGCGCACCGGCCGCACGCGAAGCTCGCTCTTGCTCCTGTCCAGGGACACCTCGAGGCAGCGCAGGAGGTTGACCCCGGTGACGCCGACGACGCTGTCCGGGTGCACCTGCACCACCGGCTCGGGCCGGAACGCGACGTAGCGATGCAGGTCAATGTCCGCCAGCTTGATCGGGCCCACGTCCCCGGCGGGTCGCCCACGGCGGGCTGCGGCGCGGGCGTCGATGCGCGTGTCGTACACGGCGGTCCCCACCATCAGCCCCCCCGCCGCCCCGTCGCTCCAGCGGACCGGGATCCACGCCATGTCGTCGATGAGCGTCAGGGGCGCGACGACGGTGCCGTCGTCCATGATGTTGAGCGCCATCGGCGGGGCCGGGGCGTCCGCCTGGATCGGGCTGAGGTCGATCTGCCCGTCGCCCACGCGGAGCGTGACGTCCCAATCCCGGAGGACCTCGACCCCGATCGATCCCACCAGGGCGTTCTCCCCCATCTCGGCGGAGTGGTACTTGGTGAAGGCGGCGAAGAGGTCCTCGTCCCCGAGCTCCCGGGCGGGGACGACGACCTCGAAGTCGCCGAAGTGCATGGTGATCGGGCGCGGCTTGCCGTCGCTCGTCTCCGCCTTGAGGCCCGCCGCGGCCTTGTTGGCCAGCTGGAGGCCGTGGCGCCCCTCGAGCTCCACGAAGAGGTTGACCGGGATCCGGTTCGCCGCCGTGGAGAGGTCGCAGGAGACGATCAGGCGCTGCCCGACGACGGAGACGGCCATCGAGCCACCGCCCTGAGCCTCACCCGGATGGGCGTGGGCGGCCGCGGGAGCGCAGAGGAGCAGGGAGACGCCGAGGAGCGAGTGGGCAGCGAAGGGCACGGAGGGAAGGGAGTGTTTTCGGCGGGCCCTATGGGGCCCGCCGAAGGTGGTGTCGGGACCGTCAGCGCGAACTCGCTATCGAGCGCGCGACGGGGCGCCCGGTGCTCCCACCGGTCCGCCTCTTGAAGTTCAACGGCTCTTGAAGTTCAACGGATCAGCGGCTCGCCAGCGGAGCTCCCTGGATCTCGCCAAAGGCCCAGGTCTGGGCGGTCATGTCGACGGTGATGTCCTTGGTGGCCGGCACACTCACGGTGGCCGGAACGAAGCCCTTGCCTCAGCAAGAGCCAGGGAACACCACGTCCACGAGGACGTCGCCGGTGTCCTTCTCCTTGATCTGGAACTTCGGGCTCTTGCCGATCGGGTTCCAGCCAATCCAACGCTCGCCGCCTGCGCCGACGTAGCTCACCCGACGCGGGTCGAACGTCAGCTCGCCGCCCTCGCGCTCGTAGTCGAAGGTGGCGCGAATGGGCGCGCCCCATCCCAGCTTGGCGGTGGCGTCGCCGGAGACCTTGACGGCCTTCATGCGCGCGGGGTCCACCTCGACCCTCGCGTCGCCGAGGCCCAGCGCTGCGGTGACGAGGCGATAGCTGCCTGCGGGGACCGTCACCTTTCCATCGTGCGCGCCCAGCTCGAAGCTCTGGCGGCCGTCCACGGACTGCACGACGGCCGCGAGCATCACGCCCTTGCCCCCGAAGTCGGTGGCGATATCCAGGGTCCCTGTGGCGCCATCGAAGGGCTCGACCGCGAGGCCGCGATCCCCGTCCTCGAAGGTCAGGCTCATGAGCCCGTCCCCCACGGCGAGGGTCTCGCCGAGGAACTGCGCGACGCCTGTGCCGCCCACGACGACGGCGTCACGGCCCACGTCGTGGAACGATCCGTTGCCGTCGAGGTCGATGATCTGCAGCCCGACGCCGCCGACCTGACCGACGAGCGCGCCGCCCGCGGCCCAGGTCCAACCGGAGCCCTCGTCCTTGAAGCGGACGGGGTAGCGGAGGTCTCCGCCGTCGGTCGCCTTGCCCGTCAGCACCACGCGGGCGTGGCGCACCTGGGTGTCCGGGTCCTTCCGCCCGTTGAGCTCGCGGTCCACCTCGCCGTCACCATCGGTGTCGATCGCGAGGCCCTGGCCGCGGGGCTCCACGAGGAAGCCCGCTCCATCGGCGTGGGGAATCGGGATGGTGCCTGAGACCTTCTGGAAGGGGTCGGCGGGGAGCTCGATCTTCCAGGTCCGGTACGCCTTCACGTCGAGTGAGGCGTGCTCTGCGACCGGGGCAGGCGCGAGGAGGGCGGTCAGGAGGAGGCCGAACGTCATGGTGGCTTCTTGGGAGAGGGTCAAGAGCGCTTTCGCGGCGCCTTGGATTCGTCTGGATCTAGCATGGGGTCCGGCCCCGGTTTACGACTTCGGGCGATCAGATTTCTATGCCCCGCGACGCCTGATCCGGCCCTGGGGGTCGTCTGGTGCGCCCCTCCGTCTCGCCCGGAGGCGACGAGGCCGCAGCTCAGGCTCCAGCGCCACCCGCCGCACGGGCCCGCGCGGCGGCCGCCTCTTCCTCGGCAGGGTCCTCCTCTTCCTCCTGGTCTTCCTCGTCCCCGTCCGAGGCCGCAGCCTCAGCCACGGCGGCTTCGGCCGCCTCTCGAGCCGCGCGAGCGGCCTCCGGGTCCTGGATCGGACGGACATCGAGGACCCAGACGCCCCGGCCGTGCGTCCCGGCCACGAGAACGTCATCGCGGGGGTGCACCGCGAGATCATGGACGAAGGTGTTGGGCAGCCCGGCCACCAGCGCGTCCCAGCTCCCCCCGCGATCGGACGACACATAGACGCCCAGGTCGGTGCCGACGTAGAGCACCTGCGGGTTCTTCGGGTCCTCGCGGATGACATTGATCGGACCGAGGGGGACCCCTCCCGCGATGCTGCGCCAGGTCTCACCGTGGTCGTGAGACATCCAGAGGTAAGGCGTGAAGTCCTCGTTCCGCTTGCCGTTCTGGGCGGCGAAGATGACGCCCTCCGTGTGGCGCGAGGCCTCGACCCTGGAGAAGGCTCGGTCCGGCGCGAAGCGGTCACCGAGCTCGGTCCAGGTGGCGCCGCTGTCGCCGGTCATGTGAAGGCGCCCGTCGTCCGTCCCCGCGTACAACACCCCGAAGCGCTGCGGTGACTCTGCTAGCGTCGTGATGGTCTGGAACGGGATGTCCCCCTTGCGCTCGTCCCTGGCGAAGGAGAGGTCCGGGCTGATGGCCTCGAAGTTCTCCCCCCGATCGAGGGAG
>CAJQPT010000060.1 GCA_905480285.1 uncultured bacterium
GGGTGGCACGCCCGCCTGGATTCGAACCAGGGACCGTCCGCTTAGAAGGCGGGTGCTCTATCCAACTGAGCTACGGGCGCATGTGGTCGGGGTGACTGGACTCGAACCAGCGACTCATAGCACCCAAAGCTACGCCTCTACCAACTGAGGTACACCCCGACAGGCCCGGAGCGTAGCCCAATCTCGGCCGGGGGCCTAGGGAGCCGCGCGGCATCGGGGCGCCATCCTGCGAGATGTCCCGGGCGCCCCGGTCCTGCGCAGGATCGCGTGGCCGCGGGGAGGGCGGGCGGATACCATCTCGGCCGAGCCCCGCTCTCTCCGGCCTCCTCTTTCACATCTGCAGACGCGCCCATGTCCGATTCCACCCATTCGATGAAGGTCCTCGTGATCGGCTCCGGCGGCCGAGAGCACTCGCTCTGCTGGAAAATCGGCAAGTCGCCCATGGTCTCGGAGGTCATCTGCGCCCCGGGCAACGCCGGCATCGGTGACGTGGCGAGGATCGCCCCGGTGGCGGCCAATGACCTCGACGGGCTGATGGCCCTGGCCGAGGCGGAGCGCCCCGGGTTGGTCGTGATCGGGCCCGAGGATCCGCTCGCGGCAGGGCTCGGCGACCGCATGCGCGACGCCGGATTCCGGGTCTTCGGCCCCGGCGCTGACGGCGCGCGGCTCGAGGCCTCCAAGGCCTTCTCTAAGGACCTCATCGAGCGGCATCGCATCCCCACCGCCACGGCCCGCAGCTTCGATCGTTCAGGCCAGGCCAAGGGCTACCTCGAGAGCTGCACGACCTGGCCCCAGGTGGTCAAGGCCGATGGGTTGGCCGCGGGCAAGGGTGTCTACATCTGTCAGGACCTGGCCGAGGCGAAGATCGCGGTGGACGGGATCATGGAGGAGGGTCGTCACGGAGACGCCGGCACGCAGATTCTCATCGAGGAGTTCCTAGTGGGGGAGGAGGCCAGCGTGTTCGCGATCACCGACGGGGACGCGGTGCTCGTGCTCGAGCCCGTTCAGGATCACAAGCAGGCCTTTGACGGCGACGAGGGACCGAACACCGGCGGCATGGGCGTCTACTCGCCCGTGCCCGAGCTGAGCAAGCGCATCTACAAGCAGATCGAGCAGCACGTCCTGCTGCCCTCGATCCACATGCTTCGCCGGGAGAAGATCCCCTTCCGCGGCGTGCTCTTCATCGGGCTCATGCTCACCGAGGGCGGCCCGCGGGTCATCGAGTACAACGTCCGCTTCGGCGATCCGGAGTGCCAGGCGCTCATGCGCCGACTCAAGAGTGACATCGTCCCGGTTCTCATCGCGACCGCGGACGGGACGCTCTCCGAGATCGAGAGCCCGGAGTGGGACGCGGCCACCTGCGTGGGCGTCGTCGCCGCGGCGGAGGGCTACCCCGAGTCTCCCCGCAAGGGCGATGAGATCTCCGGACTGGAGGAGGCTGCCGCCGTCGAGGGCGTCGAGGTCTTCCACGCGGGGACCAAGCTCCACCGCAACCTCGACGGAGACGAGGAGGTGGTGACCAACGGCGGCCGGGTGCTCACCATCACCGCCATGGGCGCCACCACGGAGGTGGCCCGGGAGCGCGCCTACGAGGCCTACGGCAAGATTCGATATGACGGCAAGTTCTGCCGAACCGACATTGGCCGCCGCCGGGAGGCGCGCAAGGAGACCACGACGCAGGCGTGAGTTCTCCGAGAGAGGGCACCGGCGAACCCCTCCGTCTCGGGGTCGGGATCTGCGCCCTGGATGAGGAGGAGGGCCTCGCTCGATTGTTGCCGCGGCTCATGGGGGAGGGGAGCGATCGGGCTGACGTGGTGGTCGTGGCCGACGGGGGCTCGACGGACGGGACCCGCGACGTGATCCTGGACTCGGGTGCGCGCCTGCTCGAGGGCGCGCGAGGCCGGGGGCCGCAGCTGGTGGCGGCTGCCGACCAGCTCCTCGAAGAGGGAGCCGAGGTGCTCCTCTTCCTGCACGCGGACAGCCTGCCCGGGGCCGGCGCCCTCGCGGCCGTGCGGACGGCGTTTGACGGCTCGAGCCTGGTGGCGGCGGGTCTGGCCCAACGGGTGGAGGCCCCGGGCCGGGCGTTCCGCTGGATCGAGGCCGCGGCGAACGCCAGGGTGCGACGAGGCATGGTCTTCGGGGACTCGGCCTTATCCGTGAGGGCCTCCGACTACCTCGCGGTGGGTGGTTTTGACCCGCTGCCGCTGTTCGAGGACGTCGAGCTCTCTGATCGACTCCGGGGCCGGGGCCCCGTCCGGCTCCTGGAGGACGCAGAGATCCAGGTGTGCGCCAGGAGATGGGAAGAGGAGGGGGTCTTGCGGTGCACCCTCCGAAACTGGATCCTCAGGACGCTGCACCGCCTCGGTGTGGCTCCGCGTCACCTCGCCAGACTCTACCGCCCGTTCAGGCGCAAGGCTGCCGACTGAACGGGTGCGCCTCCCTCTCCAGGCCCCCTCCCAGGCCCCCCTCCCAGTCCGGGGCCAAGGCCCGGGCTCCTCGCCCGTGTCCCCACTTCGACGATCATTCACCATGGATCAAAGCACCATCGAGCGACGCTTCGAGGAGTTCCTGCGAACGGAGAGCCTCAAGATGACCCCTCAGCGTCGGCGCATCTTCGAGAAGGCCTTCGAGGTCCATGACCACTTCAGCGTGGAGCGCATGTATGAGTGGCTCAAGGCCGAGGATGGGCCTGCCGTGTCCCGCGCCACGGTCTATCGCACCCTCGAGGTGCTCGAGCGGGGGGGCTTCATCGAGGCCGTCGAGACGGGACGGGGCGAGGTCGTCTACGAGCACGTGCTCGGCCACGAGCACCACGACCACATGATCTGCGTCATGTGCAAGCGCATCGAGGAGTTCCAGGACGAGGAGATCGAGGCCCTTCAGCGCAAGAACGCGGAACGCCTCGGCTTCGTGATGACCGGGCACATGCTCCGACTCTCCGGCATCTGCAGCGACTGCGCCGACGAGCTCCGCGAGGACGGGCGGCTGGAAGAAGAGATCGCCCGGCAGCGCTAGCGGTCCGCGGGGTTAGCCCCGGGGGCACGGCCTCCGCTCGGTCCGCGCTCCGGGTTCACCCCTTCGCTGGAGCCCCTTCGCTGGAGCC
>CAJQPT010000061.1 GCA_905480285.1 uncultured bacterium
GGCTTCTGCCCTCGACGGGCTGCTCAGGCGGGCCACCGACGCCTCCTTCCACGAGATCAGCGTCGACGGCGACACCAGCACGAACGACACGGTGGTGCTCCTCGGCGGCCCCCCGGAAGCGGACCATATCTCCGACGGTGACCCCCGGCTCCGCGCGCTCGAGGACGCCGTCACCGCCGTCATGCAGCGCCTCGCCCGCGCCATCGTGCTCGACGGCGAGGGTCGCACCCGGCTGATGGAGCTGCGCGTCACGGGGGCCACGGACACCGCGAGCGCACGCCGCGTCGCGGAGAGCGTCGCCTGCTCCTCGCTGGTCAAGACCGCGCTCGCTGGCGGGGACCCCAACTGGGGCCGCATCCTGGCCGCCGCTGCCAACGCCGGGGTCTCGCTGGCGGGCGCAGCGCCGTCGCTCGAGATCTGCGGGCACCGGGTCTTCGAGGGTGGCGCTCCCACCGACTACGACCGGGAGGCCGTGGACGACGCGTTCTCCGCCGAGGAGGTCCAGGTGGTCCTCCATCTCGGCCTCGGCGACGCGATCGCGCGGCGCTGGACCACGGACCTCTCCACCGAGTACGTGCGGCTCAACGCCGAGTACACCACCTGACCACCGCGCGCCGGAGCGCGCGGCGATCGGCCGGCCTCCTCAGAGGTAGACGTTCCTCACGTAGTCGCCCACCATCCGGTGCGTATTGAATTGCCCGGGGATCGTCATCAGGGAGTGGCGAGCCCGCTCCATCCAGCGGCGAGGCAGACCCGTCTTGTCGCGATCGAAGAACTCAGGGACGAGCTCACGCTCGAGCAGATCAACGAGGGCATCCGCGTCATAGGCGTCCTGCTTGCGGCGGCTCTTGAACTCGCTGCCGTCGCCGATGGCCCAGCCGTTCTCGCCATCGAAGCCCTCGGGCCACCAGCCGTCGAGGATCGACGCGTTCAGGCCCCCGTGCAGGGGCGGCTTCATGCCGCTGGTTCCGCTGGCCTCGTTGGGTCGGATCGGGTTGTTGAGCCAGACGTCGCAGCCGCTGGTGAGCACGCGCCCCACCTGCATGTCGTACTCCTCGAGCAGGGCGACCCTGCCCTTGAAGCCCGCCTTGTGAGCCTGGGTGTGGATGATCTGCGCGAGCTCCTGCCCCCCCTCGTCCCGGGGGTGTGCCTTGCCCGCGAACACGAGCTGCACCGGCCGGTCGGGATCACCGAGCAGCGCCGCGAGGCGCTTGGCCTCCTTGAAAATGAGCGGGGCCCGCTTGTAGGTGGCGAAGCGCCGCGCGAAGCCGAGGGTCAGCGCGTCCTCGTCGAAGGCGCGGTACGCCTCGGCCACGGCCGCGGCCCCCTCGCCGCGCCGCGCCGCCTGACGCGCGAGGCGGGTCCGAACGAAGTGCACCAGTCGGCTGCGGAGCGTCTTGCGGAGCTCCCAGAGGGCCTCGAGGGGGATCTTGGACGCCCTCTTCCAGGGGTCGTCGTCCGGCCCCATGCCGTTCCACTTGACCTTGAGGTAGCGGCGATAGAGCTCGTCCGCCTCCGGCGCGAGCCAGGTCCGCGCGTGAATGCCGTTGGTCACGTGCCCGATGGGCACGTCCGCGACCTCTTCCACGTCAAAGACCCCCTTCCACATCTCTCGGCTCACGTGACCGTGCAGCTCCGCCACGCCGTTCACGTTTCGCGCCGTGTTGAGGCCAAGCACCGTCATGCAGACCGGCTCGAGACGATCTCCGGGGTTCTCGCGGCCCAGGTCAGCGAACGCCTCCGCGCTGAGGCCCAACTCCTTGAGGATCGGGCGCAGGTACTTGCCCACGTCCTTCGCGCCGTAGCGGTCATGCCCCGCGGGAACGGGCGTGTGGGTCGTGAAGACCGTGCTCTCGCGGACCGCCGCGAACGCCGCGTCATAGCTCTTGCCGCGGGCCATCATCGCACGCATGCGCTCCACCGCGGCGAAGGCCGCGTGGCCCTCGTTGAGGTGGACGACCGTGGGCTTGAAGCGCATGGCCTCGAGGGCCCGGGCGCCCCCCACTCCCAGCAGGACCTGCTGGCGAAGGCGCAGGTCCGGCTCTCCCTTGTAGAGACCCTCGGTCAGCTGGCGGTGGGCCTTGGGCTCACCCTCGATGTCCGCGTCCAGCAGGTACAGGGAGACCCGCCCCACCTGCTGCTTCCAGATCTTGGCCCGGACCATCTTCCCACCGATGGGGCATTGGACCTCCTTGCCCGTGTCGACGATCGGCAGGTCGCCGAACTCCACCGTCGGGTAGAGCACGCGGGTCGAGCCGTCGCCGCGCAGCTCCTGGATGTAGTAGCCGTGGCGGTACAGGAGCCCGACGCCCACGAAGGGGATGCCGAGGTCCGAGGCGGACTTCACGTGGTCCCCGGCGAGGACGCCCAGGCCACCGGAGTACTGCTGGAGGCTCTCGTGGATCGCGAACTCGCTGCAGAAGTACGCGACCTTGAGGTCGGGGTTACGCGGGGCGACCTTGCGCTCGAACCAGGTCTGCGCCGCGTAGTAGTCCCTCCCGGCGGCCTCCGCGTCCTCGAGCAGGCGGACGAACCGCTCGTCCGCCGCGCAGGCGTCGAGGCGCGCGCTGGGGACGCGGCGCAGGGTCTCCAGCGGCGCGTGCTGCGTCGCCTCCCATTGCATGGGATCGAGCGCGCCGAACACGGCCTGGGTGGTCGGGCACCAGGACCAGCGGAGATCGAGGGCGAGGGCGGAGAGGCGCTTGGCGAGGGCTTTTGTCTTCATCGATCCGCCAACCGGTCGGTGGCGTCAAGGAGTTCATGGAGTCGGCGTGCACGTGCCGCGGTGAGGTCGCGGCGCGACACGCGCCAGGCCCAGTTACCGGAGGGCGTGCCGGGTGTGTTCATGCGGGCCGCGCGGCCCAGCCCGAGGACATCCTGGAGCTGGAAGAGCGCAGTGTGCGCGCTCGTCGCGCAGGCGGAGCGGATCATATCCGTCGCGACGGTCGGTCCGTCGCCCCCGGTCGCGGCTCGGAACCGCCGCCTCGTCACGGGGTCGGCGCTCCGCCACCAGCCAGCGCAGGTGTCGT
The DNA here is from genome assembly GCA_905480285.1 of uncultured bacterium. Classification (GTDB taxonomy): domain Bacteria; phylum Planctomycetota; class UBA1135; order UBA1135; genus Saltatorellus. The sequence continues at coordinate 3,030 of CAJQPT010000061.1, forward strand.
TGTCGTGGGTCGCGGGGTAGACGACCGCGTCCGCGCCGATCGCGTGGGGCGCGTGGAAGGAGCCCGGGCCGAACCCCCACTGGAGAACCCGCATCCCAGGGAGCTCGAACCGGTCGCGCAGCTCATGGACCTCGGGCGTCACCGATCCGAGGTCCTCAGCGATGAGCGGGAGGCCGCCGAGCTCCCCTCGAATCGCCTCAAGGAGCTCCTCTCCCGGCGTCTCCATCCAGACTCCGTCGCGCGCGTTCGCGGCGCCGGCGGGGACCTCCCAGGCGTTCCGGAAGCCGATGAAGTGATCGATCCTGATGGCCTCGAAGAGGTCCATCTGCCGGCGCATACGCGCCCTCCACCACGCGAAGCCCTCGGCCCGGTGGGCGTCCCAGTCGTAGTGCGGGTGGCCCCAGAGCTGACCGTCCTCGTTCATGGAGTCCGGCGGGCATCCGGTCAGGACAAGGGGCTGGCCCTCTGCATCAAGACGGAAGAGCTCGGGCCGAGAGCTCACGTCCACCGAGTCCAGCGCCACGAAGATCGGGGCGTCCCCCATGAGGAGCACGCCGCGCTCGCGGGCGTAGTCCCGCAGGGCGGTCCACTGGCGATCCAGCTGGAACTGGAGGAAGCGAGCGAGCTCGGCATCCTTGGGGCTGGCTCCGTTGGCCGCGCAGAAGGCGTCCAGCCAGCCGGCCTCGCGCGCGCAGTAGCGATCGAAGGTCGCGCGCTGACGACGGCGGCGCTGCCAGGCCCCGAAGGCCTTCGCCAGCCGCGCCTGCTTGAACGGCCGGGCCTTCGCGTAGCGCACCTTGCCCTCGCGCAGCTCGCTGGGCCCCGAGAGATCGGAGCGGTCGAGGAGGCCTTGCTCGGCGAGGATCTCCAGGGAGAGGTAGATGGGCTCGGAGGCAAAGGCCGAGCTGGATGCGTAGGGCGAGTGGCCGGGTCCGAGGGGGACGACGGGCAGCATCTGCCACCAGGTCACCCCGGCGCGGGCGAGCCAGTCCACGAAGCGGTACGCCTCGGGGCCGAGGTCGCCGATGCCGTGCCGCCCCGGCAGGGAAGCAAGCGGCATGAGCACCCCCGCAGCGCGGGGGAACAAGTCGGTGAAGGACCCGGTCATGGGAGTGTCAGCTGCCCGAGACCGTCCGGCGCCAGACCCGACCGGCGATCGGGCCGACCATCATTCGAGCGGCGCCTTGCCCGTCGCCCTCCCCCTCTGGCTCAGGCTCCTCACCAAAGACCGGGGACCACTGATCGTCGCCCTCGGGAGGCACGAAGCTCGAGACCCCATTGCCGGCGTTGAGCGCCACCATGAGGACCTCGTCCCCGAGGATCCTCAGGAAGACCCAGAGGTCCTGAGCATCATCCGCCACGTGCGTCTCGAAGGCGCCGACACGCAGCGCCTCGTGCTCCCGGCGGAGGGCGATCGCCCCGCGATAGAACGCGTGGTGATCCTCCATGATGAAGTTCTGATCGGCGTTCTCGTAGGGCCCGAGGTCCGCCCAGAGCATCGGCTTGCGGTTGGTGGGGTCATCCGCACCCCACATGCCGACCTCGTCCCCGTAGTAGATCATCGGGGCGCCGACGTAGGTCATCTGCGCCAGGGCCACCAGCCTCTGACGCTTGAAGTGCAGCTCGTCGGGCCGACCGCTGTTGTAGTCGTCACGCCGCTGCACCTGGTTGCTCCGGTCATAGGGCCGGTCGCGGTTGAGGAGCATCGAGGCGATCCTGTCCGTGTCGTGGCTCCCGACGAGGTTCATCAGGGCGTAGGTCGCCTCATCCGGGTAGGCGAGGCGCAGCTCTGCGAGGCGCGCGTCCAGCGCCGAGGCCGAGACCTTGCGCTCGACGTTGCCCACCCAAGCCACCACCGGGTCCGCGAAGCGGTAGTTCATGACCGCGTCGAAGTGCTTGCCGCCCAGCCACTCGTCAGCCCGGTGCCAGATCTCGCCGGAGATGAAGGCGTCCGGGTTGATGGACTTCACGAGCGTGCGCCACTCCTCCCAAAAGTCCGCCGGGAGCTCCATCGGGACGTCGAGGCGCCAGCCGTCGATGCCGTCGGACGGATCGCCGTCTCCGTTCGGGTCCATCCACCGACGCGTCACGGCGAACAGGTGCTCCTTGACCGCCTCCGAGGCGAGCCCGCCCCCTTCCTTGGCGAAGACGGGAAGGTCCCCGAAGCCGGCCCAGCCGACGTACTCGAAGGGCTCCCAGGAGCGGACCTGGAACCAGTCCGCGAAGCGTGAGCTCTCGCGGTTCTCCTGGACATCCAGGAATGCGGGGTGGGCGACGCCCACGTGGTTGAAGACGGCATCGAGCACGACCCGAAGGCCTCGCCCCTTGCACGTCGCGAGGAAGTCGAGGAACAGGCGGTCCGACGGCGTCCAGATCCAGGAGGACGGGTCCAACATGTCCTCGCCGGCGGTGGCCTCCTGGTAGTCCTCCCCCGCGCCGAGTCCCGTATCCACGTGACGGAAGTCCGTCGCGTTGTACTTGTGCGGCCCCGCGGCCTGGAAGATCGGGTTCAGGTAGATCGCGGTGACGCCGAGCTCGACCAGGTGGTCGAGCTGCTCCTCGATCCCGGCGAGATCGCCCCCGTACATGCGCTGGTAGACGTAGTACTCCCAGAAGGTCTGGCCATCCTCCCCCTCCCACTCCGCGGGCTCCGTCCACTCGCTGGTCCAGCCGCGCACGGGCTCTGGATCATTCGAGACGTCGCCGTTACGGAAGCGCTCAGGGAAGATCTGGTACCAGATCGCGTGCTTGGCCCAGTCAGGCGTCTCCAGCGTCGAGTAGGCCGCGGGGTCGTAAGCGTGGACCCGCGGGTCTGCCACGCACAGGGACTCCGTCTCCAGCCCGAAGGTGTAGCGGGCGGGCTGGTCCGCTCCATCGAGGTCGACCTGCCAGAACTGGAAGGGCTCGGGGGAAGGCACGCGCTCCATCGGATGCGTCGCGCCTCCCTCGTGGAGCAGCAGGACCCCCGCGACATCGCCCTCAAGGGTGCGGTAGCGGATGCGCCAGCGCCCGCCGGGGACGCGGTGCAGGTACAGGGGCTCCTCGGGATCATGGGCGAGCCCTTCGGTCCGGATGCCTCCCACCGAGGGGCCGAGGTCAAGTCCATCCGGCTGCCCCAGGGACCCGAGCCTGAGGATCGAGTTGCAGGACTCGAAGCCGTCGTCCTCGGCGTCGGAGTTGGTCGGGTCCGGGACCCACTCCCTCCCGTCGAGGCAGAACTTGTAGCGATAGGCACCACTCCGGAGGCTGACCTCGGCGCGCCAGCGCCCGTCGGCGGCACGCTCCATCGGGGAGGCCTCGAGGTTCCAGCCGTTGAAGTCGCCCGCGAGGGAGACCCTCTCCGCGTCACGATCAGAGGCGAGCGTGAAGACCACCCGCCAGCGACCGGCGCCTGGCTCCTCGTCGACCTCGACCGACTCGGGGAGGCGGCCGGCCTGTCCGAGACCGATGTCAATCTGCTCGAGACCGGGCCACGATTCGACCCCGGCGGCGTGCGCCTCGCGGGTCACGCCCGACTCACCCTCGAAGCGCAGGAGGAGCACCGCGAGGAGCAGGACGCAGAGAATGAGAGGAAGCAGAAGCAACGGCAGCGGGCAGTCGGGGAGGAGGGGACGCGACTCGAGGTGGTCAGAACCTGCCCGGGGGGATGCCGAGATGGAGAGTGACCTCCTCGAACCATCGGCTGGAATGGCCCATCAGCGGCACTCTGGGCCCCAAGAACTTCTTTTCTCTGCTCCAGAGCCGCTCTTCCCCCCTCCTCGCCCTTCGTGCTGGGGCCGGATCCCGCGAACCCTCTTCTTCCCTTCCCAGGGCCGGATCCATGGGTCCGGGGCCCGCGAACCGACCTCCGTGAAAGGAGAACTCGCGGAGAGCCCTGGGGGGCGACCAGACCCTGACAGCGTGAGGAGCCACGCGCTTCGCGGGGTGTGGCAATGGAGCGCAGGCCTGTCGATCTTCCTTGGCCTCCTGGCCTCTCAGGCAGCCTCGTGGACCGGGGACGCCCGCGCCGCCCTCCTCCCCGGCGCGCCGGCGGCGGCGCTCGCCGTTCTGTTCCTCGCGGGCCGACGCCCACAGCTTCGGCGAGGCGCCATGGTCCTCGCGACCTCGGCGGCAGGGTTCCTCTCGCTCGCGACGATCCCGAGCCTCGGGTCGATCTCACTCCTTGGGACCTCGAAGGGCCCGGCCATCGCCTTCCAGCTCGCCTGCCTCGGGGCCTCGGCGGCGTTCCTGGCTCGATCGGCGCCCGCGTGGAGAACGGTCAACACCGACGGCGACCGGGCTGATCGGCTCCTGCGCATGTACGACGAGCTCTGAGCGACCGCCGGGACCCCCAGATGCGCCCAAGGGACCCAGATGCGCCCAAGGGCCCAGATGCACCCAAGGACCCAGATGAGCCCAAGGACGCGCCGCCGCCCGCCGCGTGGGGCCCCGGAAGCACCCCCAGCCACGGCACCCCCAGCCACTGGTCGAGCCCCTGCCCAGGCTGCCGAGCCGTTTCTTCGAGGGAGGCCTGTTTCCCACGGATGGGGCAGAAGCTGAGTGGCTAGGACGTCCGAAATGAGAGGAGGGCCGATGGCCCGGAGAAACCCCCTTGGCTGACTTCATGTCCAGATCCGTGGTCCGTCCGACGGTCCACGCCCCCGATGCGCCCCGTCACGTGGTCGACGTGATGGAGGCGTGGCTCGAGCGCACCGCGTCGCACGGACAGGCGTTCGTGGACGGCGACGAGTTCCGGCTCGGCTTCATCTGGTTTCGGATAGCGGAGGACCACAAGGGGCTCCGGGTCACCTCACCGCGCGTCGGCGACCCAGCGCTGATCTACGTCGACGACTGCTCGGAGGCCCTCCGGCTCGTCGCCATGCAGCGCAAGATGCTCGAGCGCTTCGAGCTCGAGGCGGAGCTCTGCAACTGCAAACAGACGGCACTCGTCGTCCGCGATCTAGACCACTGTCAGACCACGTTCATTGACCGCCTCGCCAGCGAGGTCGGTGATCGCTCGGGATGGTACGTGGGCGCTCACGATTCGAAGCTCGACGTGACCGCGCCTGAGAACTTGAAGCTGGTGAGCCTGTGGACCCTCATGAGCAGGCGCCCGGAGATCGTGCCCTACCTGCTGTTCCCCGCCGGTTGGCAGGTGTCCTTTGCGGGCAGTTCCGTCGTGATGCGGGGCCGTGAGGTGGTCAAGCCCCTCGCGAGCACCGAGGGAGCCAAGACGCTCCCCCGCAGCGCATGAAGAGGACCGATCGGCCTCTTCTGTGGTCAGCTCGGGTCCGGCCGCCCCTCACTCCTCGGTGAGCCTCCACAAGACCCAGGCGGCCACCGAGCGCAGGGGCGCCCAGCGCTCGCCCCGCGTCTGTAGTTCACGCGGTCCAGGACGTTCTTCGAGGCCATCAAGCCGCCTCATCCCCTCCTGAAGCCCGAGGTCGCCCGGCGCCAGAACGTCGAGGCGTCCGAGGCGGAACATGAGGAACATCTGGGCGGTCCACGGCCCGATCCCGCGCACCTCCACCAGGCGCTCGATCACCCCTTCATCGGGCAGCCGCGAGATCGCGGTCAGCGGCAGCGACCGCGTGAGGACTCGGTCGCTCAGGTCACGGAGCGACGCCAGCTTCGCTGCGGAGAGCCCTGCCCCCCGCAGCCGCGCGTCTGAGATCGCCGCGACTTCCTCAGGCCGTGGGAACCGCCTCCCGGGGGTCAGATTCCTGACGCGATCATGGATCGTCTTGGCGGCAGCTCCCGCGAGCTGCTGATAGATGATCGAGCGTGCGAGCGCATGAAAGTGAGAGCCGGCCTGACCCGGAACCGGAAAGCCGGGGAAGGCAGCGACCCTCCTCCAAGCCTTCGCCAGCGCGGGGTCCCTCCTGTCGAGGGCCCGGAGTGCAGCGGCCGAGGGGATCCCGCTCGGCGACGGTGCCGGCTGAACTGGATGGCGCATCGTCCCATTCTGCCGACAGCGAATGACCTGATTGGAGATCTTGCGAGATCGGCCTTAGTGGAGCCTCAAGACCTCCTCCTCGCCGGTTCGACCAGTCCATAACCGACTTCCAAGCGGTGTCCTGCCCGAGCCTTCTCGGCACGTCATGGCACACCCCGGATCGGCGAGGAGATCGAGCGATGCGCGCCAAAGTACGAACCACAAGGGGCCTCGCAGCCCTCACCGCAGCCGCCCTGGCCGCTGCCTTTGGCACCGGGTGTGCCGGGCTGGGAGCCAGCAGCGACGCCGTGAAGAGCGTGCGCCTGGTGAACCAGATGAACCGCATCAACGTGGAGGCCGACCGCTCCGAGGAGAAGGTCGAGCAGATGCTCGCCAGGCTCCAGCCCGCGCTGATCCGTCAGGGACACAGCGACGCGGCGCAGGCACGTGAGCTCCTGGGCGCTGCCACCGAGGCGTGTCAGCAACAGGCCCGACAGCTGGAGCGTCACCTGCCGGGCCTGGACCAGGAGGGCTCCTCGTTCTTCGAACAGCGCCGGCTGGCGCTCGGAGGCATCGAGGACCCCGACCTGCGTCGCGCAGCTGCGGCTGAGCTGGAGGTCGACCTCGAGCGGTTCCTCGAGTACCAGGCCTCCGCGGTGGCCGCCCTCGACGCCTACGACGAACTGAACCTCGAGCTGGGTGAGATCCTCGCGGCGCTACCTGAGCAGCCGCAACCTGACGCCCTGACCGACGACGCCGTCGACCTGCGCAACCAAGCCTGGTCCCTGCGCATGATCCTCGAGGACTGCAAGCGCGCAGCAGGGGCGTTCAATGTCCGATAGCCCGTCCCTTCAGGTCTTCAGCGCTGCGGAACACCGTGCTCGGTTCACCGGTCCGGCCATCTCTTCTTCGCTCCCTCGGTCACCTCGAAGCGACCGGACCAACCGACTGGCCCAACTGCACGTCGGTTTCTCGAGACGCGCGCCTGGACCGTCATCGCGGTAGCCCGTTGGCGCTTCGC
>CAJQPT010000062.1 GCA_905480285.1 uncultured bacterium
GCGTGGGCCTCACCGCCTGCGGCGCGACCGGACCGGCCCCGCCCGCCCACGCTCCAGCCGACGCGCTCAACGTCATCCTCGTGATGACCGACGACCAGGGCTGGGGCGACCTCTCCCTCCACGGCAACCCTGCCCTGCAGACACCGCACCTCGATCAACTCGCAAGCGAGAGCGTCCAGCTACGGCACTTCTACGTACACCCCGTCTGCACACCGACGCGGGCGGCGCTGATGACCGGACGCCAGCCCCAAAGAACAGGGGCCATCGACACCTATCGCGGACGGGCGATGATGCGGCCCGAGGAGGTTACCCTCGCCGAGGCCCTCGGGGCGGCGGGCTGGGAGACCGGCCTCTTCGGCAAGTGGCACCTCGGCGACGCGCCCCCCATGCGCCCGATGGACCAGGGCTTTCGCCGCAGCGTCGTGCATCGGGGCGGCGGAATTGGCCAACCCTCGGATCCCCTTGGCGCCGAGGGCCGCTACACCGACCCGGTCCTGATGAACGACGGGGCGCCCGAGAGCTTCGAGGGGTATTGCACCGACATCTACTTCCAGGAGGCCGAGCGGTGGATGGCGGCGTGCAGCGACGCCGGCCGCCCGTTCCTCTGCGTGATCACGCCCAACGCGCCGCACACGCCCCTGCATGACGTCCCCGAGGAGCTGCGTTCCAAGTATGCGGCGATGGAGCTTGGCCCCGAGCGCTTCGCCAGTGAGCCCGGTCGCCAGGCGACGTTCAAAGACGAGGACAAGCTCGCCCGGCTCTACGCGATGATCGAGAACATCGACGTCAACATGGGCCAGCTGAGTCGCTTCCTCGAGGACGCTGAGCTCGCGGACAACACCCTGCTGCTCTTCCTCTGCGATAACGGTCCCCAGGGGCGGCGCTACAACCAAGGTCTTCGCAGCGCCAAGGGGAGCGTCTACGAGGGAGGCGTTCGCAGCCCGCTCTTTGCTCGCTGGCCAGGCACCCTGGAACCTGGCATCCGTACGGAGGGATACGCAGCTCACGTGGACCTCTTTCCCACGGTCCTTGAGGCCTGCGGCGCGCTCAACGAGGCGCCGGAGGACCTGGACGGCATCTCGGCCCTCGCGCTCCTCAGGGACGAACCGGGCGCGGCCGAAGCCTCGGCCGCGCGCCCTCTGGTGATCCAGTGGCATCGGGGGGACGCGCCGCTGCATCGCCACCATGCCTTCGTGCGCCTCGGGAACCACAAGCTCGTCCAGGCGACCCGCCCATGGGATGAGCTCGAGGTGCCTCCGGCCTGGGACCCCGAGCTCTACGACCTCGCCGCCGATCCCTACGAGCAGCAGGACCTCTCCGGTCAGCGCCCCGAAGTCCTGCAAGCGCTCTCCGGCACCTATGACCGGTGGTTCGACGAGGTCGTGGGCGCAGGCTCGCGAGACGCCCCTCACGCCGACCGCGTGCGGGCCTATGCTCCGCCCCACATCACGCTCGGGGGCGAGCCAGTCGTCCTCACCATTCAGGACTGGAGGCCGGAGGCCGAGGAGCGCCGGGGCTGGGGCAAGAACGGCCGGTGGCGTGTGACCCTCGACGAGCCCGCTGACCTCGCGATGACCCTCACCGCGCCCCGCGGGAAGCGGATCACCGGTGCGTCCCTGGTCTTCACTGCCGAAGGTGGCGAGCCCCTTCTCGAGGAGCGCTGGACGGCGGCAGGGGCCCCCGGCAGGACCCTTGAAGGGGTCATTCGAGGCCTGCCCGCGCAGACGCCGTGCTCGCTGAGGGTGACCCTCGACCTCGAGAGCGGCGAGCCGCGCGGCCCGCATCAGATCGAAGTGCGGGGGACTGGGGGAACACCCGAGGAGAGCGACGGGTAAGGACTCTGTTGGCAAGTGGTCGCAGCTTGGCGATTATCTGGAGCGCTCGCTGACACCGCGTCAGCGCCCCTTGCGGGAGCCGTTCGAGACCGAGCGGCCCAGGCCGCAGGGGACTCCACAACTTCCCCTCATCGCTGATGCTACACACCGCCCTGTTGCTCATGGCCGCCGCCCTCCCGGCGCCCCAGGAGACCCTCCCGTTTCCGCCGACTCCCAGCGCGTCTACCCCTGGGCTGACCATCAAGGACTCGGTCCACAAGAAGCGTGTCGCCACGCGACGGCTTCCGGAGGATGCGCCGAACATCCTGATCATCCTGATCGATGACGTGGGCCCTGGCACCGCCTCGACCTACGGCGGTGAGATCAACACACCGACCCTCGATCGGATCGCAAAGCAGGGGGTCTCGTACAACCGGTTCCACTCCACGGCCATGTGCTCGCCGACGCGAGCCTCGCTCCTGACCGGTCGGAACCACACCCGCGTGGGGAACGGTCAGATCTGTGAGCTCGCCAACGATTGGGACGGCTTCAGCGGCGCCATCCCCAAGTCCTCCGCCACCATGGCGGAGATCCTCAAGGCCTACGGGTACAACACCGGCGCCTGGGGTAAGTGGCACAACACCCCCGCCGAGGAGACGACCTCGAAGGGTCCCTTCGACCGCTGGCCCACGGGCTACGGGTTCGAGCACTTCTACGGCTTCCTCGCCGGCGAGGCCTCCCAGTACGAGCCGAACATGGTGCGCAACACCACCCCGGTACACCACGAGGAGATCGACCGGGAGGGGTACCACGTCACCGAGGACCTCGCGGACGACGCCATCCACTGGCTCCGTGAGCAGCAGGCCTTCGCGCCCGACAAGCCCTTCTTCATGTACTGGGCCACCGGCTGCGCCCACGGTCCGCACCACATCATGAAGGAGTGGTCGGACCGCTACGCGGGCAAGTTCGACGACGGCTGGGACGAGTACCGCAAGCGCACGTACGAGCGGGCCAAGCGCATGGGCTGGATCCCTCAGAACGCCCAGCTCACCCCGCGCCCCGACAACCTCGCCTCCTGGGACTCCATCCCCGAGTCGGAGAAGCCCTTCCAGTCCCGCCTGATGGAGGTCTTCGCAGGCTTCGTCGAACACGCGGACCATGAGGCCGGTCGCGTCATCGATGAGATCGAGGCCCAGGGCCGCCTCGATAACACCCTCGTCTTCTACATCTGGGGGGACAACGGCTCCTCGGGCGAAGGGCAGAACGGAACGATCAGCGAGCTCCTGGCCCAGAACTCGATCCCCACCACCATCGACCAGCACCTTGAGGCCCTCGAGGAGCTTGGCGGCCTCGACGCGCTCGGGACGCCCAAGACCGACAACATGTACCACGCCGGCTGGGCCTGGGCCGGCAGCACGCCGTACCGCTCCATGAAGCTCGTGGGTGCCCACTTCGGCGGCACCCGCCAGCCCCTCGCGGTCTCGTGGCCCAAGGGCATCAAGGCCGAGGCCACGCCCCGGCCCCAGTTCCACCACGTGGCCGACATTGCCCCGACCGTCTACGAGCTCCTGGATATCCAGCAGCCCCGCACCGTCAACGGGATCCCCCAGGACCCCATCGACGGCATCAGCATGAAGTACTCGCTGAACGACGCGGCCGCGCCGGGCGAGCGCAACACCCAGTTCTTCGACATCATGGGCAGCCGGGGCATCTACCACGACGGGTGGTTCGCCGGGACCTTCGGGGTGCGGACGCCGTGGCTCCCGGGCCTCCCGGAGGGCATCGCGACCTGGTCGCCGGAGAACGACGTCTGGGAGCTCTACAACATCGACGAGGACTGGAGCCAGGCGGACAACCTCGCCAGCGCCATGCCCGAGAAGGTGGAGACGATGAAGCAGATGTTCCTGGTGGAGTCCGTCAAGAACAACAACCTCCCCATCGGCGGCGGCCTCTGGTCGGTCGTCTACCACCCCGAAGACGCGCCCGCGACCCCCTACCGGGACTGGACGTTCCGAGGGACCATCGACCGGATGCCCGAGTTCGCGGCGCCCAAGCTGGGCAAGTTTGACAATGACGTCCGCATCGAAGCGGACATCCCCGAGAACGCGGAGGGCGTGCTCTACGCACTCGGCTCGTTCTCCGGCGGCATGACCGTCTACCTGAAGGACGGCAAGATCAACTACGAGTACAACCTCTTCGAGATCGAGCGGACGCGCTTCACGAGCGACGCCAAGATCCCGGTAGGCCCCGCGGTCATCGAGGTGTCCTCGCGCCTCGCCGCGGCCAAGCCGGCATCGCCCATGGATATCACCATCAAGGTCAACGGCAAGCGGGTCGCTGGCGGGCAGGTCCCCATGACCGCGCCCTTCGCGTTCACGGCCAACGATTGCCTCGACCTGGGTAGCGACCTCGGCTCCCCGGTCTCACTGGACTACTACGACGACGCGCCCTACCCCTTCAACGGGACGCTGAAGCTGACGACGATCAAGTACCCCGACTGAGCTCTCCGCGGCGGCGACGCCGCGGCGCCCATGAAGAGAGCCCCGATCCGCGCTGCGCGGGTCGGGGCTCCCTTCGTCGAGCGAGGCCCGGCGGGGATCAGGGCTTGGCGTAACCGATCACGCCCTGCGAGACCCGGGCGCCTGCGTTCCCCGTGGGCTGCCCTCCATCGTCGGGGCCCACGTGAATGATGATGCTGCGACCGACGATGGGGTTGTGGTCGCCGTCGATGGTCACGTTGTCCAGCGCGATCGTGTAGCTCGCGTTTCCAGCGGCGTCCGCGGTGAGGTTCCCCAGGTCGCCGGCGTGGCGCATCCCGGAGGTGGGAAGGGCGTGGTCGTGCCCCTCGGGGTTGTAGTGCCCCCCGCAGGCCTTGCCGTTGTCGAGCCGGATGTCGCCGAACTCATGAATGTGGATCGCGTGGTCTCCCGGGGTGAGCCCCGAGATCGTCGCGGTGCAGACCACGCCATGGCCCGCGGCGGCGAAGGTCACCGTGCCCCGAGCCTCGTTGCCCGCGGTGGGCGTCATCACGGCCACCAGCGAGCCGGCAGCGTCCGCGTGCTCGTGGTGCGCTCCGTCGCCGTCATGATGGGCCATGCCGGCGCAGGAGGTCACGGCGGGGAGCAGCAGCGAGGCTGCGAAGAGCGGAGAGAGGAGCAGCTGACGCATCGAATGGGGCCCGTGGAGGGGCGCGTGGTGGAGATTGGACTTCGAATCCGGAGTGTAAGCGCCTTCGGCCGGACGACAAGAGAAACGGGACGCACCTGGGAGCACGGAACGTCGCACGGCTCCGTGGGACAGGGGTCCCCAGTCGCTACCATCCAGCGGGATCGAGCCCTCAGGCTGCGGCCACCGAGGTCCGGCCCACGCGTCCCGGTCAACGAGATCCGGGGCGGACGCCCCAGCAAGCTCCACGTCAATGATCCGCGCCCTCCTACTCTGCCTCGTTCTCGCCGCCGTCATCGGGTGCGCCGGGGAGCCCGCGTCGCCGCGGCGCGAGGGACCCAGGGGCCTGATGGACCGCCCCATCGCCGACGTGGCCCTCCCGGACCCGAGCACTGACCCGGTGCTCTCCGCGCTGGAGGCGTCCGACGAGGTGTGGTTCCTCGACAAGCTCTTTCAGCCCTGGAACGTCTTCCCCACCACCCCGCCGGATGAGACCCCGCAACGATGGCGCGGCGTCCCCACGATGCCCGTCTCCGGCCCAGGGTTCCTGGCGCGCATCGCGGACCTGACCGGGCCCGGCGCCCGCCAGGAGGGCCTCGAGCTGGAGGCCCCGATGAAGCCCGGCGCCGTCGCGCCCGGCGAGGTCCTCGTGGACCCCACCGGGGTGCACCTGGCGACCCCGTCACGCCAGGCCAAGCCCCCGGCATTTCGTCCATGCTATCCCACGAGCGCGTCTGCCCTCAGCGAGCGGCTCGGCGTCATCGCCACCCTCCCCGGAGACCGCCACCCGAGCCGCCACGAGACCTTCGACGGTGAGGCGCGCCGCGCCGTCCGGACCATGGCAGGGAGTGCGCTCTCATGGGACCTGGAGCCCGCCGATGCCCGACGGCCCCTCGAGTTCGGCTTCGCCCGTGATCGCTGGAGCCTCCGCACCGTGGCCCAGCCAGCGGGCGTCCCGATGCTCGAGGTGAACGAGCAATCCAACGCAGCCCTGCACTTCGCCATCGCCTGGAGCGCTGAGGGACGTCCCAGGCAGACCCTCTGGGAGACGACCCTCACCGCCGAACAGGCGGACGCCGTGCACGAGGCGCGCATCCCCATGCTCCCGGACCACGCCAACGGAGCGAGGCTCACGTTCGAGGTCCGCGCCACCGAGACGGGGTCGTCCGGCGCGGGGAGGGCGTACTGGCTCGACCCGGCCCTCGCCGCGAGGCCGACGAAGCGCCCAAGGCCCAACGTGCTCCTCGTGGTCCTCGACACCCTGCGGGCCGACCGCCTCGGGTGCTACGGCTACGAGCGTGCCACCTCGCCCCGCATCGACGCCATCGCACGCGAGGGTGTGCTCTTCGAGCGGGCCTGGAGCGCCGCCCCGTGGACGCTCCCCTCCCACGCGTCCCTCTTCTCCTCCCTGCACGCGGTGGAACACGGCGTCTTCGACGCGTCGGTCCGCCTCCCCGAGGAGGCCGAGACCATCGCCGAGGTCCTGTTCAACGCTGGCTATGACACCGCGGCCTTCACCGAGGCCGGCTACGTCCGTCCGGAGCTGGGTCTCGCCCAGGGCTTCCAGCGATTCCGTTGCGCCCTCGCCGAGGTGGACCAGACCTTCGACGGCGCCGCCGACTGGATTGAAGCGCGTGAACGGCCGTTCTTCGCCTTCGTCCACACCTACAAGGTCCACACGCCCTACGACCCCGAAGGGCCCGCGCGGGAGCTCCTGGTGCGCCCCTACGACGGACCACTCCCCAAGGATGCCCGGGTGGGCGACGTGCCGCCGGCCCACAAGCCCCACGACTACTCGGCGGAAGACGCCCGCTACCTCAGCGACCTCTACGACGCGGAGATCCGCGAGCTCGACGACGCCTTCGGCGACTTCATGGACCGCCTCCGCAGGTCCGGCGCCCTCGAGAACACGCTCGTGATCATCACCGCCGACCACGGTGAAGAGTTCGCCGAGCACGGCCAGTTCAACCACAGCAACAGCCTGTACGAGGAACAGCTCAGGGTCCCGCTGATCCTCCTCCCGCCGAGCCCCGGCGCCTTCGCTTCACTCAGCGGCGACGTGCCCGCCATGGCCGTGGACATCGCGCCCACGATCGCCCAGGTCGCGGACGCGCCGGTCCCGCCTGGGTGGTCCGGACGCTCCCTCCTCGAGCCGCGCGGAGGCAGCGACGAAGACCCCAGTCGCTGGGTCCTCTATCGGCCGTCCGGGTCGCAGGAGATGACCTACGCGCTCGAGCGCCGCGGCGTGAAGCTCCTGTGGTACCCCGAGGACCTCCGGCCCGAGGACACCAACCCGAGCACGACCATGTTCCGCCTCGAGTCGGACCCCGGTGAACAGGCCGGGGTCTCGAGCCTCGAGTGGACCCTTGAAGGGACCGCCGAGGCGCTAAAGGCCCTGAGGCAGGCCCACCCCCGCCGCTGGCAAGGGAGCGGAGCGAGCTCCTCCCCCGAGCTCCGCGCGCAGCTCGCCGAGCTCGGCTACGCCTCGGGTAACGACTGACGGCGACAGGCGAGGCCGCCGCTCGAGCCTCCGCCCCCCCTCGCGCGCGCCGCTGGTGCCGATTCGGTGAGCCGGCCAGATGGACCCGACTGATGAAACCGGCCTGTGCACTGCCCTCTGCACCTCGGCCGATGGGTCCGGGCCCATGGACCAGCTTGGGACCTCCTCGATCCACGCCATCAAGGCGCGTCGGCGGTACGGCAGGTATCCCGGTCGCGTAAGCTCTTCCCGGCGCTGGTCTGGATCCCTCACGCTCCGGACTGCTCAGCGAGACACCACCTTGAATCGGGCCTTCTCCACCCCCTCGGATCCCACCGACCGTCCCATGGACTCTCCCCGAGGGAGTCCGGGGGAGCCCGCGGCCCAGGGCGACGAGCGGGACACGTTCCTCTTCACGCTCGCTTGGGATCTCGGGGCCATCGGCGGCGTCAGCCAGGTGGTGCGGGCGTTGATGGAGCAGATGGCCGCCTCCGGCCCCATGCGGCCGCTCCTGGCGGTGAATTCCTGGGCCGACGTCGCGCCACGGCGGGAGCGAGCCGACGGCCTCGACCGCGCCTTCCTGCGCGTACGGTCGCCGATGCGTCGGTCCGGCCTCAGCCTGGCGGGCGCGCTCCGCTACCTCGCCGTGCTCCCTGGACACCTGCGCGCGATCAGGGCCTTCACGCGCCAGGAGCGCGTCCGGGTGGTCAACGCCCACTTCCCTTCCCTGGACCTGCTGACCTGGTTCCTCGCCCGCTCCTTCGGCGGGCCGGCGTACACCATCGTCATCTCCCTCCACGGCCTCGAGATCCGCTCGACCTTCGGCCGCTCGGGGCCGACGCGTTGGCTCTGGAGCCGGATGCTCCGCAAGGCAGATCACGTCATCGCTTGCTCTGACGGACTGCGAGACGAGGTCACGCGCGAGTATCAGCTCCCGGTGGGCACGGTGACCACGATTCACAACGGCATCGATGTGGAGCGGATCACCGCGGCGCTCGCCGTGTCGCCGCCGCAAACGCCGCCGCAAACGCCGCCGCCAGCGCCTCGGCCCCGACCCTATCTCTGCAGCGTCGGGACCTTCGAGCACAAGAAGGCCCATGACGTCCTCCTCCGCGCCTTCCAGCTGATCGCCGAACAGGAGGACACGCTCGACCTGGTCATGATCGGTCGAGCAGGGGAGACCTCCGCCAGCACCCGGGCGCTGGTGGACGAGCTTGGCCTCGCGGAGCGAGTTCGGATGATCGAGAACCTCCCTCACCCGCAGACGCTCGCCCTCATGGACGCCTGCGAGGCGTTTGTCCTGGCCTCCAGGGTGGAGTCCTTTGCGATCGTGCTCCTTGAGGCGGGCGCCCTCGCGAAGCCGGTGGTGGCCACGGACATCTGCGGCGTCGGGGAGCTCATCGAGGACGGTGTCAACGGCGCCCTCGTCCCCGCCGAGGACCCCGAGGCGCTGGCGGCCCGAGTGCTCGAGCTCATGGCCGCAACCGAGCCCCGTGAGTCCCTTGGCCGCGCGCTCCGCGCACACGTCGCCGAGCACTTCCGGTGGAGCGCGGCCGCGGCCCAATACCTCGCACTGGCCCACCGCTGAGCGGCGAGGGCCGCCCGCACGGAGTCCGACGTCAGATGACCACCGCCAAGAGCCCCTTACCCGAACCACCACAGATGATGCTCCGCTCCAGCCGGCTCTCCGGCCTCGCCACCGGCTTCGCAGTCGGCCTCGCCATCGCCCTCGCGGCCTGCTCCAGCACGGGAACCGATCGGTTCGGCTATGAACCGCAGAACATCGATGGGAGTCGACTCCCCGCGCGCATCGCCTTCGGATCGTGCGCCGATCAGGAGCGGCCCCAGCCCATCCTGCAGGAGGTGGTCGCCAGGGACCCCGAACTGTTCATCTACCTGGGCGACAACATCTACGGCGACACCGAGGACATGGACGTCCTCGAGGGCAAGTACCGCACTCTCGCAGCCCGGCCCGAGTTTCAGGCCCTGCGGGAGCACTGCACGACCCTGGCGATCTGGGACGATCACGACTACGGCGCCAACGACTCCGGATCGGAGTATTCAGGCCGGGAGGCATCCAGAGAGATCTTCCTGGACTTCTGGCGCGAGCCGGTCGAATCGAGCCGGCGGGCGCACCCCGGGATCTACCACGCGGAGCGCTTCCAAGACGGGGGTCGGACGCTGCAGGTCATTCTCCTCGACACGCGCAGCTTCCGAGACCCGCTGATCACCAACGGAGAGGTCCCGGACCCGCCCTTCAAGAACCAGTACCGCCCCAACCCCGACCGCGACGCCGACCTCCTGGGAGATGCTCAGTGGCGCTGGCTGGAGGCGCGCCTCAGGGAGCCGGCCGACCTTCGGATCATCGCTACCAGCATCCAGTTCGCCCACAGCTACAACGGCTGGGAGAGCTGGACCCTGATCCCCGCCGAGCGCCGACGCATGGTGCAGCTCATCCGCGACACCGCCGCCAGCGGCGTGATGTTCATCTCAGGCGACGTCCACTGGGGTGAGATCAACCGGCAGCAGGCCGCCGGCCTCTATCCGCTGCACGACGTGACGGCGAGCGGGATCAACCAGGACTGGGACACGATCGAGCCCAGCTCCCGCCGGGTCGGCCCGGCGGTCGCTGAACACAACGTGGGGTGGATCGAGGTGGACTGGGGCGATGCCGATCCCGCCGTCCGGCTGATGACCATGGATCTCACCGGGACCATCCGAAATCAGGTCGACCTGCGCCTCTCGGAGCTCGCCGCTCCCTCGAACCCCTAGCGGGCCGCCGGTCACTCCGGCAGCGGCCGGACCTCGATGGCCTTGTACCAGACCTCGGAACCAGGGTCGTGGGCCTGGAGCGCGAAGGTGCCCCGATCCACGAGCCGCCCCGCGAAGGAGTCGGGGCGCTCGACGTCTTCCGGCTCGGTGTAGTCAATCACCCCGCGCCCGTTGACCGTGATCTGTACGCGCTGGCCCACCACTTTGATGTGCATCGGGAACCACTCGTCATCCTTGGCGGGCGGCTCGCGGAGGTCGTCGATGCCGTAGAGCCCGCCAGTGCGGCGCCAGTCTCCCTGGGTGTTGTTCACCTGCACCTCATAGCCCTTCGAGGGCCAGCCGGCCTCCTGGAAGAGCGTGTGGAAGTAGATCCCGCTGTTGGACCCGGGCTTCGAGCGCACGAGGGCGCGCAGCTCGAAGTTCTTGAAGGAGTGGTGGTAGACGGGCCCGTCGTAGAAGACGTGGGCACGGTCGCCGTTGACGATCATCGCACCGTTCTCCACACGGACGCTCTCGGGACGTTCCGCGACCTTCCATCCAGACAGATCGCGCCCGTTGAAGAGCGAGGCGAAGCCGCCGCCGTCGCCGAGCTCACGGAGGCGGAGGTTCTTCCAGCCCACGCGCCACTTCGGATCGCCACCCACCGAGTGGACCTGGAGCCCGATGAAGCCCGCCGGTGAGACCGCATCGGTGACGTGGGCGACGGGGACGCCATTGACCCAGGTACGGATCGACTGCCCGAAACAGATGACGCGGTACCGGTTCCACTCCCCCTTCTTGAAGGCAGCGCGCCGCGCCGGCTGATCCCGATCCTTGCTCAGCCATCCGCGACCGGCCTCGTCATAGATGAAGCCCGCGTGGCCGTTCGTGGCGACCTCCACCTGGTACCCATGCACCCGCCCGCCCTTGTACGCGGGGTTTGAGTGACTGCGGATCTGGACGCCGCTATTGAGCTGGTCATCGAAGAGCTTGACGTCGAACTCGAGCTCGTAATCCCCGTAGAAGCGGTCGCTGCAGAGAAAGGAGTTCGGGCTCCTCGCACTCGTCGTTCCGATGATCGCGCCGTCGACCACCTCGTAGCTCGCGGTTCCATTCTTCTGCGTCCAGCCCTCGAGGGTCGAGCCGTCGAAGAGGTCGAACCACTCGCCCGCAGCGGGAATCGCAGCCTCGACGCTCGATTCGAGGAGGGTCGGCGGGGCCGCCATCGAGAGGCCATGCAGTGCGAAGAGAAGGGGGTGGATCATGATCAGTTTGTGGAGGGGAGGAGGGCGTCACCGCGAGTCGACGAGCCTAACAAGCCGAGCCGAGTCAGTCCGTGGTCCCTTGTGCGCAGCCCCGTCCAACGACGCGCCCTGGCCCGGCCGCGTGTGCAGTAGCGAAGCCCTCCATCGCGCCCAGCCCGACGATCCGCACCGTCGCGAGGCTCCGCGCGAGAGCCGAGCGACAGGGACCCGTCCTCAGGGCGCATCCTGGCCACCGCAGGAATCGCCCTGGGCACCCGTGGAATCGCCCTGATTGCATGGCGAGGACTGACCCCGTGCAAGAATCGAGAACTGGACTATCGTGGAGCGTGAACCGGCTCCACCCCCGGCCCTCTCCTTCTCCCTTCCCCTGAGTTGCCATGTATCGACGCCTCCCCACCCTCCTCGCGGTCGCATCGGCTCTGACCGCCGCTGCCGTAGCGCAGAACGACGATTGCACCACCGCGAGCCCTCTCTCCCTGGGCTCGGTCGCCTATGACACCACTGCGGCGACCCAGAGCAGCGTCGCCTGGCCCTGCGCCGGCACAGGAGCGCCCGACCTCTGGTACACGTTCACGGCAGCCAACGCGGGGACCTTTGTCTTCGATACGTGCGGGAGCAGCTACGACACGGCCATCGAGCTGTTCGACGGCTCCTGCGCGGCGCTGAACTCGCTGATCTGCAACGACGACAGCTGCGGGCTCCAGAGCTCGGCATCGACGCCCCTCAACGCCGGGGACAGCCTCTTCATCCGGGTTGGCGGCTGGAACGGCTCCACCGGAGCGGGCCTGCTGAACGCCTCCGAGGTGACCATCCCTGGCCCGTCAGGCTCCATCTCCTCGTGGCTCTCGGCGGTGAACGCCGGGACCACGGCGGCCTACACCAACTCCGACCTTCAGGGCCCCATCGACGATGACATCGGCACCCCGTCGGGCGTCAACGGGATGACCTACGAGTTCGTGGTCTATGGCTCCAACGACGGCCTGAGCAACGCGCTCATGGGGGCAGTGAACACCCCCACCGGCGACAGCGCGGGCATCAAGTTCGAGCAGTACGCGAACTCCGATCAGTACGGCCTCACCCAGTTCGGGGTCGTCGATCTCTACTACACGAGCGGCTTCAACCTGCCTGGCGAGGACGTACACCTCGTGTTCGTGGCCGACACGACCCTCGGAGTCACGGAGCTGTTCGTGGACGGGTTGAGCTTCGGCAGCGTCCCGTACGCCCCGGTGCTGCAGGGCATGCAGGGCATCGGTCAGATCTACAACCCTGCCGGGGCTCCGTGGGACCCCATGGACCAGGGGCGGATCCGAGGGGTCGCCGTCTATGACGGGAAGCTCGCTCTGCCCGAGATCTTGGCCCACCGGGACGCGTACTTCTCGGGCAGCCTGGGCACGCGCTACTGCGACCCCGGTGCCGTGAACTCCGCCGGCACCTCGGGCGCCATGCTCGCCTCGGGCAGCCTGACGACCTCGGCCAACGCCCTGACCATCGCGGCGGCAGACCTGCCGAGCAACTCCTTCGCCTTCTTCCTCATCAGCCAGACCCAGGGCAATGTGAGCAACCCCGGCGGGAGCCAGGGCAACCTCTGTCTGGGCGGCGCGATCGGCCGCTACGTCGGGCCGGGGCAGATCGTCAACTCCGGCACCGCCGGTGAGGTCGCCCTGACCCTTGACCTGACCCAGACGCCCCAGCCGACCGGCTTCGTCTCGGTTCAGCCCGGGGACACCTGGAACTTCCAGGCCTGGTACCGGGACGCCGTCGGCGGCATGGCGACCTCCAACTTCACCGACGGGCTCTCCATCACCTTCCAGTGAGCACCTTCACTCGGTGAAGACTGGAGCCCGGTGCCCATCGCCGCCCAGCGGGTCGGTGACGGGCCCCCGACGGGGACACCGGAGATTGCGCAGGCCGCGCCCTCGATCTGGGGGCGCGGCCTGCTGCCATGAGGTCTAGACTCGCCCCCATGATCTGGACCATCTACCTCTCCGGGGAGGTGCACACCGCGTGGCGCGAGGACCTCAAGCGGCAGGCCGCAGAGCGCGAGCTTCCCGTACGTTTCACCTCGGCCGTCACCGACCACGCCGCCAGCGATGCCGCCGGTGATCACCTCCCTCCCGCCGCCGAGGGCTACTGGCGGGACCACAAGTCAGCGGGGGTCAACGCCATGCGCACCTCGACCCTCATACGGCAGTGCGATCTCGCCGTGGTGCGCTTCGGCGACGAGTACAGGCAGTGGAACGCCGCCTTCGACGCCGGCGCCCTCTCCGCGCTCGGCAAGCCCTACGTCACCCTGCACGGCGCACAACACGTCCACGCGCTCAAGGAGGTGGACGCCGGCGCCTTGGCCTGGGCCGAGACCGTCGAACAGGTGATCGAGACGCTCGCCCATGTGACTGGCTGAGGCGGCCCAGGGCGGCTCAATTCGGTGGGAGCGGCGCAGCCGCCCCGTCAGGGGTCCACGCGAGAGCCCAGGTCACCGGGTGTCCCTGGGACGTAACGCCGCAACCCCAAGCTGGCCTCCCGGGTCGGAACGCGGGTATTGGCACGCGGCTTGCCATCTACGAGTGCCCCGCGGAGCAGCCCCCTGCCCGCCGCCCTCGTACCGCACCCTTGCCATGACCTTGATCGCCTGCCCGAGCCCACGGACGACCCTCAGTATCGCCCTGCTCCTGTGCCTCTGCGCCGATGCAGGCGCCTCCTCGCCCCCTCAGTCCGTGGGCGGCTGCACCTTTGGAAGCCGCGCGAACGCCGGCGACACCGTCCCACCCGATGCCCCAGGACCAGCGGATACGGCGCCGCCGCCCGTGGCGCCCGAGCCCGCGCTGCCCAACTTCGGGTCCCCGAAGCCGAGGACGCCGGAGCTGGCCCCGCCGACTGCTGGACCCTCGCCTTTTTTTGGCCCCGCTCCCCGCAGCACGGAGGACATGCAGAGGTGGATTCAGTGGTGGCGTTTCAACGGGCCCAGCGTCATCGCCGCCGCAGCGCCGTACGGGCCGGCTGCGATGCACCGTGGTGGCGATGAGTTCTTCCTCGGGCGTGGACAGGGCCGCGTCACTCCGCAAGGGACGAGGATTCCCACGAGCATCGTGCGCGCCGCCGTGGCGCCGGCCCTGCTCCGGGTCGTTCACGGGAGCCCGAGCTCAGCGGAGCTCTCGGCGAGCCTGATGGCCCTCGCCAAGCTCGGGAGCGCTCGAGCCGGCGAGCCGTTGCTCCCCGAGCTGAGGGCGTTCCTCCCACACCCGTCGCTGCCCGTGGCCGAATCCGCCGCTCTGGCGCTCGGGATCCTGGGTGAGGACAGGGGGGCCGAGCCGCTCATGGCCCTCGCGTGGAACTCCGAGCTGGGGCACCGGCTCTGCGGCCGCTCCACCGTCCCGGTTCGCCTGCGCGCCTTCGCGATCTATGGCCTCGGTCTCATCGCGGCGCGCTCCATCGACCCCGAGCTTCAACGGAGGATCGCGGGGTCGCTCCTTGTCCTGGTCGACGCGGACGACGAGGCGCGACCTGATGTTGTGGCCGCTGCCATCACCAGCCTCGGACTCACTCGTCTTCCGTGGCGGTCCACGTCCGCACAGCCGGGCCTCACCCGGCCCGAACTCCTCCGCAGGCTCCGGGGCTCGCTGGAGGGGGACGGGCGCCGGGTCGGTCGGACGAGGCAGTCCCACGCCCGGGCCCAGATTCCTACCGCCCTGGCCCGGCTCCTGACTGAAGCGCCCGGCGGTCCGCTGGCGCAGCACGAGGTTGCCGAGACGGGCTCACTCCTGCTGAACCTCCTGGAGAAGGGGACAAGCGAGGACTCCGAGCTGGTTCGCCAGTCGATCCTCATCGCCCTGGGCCGGCTCGCCACGTCGGGCGGCCAGGGCTCCACCCTCGAAGGCCTGAACGCTCGCACCCACGCCGCCTTGGCCAGCGCATGCGCTCGCTCGCCCCACGAGCTGACCCGACGGTTTGCCCTGATCGCCCTCGCGCGCCAGGCTGGCCGGCCGGGTGGCGGGCCGTTCCCCTTCGCCTACCTCGAACCCGCCGAGCGTCTGCTCCTCGATCACCTCGTGAGCGGAACGCGTCGAGAGACCCACTGGGCCGCCCTCGCCCTCGGCGTCCTCGGCCAAGGCGCACAGCAGGGCTCACGGAGCCTCAGCCCACTCGCCCGGCGCAGGCTCGAGGGCGCCCTCGGTCGAAGCACGAGCCCCGACGACGTCGGCGCCATCTCCCTTGCCCTTGGCATGATGCACGCGGCTCCGTCGAGCCCCCTGCTCCTGAAGAAGCTCAAGGGGACCTCCGAGGCGCGTGCCAGGGGCCACATCGCCATCGGCCTCGGGCTCATGGGCGCAGCGGGCGCCGTCGACCCCCTGCTCGAGGCTCTCGAGCAGGGCCACCGTGACGCCGGGCTCGCTGATCAACTCGGCGCCGCCCTCGCGCTCATTGCCCCGCCGCGCAAGCTCATCCGGATGGCCTCCCTCCTCGACGCCGCGTCGTCAACCTCCGATGGCGCCACGCTGGCCCTCGCCGTCGGGCGCGCCGGTCACCGCTCGGGCGTCGCGAGCCTCCTCGCGCGCCTCGGGTCCGGCCACGCGCAGCCCGCCACCGCCCTCGGCGTCGCTTGCGACAAGGACGAGGTCCCCTGGAGCGTGCGGCTCGGCCTGGACGTCAATTACGGAGTGGAGATCGAAACCCTCAGGAACTCGGAGCGTACAGGTATCCTCGACCTCCCCTAGGGCGGCATCAGGCTGCCACCCCCAACCCCAGCCCTCGCCCCTGATGTCACGCTTCCACATAGCCGGCCTCGTACTCCCCGCGCTCGCGGTCGGCTGCCAGGCCGCCGCTCCGTCCGCCCTCCCTCTCTCCGACTCCCAGACCTGGCCTGTGACCTACGAGGCCAACGCTTACTCGGGCATCTGGAAGGCCCAAGGCAACGCGGAGGACGGTGCACCCCTCGAGAGGGCTGAGCCGGTGACCTTCAACGAGCCGGTGACCTCGGACGAGCCGGAGACCTCGGACGACCCCGTTGTTCAAGGCATGGTCCTCCTCGAGTGCAAGATCCTCCAGTGCTCCAACGCAGAGTTGGCCCGATGGACCGGCAGGGAGGGACGGACCTTCGCTCTGGAGGTCCCATCCGGCGAGGTCCCCGCCTTCCTTGCCCGAACCCAAGGGGATCTGGTGAGCGCCCCCAAGCTCATGCTCCACCCCGGGGCCAAGGGCTCCCTCATGGTCGCCGACCAGGTGGCCTTCATCGAGTCCTTCAAGGTGGTCGACTCGGGTTCGGCCCTCCTCGCCGACCCAGTGGTTGGAGTCGCTACCGAGGGCTTCGAGGTTGAGCTGTCGGCGGCCCCCGTGAGCCAGGCCATGGGCGTCACCGTGCTCGCCAACTACGCCGACGTCCGGCTCGAGTCCTCCGAACGCGAGGTCACCCTGCCGGGGAGCCAGACTCCGGTGACCCTCCAGCAGCCGGTGACACTGCTCCAGCGGGTGACGACAGAGGGACTCCTGACGGAGGATCGCCAACTCCTACTCGTCGCCCCGGCGAACGAGCCCGGGTCCTCGCTGGCCCTCTTCGTCTCAGCCCACCATGTGGATCCGGAAGGCAAGCTCAAGGCCCCGGACGAGACCGCGAGGCTCTGGCCGCGCACGACGCCGAAGTTGATCCCGCCGGCCGAGTGACACCCGGGCCTCGCCCGTCCCCACATTCCCTCTTCCCAGGCAACACGACCATGCTCCGCACCTCCACCGCCGCACTCCTCCTCCTGCTCCTCCCCGCCTGCGCCGTCGGGAACCGAGCCGACATCACGATCAACCGCCACATCACCCTCGGCCAGGAGCTCATGGACCTCCAGGCAGCTCACGAGGCGGGCGCCCTGACCGATGAGGAATACGCTGAGATCCGCCTCAAGCTCCACGACATGCTGGACCTCGAATCGGACTTCGGGCTCTCCACGCTGACGGAGCCGACGGACTGAGCTGCTCAGCGCTCTAGCGGGCCGTCGGCCGCGTGATCGTTGGCGTCGGTTACCATCCGTCATGGCCTCGCTACAGCTCCTCGCGCTCCTCGTCATGGGGCCCGCAGCCGGTGTCTGGGCCAGTGCCTGGGCCAGTGCCCAGGACTCCGAGATTGAGCCGGCTCCGATGCCCCAAGGGGCGCGGGACCTCATCGAGCTCACGTGCCTCGAGTGCCATGAGGGCTCGCGGTCCGAGGGCGGCCTTGACCTCCTCGCGGCCCTGGCGAACCCGACCCAGCACACCGGGACCCTGACCCGCGCCGTGCGCCGGGTCGAGGCGGGGGAGATGCCGCCGGAGGAGCCGCTCGACCCCGACGAGCATGCGTTGCTCCGCGCGGGCGTTCAGACGTGGCTAGGGCTGGAGCCCGGCGACCCGGGACGCCCGACCCTCCGCCGCCTGACGCGGTCCCAGCTGCGCGGCGTGCTCCGTGACCTGTTGGGTGTGGAGCTCGAGGTGGGCCGGTTCCTACCCCGCGAGGCGTCTGCCTACGGCTTCGACACCACCGGCGACGCGCACTTCCTCGGTCCTCTCGACCTCGAGCGCTGGGTTGAGTTCGTCGAGGCCATCCTCGACCAACTCCGCGCCGAGGGCGTGGACCCCCTCCGAGGCGCAGACCTATCGACGGAGATGGACCGAGCTGCGGCGATCCGCGAGTTGGCGGGACGTGCCTTTCGCCGCCCGGCCACGGACGCGGAGGTGTCCGCGAGGGCGGAGCTCGTCGAGCGCGCGCTGGCCCAAGGCGAGGACGTGGACGCGGCTATGGAAGAGGCCCTGCGCTCTATCTTGCTGGCTCCGTCGTTCATCTATCGCCTCGAGGACGACCGGCCAGGACTCCTCGACCCCTGGCCCCTGGAAGGGTACGAGCTCGCGAGTCGACTCGCGCTCTTCCTGTGGGGCACCCTCCCGGACGATGGCCTGAAGGAGGAGGCCGCTTCCGGGGCCCTGCAGGGAGCGGCCGCCGCGCGTGCCGCCGCCGCCAGGATGCTGGGCGACCCACGGTCCCGCTGGCTCGCCGAGGACTTCGCCGCGCAGTGGCTCGGCTTCCGCGAACTCGAGGACGTGACCCCCGACGTCCGCAGGTTCCGGGCCTTCAAGCCGGCCCTTCGCCGTGACCTGCGCCGCGAGGCCGAGGCCTTCTTCACGGACCTGATCCTCGAGGACCGCAGCGTGCTTGAGGTGCTCGACTCTGACCACGCCTTCCTGAACGACCGCCTCGCGGCGCACTACGGCCTCCCGCCGGTGGGACACAACGAGCTCCGCCGGACCCCGCTGTCGGACCGTCGCCGAGGAGGTGTCCTGGGCATGGGCGCCATCCTCACGGTCACCTCGACGCCCCTGAGAACCAGCCCCGTCCAGAGGGGACAGTGGGTCATGGAGCGGCTGCTGGGACGGGCAGCGCCGCCGCCTCCGCCGGAGGCGGGCGTCCTGCCCGAGGACGACCGCCAGAAGGATGGGTTGGGGCTGCGCGAGCGGCTGGAGGCGCACCGCGACAAGCCCGCCTGCGCCGGCTGCCACGCGCTCTTCGACCCCTACGGCCTGGCCCTCGAGGCCTTCGACGGCATCGGCCGCTGGCGCGCCGGGCGCCCCGATGAGCCGCCGATCCAGACGCGCGTGACCCTCCCCTCGGGCGCGGAGGTCGACGGCCCCGTGGGTCTCAAGATCGCCCTCCGACAGGACCCACACCGGTTCCTTGTCGCCCTCCAGCACGCCCTGTTCACCTACGCCGTCGGGCGACCTCCAGGGCTGGCCGACGATCAACACCTGCGAGCGGCTCTCCTGAAGGCCGCCGGGGACGATTATCGCTTCTCCTCACTCATCCGAGGTATCGTCGGGAGCCCGGCGTTCACGTCCCGTCGGAACCCATGAGGCCCCTCCGAACCCCGATCCCTCGACGCGCCCTCCTGCGGGGAACGGGCGCCGCGCTGGCCCTCCCGCTCCTGGAGGCCATGGCGCCCTCCCGCGAGCTCGCGCCGCTGCGCTACGTGGCCCTCTTCGCCCCCAACGGCATGCTGCCCGCGGCCTGGCGCCCCGAGGGCACCGGCGCCGACTTCCAGTGGTCGCCGACGCTCGCTCCCTTCGCTCCCCATCGAGACCAGGTGCTGGTCCTCGGCAACCTGCTCCATCGCGCGAGCCGAGCCGGCGAGGGGCACTACGTCAAGACGACGGCCTGGCTCTCCGGCGCCCCCGTGCACCGGACCGGGGGCCGGGACCTGCGGGTGGGGACCTCCATCGACCAGGTGATCGCAGCCCGCCACGCGGGCCAGACCCCGATCCACTCCCTTGTCCTCGGTATCGAGCCGGTGCGCAACCGGGTCGACATGGGCTACAGCACGGTCTATGGCGCGAACATCTCATGGCGGAGCCCGACCCAGCCCGCGCCGCGAGAGATCGACCCCCGCCGAGCCTACGCACGGCTGACCCGCTGGAGCGGAGCCGTCAACGCCGCGGCGGAGCCCGGGGCCCTCGACCTGGTGCTCGAGGAGGCCCGCGGGCTCCGGCGCCGTCTCGGCGGGGCGGATCGAGCGAAGCTGGAGGAGTACCTGGAGAGCGTCCGAGACCTCGAGGCACGACTCGGAAGCCTGGCCGCCGTCGAGCGCGCGGCCCTCGAGGCCCCCCAGGGGCTCGGCCCCCCCCAGGACGCCCTCCCGGGCTTCCCTGAGCGGGTCCGACTGATGCTCGACATCATCTACGAGGCGCTGCGTACGGACAGCACGCGGGTCGCTTCGCTCATGTTCGGGAACTCGGTTTCCGGACAGAGCTTCTCGTTTCTTGAGGGGGTCGAGGGCGGGCACCACGCCCTCTCCCATCACGAGCGCAAGCCGGACCGCATGGACCAGTACGCCCGGATCAATCGCTGGCACGCCGAGCAGGCCGCGTACCTTGTCCGCCGCCT